>JBHJJF010000001.1:0-41395 GCA_050042885.1 Candidatus Phaeomarinibacter sp.
CGCCACCGTTATGCGGTTTTCGCAGGCAGGGTGGCGCGTCATCACCTGTTCACGTCATGCCTTTCCCGAGAACTGCCCTTGGGAAGCGGGCCCCGAAGATCACATTCAGGTTGATCTCTCAGATCCCGAGGACACTGTGCACGCTGTCGCCGAAATGCGGACCCGGCTGGAGGATCAAGGCAGCCGCCTTGATGCGCTCGTCAACAATGCGGGTATTAGTCCAAAGGGAGCGGAAGGCGGCCGATTGGGCACAATGAACACAGAATTGTCCGATTGGTTGCATGTTTTTCACGTCAACCTTTTCGGCCCGGTCATTCTCGCGCGTGGTCTGGTCGAGGAGCTGCGCGCGGCATCGGGTGCTGTGGTGAATGTGACTTCGATTGCAGGAAGTCGCGTACACCCGTTTGCCGGTTCTGCCTATGCGACTTCAAAGGCAGCTCTTGCATCCTTGACCCGCGAAATGGCATCGGACTTCGGGCCTTTGGGTGTGCGCGTGAATGCAATTGCGCCTGGTGAAATCGACACATCTATCCTGTCGCCAGGAACTGACAAGCTTGTCGAAGAGTTACCTCTGCGGCGCCTCGGTCAACCGTCAGAGGTTGCCGAGACAATATTTTACCTGTGTTCAGAGCAATCGAGCTACGTCACGGGGGCCGAGATTCACATCAATGGCGGTCAGCACGTCTAAGCGGCCCGCAGCCCTTCCTTGTTGACCCAATGTTCAGTCTTGTCCAATGCGCGTTCAAGACGATCAAAGATTTCATGAATCTCATCTTCCTTGATGATTAGGGGCGGGCACAGCGCCACAATGTCACCCCCAAGGGCTCGTGACAGAAGGCCTTCAGTCTCTGCATTTGCCTGGCATGCGGCGCCGACCTTCATGGACACTTCAAAAGAGCGTTTTGTTGGTTTGTCAGCAACTAGCTCAACGGCCCCGATAAGGCCTTTGGCACGCGAGTTCCCGACCAATGGATGATCCGACAGTTTGGCAAACCGACCCTCAAATACAGGCGCAAGGTTTTGGACATGCGCAACGATGTTTCGTTTCTTGTAGATTTCTAGAGTCTTGATTGCCACCGCGGCACATACCGGATGGGCCGTATAGGTAAAGCCGTGCCCAAACACACCGATCTTGCGGCTTTCATCCAGCATCGCCTGATACATGTCTTCTCCGACGGTGATGGCGCCAATGGGCAGATAGGCTGAGGACAGGGCCTTTGCTATGGATATGCTGTCAGGCTTCATGCCAAACGTCTGAGCTCCGAACATTTCTCCGGTCCGCCCGAAGCCGCAGATCACTTCGTCCGAAATCAGATAGACGTCATACTTGTCGAGAACCTTTTGGATCTTGTGAAAGTACCCGTCAGCCGGAACGAGCACCCCGCCCGCACCCTGGATAGGCTCTGCAATGAAGGCTGCAACGGTTTCAGGGCCTTCGCGTTGTATGAACTCATCCAGCTCTGCAGTTAAACGGTCCGTGAACTGATCGTCTGCTTCTCCGGGCTCCGCTTCGCGATATGCAAACGGGCAGTTCACGTGGTGGATGCGGTCTATGGGCAGATCAAAATCTATCTGATTGGCAGGCAGTCCCGTCAAGCTGGCGGTAGCGACTGTGACGCCATGATAGGCGCGCTTTCGAGATATGATTTTCTTTTTTTCAGGTCGTCCTCGCGCGTTGTTGTAGTACCAGACGAGCTTGATCTGCTGGTCGTTGGCTTCTGACCCCGATCCGCAAAAAAGGACTTTTGATGCGTCGTGCGGCGCAATTTCCTTGATCATTTCCGCCAATTCAATGGCGCGTTCGTGGCTCTTGCCCGCAAATGTATGGGTGAAGGGAAGCGTCCTGAACTGTTCCATCGCCGCATCAATGAGTTCCTGCTCATTGTAGCCAAGCGATGTGCACCACAGGCCGGACAGCCCTTCGATGTACTGTTTGCCGGTCGTGTCCCACACATGAATCCCTTCGCCACGCTCCATCACCACCGGGCCTGTCTGCCGAAACGCATCCAGATTTGTGTAGGGATGGATCAGTGTCTCGATATCGCGCATTTGCGCGTTCGTGAGGTCCATGGCGTATTCCTCAGAGTGGTTTGTCTTGTGCGCGTAAGCGTTGGATGCAATTAGCCCCGACAAGCGCTTTCGAGTCAAAGAGGTGGTCAAGCGGTTTTCTCAGAAACACGGTTGGCCTTGAACTGCCCACATGCTTCGCCATCTAACGTGTTTAAACGCAATTGTTTTTGGGGGAGACGCTGATGTCCAGGGTCAAAGGCAGCAACGCGGTCATAACGGGAGGCGCGGACGGCATTGGCGCGGCATACGCACTGGCACTAGCTGACGTGGGCGTAAACGTCGCAGTGCTCGATGTTCTTGAGGACAAGGCTCGAGCTACGGCAGATGAGGTGAAGAAAAAAGGTGTGCAGGCGGCGGCGATCGCAACAGACGTAACTGATCGCGGAAGTTTGGCGTCCGCGGCGGGTGCTGTCGAAAAGGCACTTGGCCCTGTTTCGCTGCTAATCGTGAATGCCGGCGTTGGGATCGGCGGTGGCTACATTGGAGCATCCGAACGCGCGGTTGACTGGCTGTTGAATGTCAATGTCGTTGGGCCCATCAATACCGTGCGCGCGTTTGTTCCTGGAATGCTCGAGCAAGCCGGCGAAAGACATGTTGCATTTACGGCATCTAGCGCCTGCCTGGCACCCCTTGATGAGGGACTTGCTGCGTACGGTGCCAGCAAGAAGGCGATGGCCGGCCTCGCCGAGGG
Source organism: Candidatus Phaeomarinibacter sp. (assembly GCA_050042885.1). GTDB lineage: Bacteria > Pseudomonadota > Alphaproteobacteria > CGMCC-115125 > CGMCC-115125 > Pyruvatibacter. Next base: position 2,762 of record JBHJJF010000001.1, read on the forward strand.
CGTGCGGGCTGAGCTCATGCCGAAAGGCATTGGCGTCACCACCATTTATCCCGGTCTGGTAAACACACGCATCTGGGACGCTGCGCGTTCGCGGCCGGAAAAATTTGGAGGGCCACGTCACCAGCCCGAGGAGGCGGGTGCCTACTGGCGCGATGAAGGGATGACCGTTGAGCACGTGGCGGCGCTTGCTATTGATGCCATGGAGGCCGGCAAAGATCACTGCGTCGTACCTGATGCCAGCACACGCGAGAAGTTTGACTATACAATTGCTGCACTTGAGGCCGGATTCCCGTCTCGGGATTAGGGCGCGCTACGTTCGAAGAGTCAGAATTGCTCTTCGCCACGTATCCGATGAGGGTCCGGAAAGTCTCGATATAGCGCAAATGTGATAGCTGCGATTTTTTGATTTACGGAAGCGTGCTTTGTCTCAGTGTCACCATTCCGCCCTGACACCTGTTTAAACGCATCCTCCAGTTGGGTGAGGTCGCGCACTTCAATCATCAGGTGGAACTCACCCAACTCTTTTGGACCAAGCCCAAGTTTGCGTCGCATTAACCGCCAACTTTCGATACGTCCTTGCAACGTTAGAAACTCGAGAAAAGCGCTCAGTTCGTCGGCGAAACCGATATCAGATTCTTGCTCTTTGAGATCAAAAAAACCGTGATAAATGTCCACGTCGTTGGACTCCTTTATCAGGCAAACTGAGGTGGAGCCACAAACCCACCCAGCTCGCGTTCAAGCATGCTGGCGACAGCAATTGTCGTGAAGTCCTCTAGATACGGTCCCACCACCTGAACACCAACCGGCAACCCGGCATTTGTTCGACCAACTGGAACAGCTGTTCCCGGCAGGTAGGAGACCAACGGCAGCCCAGCCCAACTGACCAGGTCCAAATACGGCCGCGCCTCGCCATTCACAGTCAACGTGCGCGCATGAAAGTTCGACTGCTGATCATGCGGGAAGGCGGCGACAGGCGCTACGGCCATCAGCACGACATCATAGGTCTCAAAGAAGCTGGCCCACTTTGCCCGCATCTGTGCCTGGGCCTCTTTCCAGACAAGCCATTCGTGATAAGTCAGCGCCGCGCCGCGTGCCTGCATAGCCTGGTGGGACCTATCACCGGGGGCTAGGGCCTTGGCTGCCTCGCGCATTCTGTCAACTACGGCCGACGGGAAGCCACGTGTTGTACCCCCGTGGAGTAGTGTCGCATATATCTCGAAGGCCTCGTTAAATGTGAAATCAGGCCGCGCATCGCGATGGACGACCGCTCCTGCTTGTTCAAGAGCAGTTGCCGCTTCCTCCATAAGTGTCACATTTTCCGCATCTACTGGGCAGACAGGGTCATCAAACCACGTGGCCACCGTCAGCTCGCGGGGATCACGCGCCCGCGGTTCGGGAAGGGCAGGCGCGATGCCGACGCCGTCAAAGTCATCTGGGCCCATAATCATGGACAAGGCGATTTCCAGATCGCGCGCCGAGCGGCTCATTGGGCCGACCACTGAAAGGTCACCGGTAAACAAAGCGCCAGGAAGGCCCGGCACATGTCCGCGCTATGACACAAGATTGAAACTGGCTTTGTGGCCGAAAACGCCGCACAACTGCGCCGGCGTGCGAATGGATCCGCCAATATCAGAGCCGATCTCAAGTGGCGTCAAACCTGCTGCCAGCGCTGCTGCAGCACCGCCAGACGAACCGCCCGGGCCGCGCGTTACGTCCCAAGGATTATTGGTCGTGCCGTAGACATCATTGTAACTCTGCAGGTCTCCGGAGAAAAAAGGGACGTTGGTCTTGCCAAATACAATGGCGCCTGCGGCCTTGATGCGGGCAACTGCATCCGCATCGAACTGCGGTATGTGTTTGGCAAGGTCCGTTGATCCCCCTGTTGTGACCAGCCCCTCTGTCTCCAGGGCATCCTTAATCGTCATGGGCACACCATGATACGGGCCCCATATTTCACCATTTGATAGCGCGTGATCTGCTTCTTCAGCCTGCGCCAGAGCGCGGTCAAAGTCAGTTGCGACAATCGCGTTCAAATGAGGGTTGTGTGCATGGTATCGGGTGATGAGGTGATCCATCAGCTCGACCGAAGATATCTCCCGACGGCGGATCATAGCAGCCAGCACGTGAGCAGGTGCGAACGTAATTTCGCTCATCGGGCGGTGTTCCTCTTCGTGATTTCGGTTTTTCTAAGTGTTTTTGCCGGAACGGTTTTTTGCATTCCAGAGCGATTGCTGCGTTGAGCCCAAAGCATTGCTCGCTTAGAGTATCGCCAAAAGCTGGGTCGCCACCATGCGGCACTGAAAAAGACCATGCAATCAATAAGGCTGCGCTGGATCAACGACGCGCGGCTGGTTAATAGGGAGACTAGCCCCATGAAGGGTTTGATGCAGGACTGGCCGCTTCTGGTCCACTCAATCATTGATCATGCTGCGCAGTATCATGGTGACCGGGAAGTTGTAACTCGGTCAGTTGAAGGTCCGATCCGTAGGTCGACCTACAAGCAAATTCATTCACGGTCCAAGAAAATCGCAAATGCGCTGACGGGATTGGGCATGTCCAAGGGGGATGTGGTCGCCACCATGGCGTGGAACACAGACCGCCACCTGGAAGCCTGGTACGGCATTATGGGCATGGGTGCGGTCTGCCATACGCTCAATCCTCGCCTTTTCGCCGAGCAGCTTGTGTACATCGCAAATCATGCTGAAGACAAAATTCTATTTGTTGATCTGACTTTTGTCCCAATCATTGAAGGAATCGCAGATCAACTACCCAACCTGCAACATGTCATCATCATGTGTGACGAAGATCACATGCCGGAGACAAAGCTCAAGAGTGCTCTTTGCTATGAGACACTCATCAATGCAAATTCTGATGAGTTCGCTTGGGCGCAGGTAGATGAAAACGATGCCTGCGGCCTTTGCTACACGTCTGGCACCACGGGCAACCCGAAGGGTGTTCTCTATTCACATCGCTCCAATGTTCTACATGCACTTGCCGTGAACAATGCCGATGCCATCGGCATGCGGGCCGTCGACAACGTTTTGCCAGTCGTGCCTATGTTCCATGCCAACGCCTGGGGCATTGCCTTTGCGGCGCCGGCATCGGGTTCAAAGCTGGTGATGCCTGGCGCAAATATGGACGGCGAGAGCATTTTCGAACTCCTCGAAACCGAGAATGTGAGCATAACTGCTGCCGTTCCGACCGTGTGGTTGATGCTGCTGCAGTACCTGCAGTCCGAAGGCAAAAAGCTGCCGGCACTAAACCGGGTCGTGATCGGCGGGTCTGCTGCGCCACGTTTCATGATCGAGGCGTTTGAGAAAGAGTTTGACGTGCAGGTGTTCCATGCATGGGGCATGACCGAACTGTCCCCGATGGGCACGCTCGGGTCCCTCAAGTCTGGCATGGAAGACTTGCCACTCGACCAGCAGATCGATGTGAAGGTCAAACAGGGCCGCCCGATCTATACCGTAGAGATGAAAATCACAGACGACGATGGCAAGGAGTTGCCTCGCGACGGCGTAGCGTTCGGGCATCTCTTGGTGCGCGGACCGGCAATCTCAGGTTCTTATCTCAAGGGTGAGGGCGGGGATATTCTGGACGACGAGGGATGGTTTGACACGGGCGACGTAGCCACGATTGATTCCGACGGCTTCATGAATATAACTGACCGTGCAAAAGACGTGATTAAGTCCGGCGGCGAATGGATTTCATCGATCGAGCTTGAAAACGTCGCTGTCGGCCACCCTGATGTGCAGGAGGCGGCTGTTATTGGTGTCGCTCACCCCAAATGGGATGAACGGCCTCTCCTGATTGTCATTCCGGCTGAAGGTAAGGCACCCACCAAGGAGGATGTCCTTGGGTATATGGAAGGCAAGATCGCCAAGTGGTGGATGCCTGATGACGTAACCTTTGTGGAAGAAATTCCGCATACGGCGACCGGCAAGATTCAGAAGCTGGCGCTGCGCCAGACCTTCAAGGATTATGAGCTGCCGACGGCCAATCTTGAAAAGGGTGCCGCTGAGTAGCTGCACGCCACGTGACCCACCTAGAGCGCCGCTCCGTGTGGGATCGACAACAAGCGCCCGGGGTGGCGCGAAGGGGGGCGGGGCCATTGGCCCTGTATGCGGATAATGAGTGACAACACCCGCTCGCGCCTTGCGAGCCTCGCCGTACGTCTGGTGATTGCTGGTCTGGCCATCGCGATCCTGGCAATTCTGATTTCGCGGTTTGGGCTGGCTGATCAGCGTATGGGCTTTTTCGGCGCTGCAGGCGGTTTGCTGGTCGTGACCGTCGGGGCACTGCTTGGGCTCATCGGAGTAATCCGTGGGCTATTCGGTAGCGCTGGTCTTGGCCAATCAGCTTTGGCGGCGATTGCGGGCGTTGCAATTCTTGCGATGCCTGTCGGCAATGCTCTGGGTGGTGGATCACTTCCAGTGATCCACGACATCACGACAGACCTCGACAATCCTCCGAAGTTTGTTTCAGTTGTTGCGCTTCGTGGAGACGGAAGCAATTCCCTCGCCCGCTCAAGGCCGGCCGATCTTGCGGATTTGCAGCGCGACGCCTACCCGAATCTGCAGACGCTCATTGTTGCGGATGATATTGCAACAGTCTTTGCCGCAGCCTTGGAAGAAGCAAACGCTCAGGGTTGGGATATCGCCGACGCGGATGAGCCCGAGAATGGGGAACCAGGCCGCATTGAGGCAACCGACACAACATTGCTGTTTGGCTTCAAGGACGATGTTGTGATCCGCATTGCAGACGATGGTCCAGAGCGGACATTGGTGGATATGCGATCCGTCAGCCGTGTTGGCGAATCTGACCTAGGCAAGAATGCGGAACGCATAGAGACCTATATTGCGGGACTTGATGTGCGTCTGGGCGGCTAATCCAGCCAGTACTCACCATTGATGGCCGGGACACCATTGGTGTGGATACGGCCCTCTTCCGAAATTTGTTTCAAATGCGCGAACACAGATCGGGCCGCAGCCGGGTGTAGCCATTTGTCTGTTTCGGCGTACATGATGGGGACCATGGCAGTAATTGTGCGGTCGCCGGCTTCAAGTCGAGTGAGGATCTGTGCTTCGCGGGCTTTGCGGTGCGCAATGTACCCGCGTACCAATGACTGTGGCTTGGTCACTGGCGCACCGTGGGTCGGGTAGTAGACCAGGTCGTCTCGGTCCAAAAGCTTGCGCAAGCTTGCCATGTAGTCCGCCATGTCACCGTCCGGCGGCGCGATTACGGCCGTTGACCAGCCCATGACGTGGTCTCCGGTAAACAACGCTTTTTCTTCGCGAAGACCAAAACACATGTGGTTCGATGTGTGTCCCGGTGTGAAAACACAATCCGCGGTCCATCCGTCGCCTTCAATGCTGTCGCCATCCTTGATCACATTGTCTGGAACGAAGGCCATGTCGCCTCCCTCGTCCATGCGTGCGCCTTCTGCGACGCCGCCACCGGACCCAATGCCGTGGGGACCGAAACCATAAGTCGGTGCGCCGGTCTTTTCTTTCAGTGGTGCGGCTGCCGGCGAGTGGTCATTGTGGGTGTGGGTGATGAGTATGTGGGTAACAGTTTCGCCCTTGAGGCCGTCCAGGATCGCCTGAACATGGTCATGGTCCAGCGGGCCGGGGTCGACGACGGCGACATTGCCGCGCCCGATAACATAGGTGCCTGTCCCTTTGAAGGTGAACGCGCTCTCATTGGGAGCGACAACACGACGAACCAAAGGCGTGACGTCAATCGTCTCTCCGTAATGCGGCTCAAACTGGCGATTGAGGGGAAGATCAGCCATGGGAATTGCTCTCTGTTTTGGAAGGCACAGCCGCGAGACTATCAGATTGTACTTTCTTTTTCCGGCTCTTGCTGCGGATGGATCGCATAAGTGCGGCAGGGTTGGTACGCCTGAGGTTGCGTCCTAGAAAGCCCGGCGCCCGTGTCTCGATGGAACTTATCGACGTATCAACAACACGGTGTCGCGCTCTGATGCGCTGAATCAAGCGGCGCATTCCCTTGGAATACGCAACAAGTATTGCAACGCCCGGAAGCACCATAAAAATCCCAAACGCAAATGGCGGTGGTAAAACAACAAACACCATTCCGGGGACAAGCAAAGCCCATCCCAAGACGGTCATTAGTGTACGAGTGACCGAGTGGATCATGTTTCTGAGCTAATTTGCTGCAGACGGAGCCCGTACATGGCAAGCATCCTGGCAATGCACAAGTACCTTCAATTGTCGGTACAATGATGCATTGAAACACGACGCTGTGGACGTGTGTCTCCCGACGGGCTATGGCGCATATACACAACGCTCTCGCAGTCAGAGAAAGAGGAACGCCGCGATGAAGTTTTACAATTCAATCGGACCCAACCCCAAGATGGTTCGCATGTATCTCGCGGAGCGTGGTTTGAAATTGGACACAGTGGAAGTGGACATTATCGCGGCGGAAAACCGGCAGGACGAGTACACAAAGCGAAACCCCCGTGGTCAGCTGCCTTGCCTGGAACTGGAGGATGGGTCTCACCTGGCTGAGATCACGGTGATCTGCGAGTACCTTGATGACATCAACGGCTCGTCAGAACTCGTCGGCAAAACACCTGAAGCGCGCGCCGCGACGCGCATGTGGATGCGCCGAGCTGATCTTTACGTCTGTGAACCACTGGCAAATGGTTTCCGCTTCGCCGAAGGCCTGCCTATGTTTGAAAACCGATTGCTCTGCAGGCCCGAAGCTGCGGATGGCCTGAAGGCGATGGCAGCCAATGGCATTGGGTGGTTTGACAGCCATCTGGATGGTCGAACCTGGCTGTCGGGAGAGAGCTTCACAATTGCAGACTGTCTTCTGTTCGCTTTCCTTGAGTTTGGCGCAACAGTTGGGCAACCGATCCCTGCTGATAGCAAGAATATGAAAGCCTGGTACGAAAGAGTCGAAGCGCGCCCATCGGCAAGCGCTTAGATGGCGCTTTACCAAACCAGAAGCCACATACTGTAACGGCCCGGACCGTCTCTCATGTAGACGCAGCCCGGGCCGTTCGCATTTGTATTGCGCTGCTGTTTAGGCAGCGTCTACTCGCCTTCGCTGAATGCCGGACCTAGTAGGTCAGGAAAACATTCACTGTTGCCACAAGACCGTAGGCGGCCAAGGCCACCCACATGGCGTTGACCAGAAGGTCACCTGCTTTGATGCCTTTGACCCGACGCATCACACGATCCAGGGTCGAACCCGAGTGCGCGTTGGCCGAAGCTGTTGTGAGAGAAGAGGGGGCCATATTTGAATTCGCGCTCATGAAATTATTCCTTCCGGAACATACTAACTCAGCCACATACAAGGCCTTCATGTCGCGTTTCCTATCTGGTGGACCCAGACTTATCGGCTGATTGTCAGCTCTATTTTTCGCCGCAAGGTCCGCACCCGACAGGGTTTACCCGTCATTGTGCGCCGCATTATTTTACCTAACGTAGGACCAAGATGGGGGTATTTTTGCCGTAGGGCAATACCGCAAGTGCGAAGAGTATGTGAAACGTTGAATCATATGAAAAATGTTCATAAAGCGAAATAGTATATGCAAATCATATGCTTATGGGAAAACTTGCCGGCACGTACGCAAATAGTGGTATCAGCCATCCCCCAATGCATGGCCGAATTTCCGAATATTGTGCGACGCAGCGTTCGGCGCCAAGTTACCCGCTGTAGCGGATTTCCTTCTCGGGGCCCGGCTCATTCTGTCCCCGCACCTGCTCGGTCGCCCAGGCAAGGTCGGACAGATAGGTGTCAGCAACTTCAGAATGCTTCGGGGAGAGCATGAGATGGATACCTTTGGGCTTGGTCACAACCGAGGTGAACCACCCTCGTTCAAAGAGTTTGCCCCAGATAGCAAACATATCGCGGTCCGGGTGTGTGTATCCGACCAGCCCAAGCCGTGGTTTGCCGATGATCTCGAAACCAAGGTCCCGTGCACCTGCCTCAATCTTTTCGCGGGTCTCTACAACAAGTCCCTGCTTCGCACGATATCCATCCACACCAAGATAGTTCATCACAGCCCACGCCGCCGCGATTGCGCCGCCCGGCCGCGTGCCAGCCAGCGTTGGCGTAATCATTCGCCCGCCTGGCCAATCATTTGTGTCAAAGATCATGTGTTCTTTGAGATCAGCGGAACGAAACATAACGGTCGACGCGCCTTTCGCGCAGTAGCCATATTTGTGGAGATCCGCCGACATCGACTTGACCTGTGGAACAGCGAAATCGAACTCAGGAAGGTTCGCACCGTTCATCCGCGCAAATGGGGCAAAGAATCCGCCAACACAGGCATCCACATGAAGCCAGACATTGTGGGCTTCCGCAACCGCACCGAGCTCCGCGATTGGGTCAACAAGACCGTATGGGAAGCAGGGGGCCGCACCCACGAGCATGATGGTGTTATCGTCAATGGCATCCGACATGGCCCTTGGGTCAGCCAGAAATTCATCCGTAACCGGAATGCGCCGCAACTCGATGTCCATCATCATCGCGGCCTTGTCGAAGGCCGGGTGGCCTGACCAAGGCATGACAATGTTGGATTGTATGCCTGGCATGAGCTTCCCGGTAGCGCGGGCATAGTCGCGTGCGGTCTTGATTGCCATTGTGATCGAGTCAGTCCCGCCCGAGGTGACGCTGCCCGCACCGCCTTCCGGCGCCTGTAACAGGCTCAGGCCCATCTGAACTATTTCTTCTTCCATCTGCTTGAGGCTGGGGAAGGCCATGGGGCCAAGACCGTTCTCGGACATGAAACGCGTGTAGGCCTCTTTTTGCACTTTCGAGACGTCTTCACCTGCATTGAAGACATAAACAGCCGTCTTGCCGTCCCGCCACTTCACATCGCCTGTGGCCATCTCGTTCATTTGGGCAGATAGGGTATCCCAGTCAGTTCCAGTTGAAGGTAGGGCAACACGCATAGGGTTTCCTCCGGCGGCTTTTAGCTATGTTTCCAGTCGCCAAACTCTACCTTGTTTGATCCTAACCGCCCATCATCTGTTGCCACCGTGTCTGCATTTCTTCCGGACTTACCTCCTCGAACCTGGAAGCGATCATCCAGGTATGGCCGAACGGGTCCATGACGGTCCCGGTTCGGTCCCCATAAAACTCATCCTTCAACGAGCGAAGTTCTGTTGCTCCTGCCTCAATGGCACGCGCGAACGTCTCGTCAACGCTCTCTACATACAGATGCAACTTGACCGGCGATCCACCCAGTGAGTCCGGGCTAAGGGCGCCAAAATCGGGATACTCATCGGAAATCATGATCGTGTTTCCGCCGATCCGTATCTCCGAGTGGCCGATACGACCGCTTTCCGGGTCCTCAAGCCGAAACTGTTCGTCTGCGCCAAATGCCTTTGTGTAAAACGCGATGGCCTCGCTGGCACCTTTGACGGAGATGTAGGGCGAGAGAGCGAAATTCAGGGTTTCTTCTGGCATAGATATCTCCTCCGTGTTAAATTACGTTACGTACCGTTTCATAAATAAGCAAGACCAAAATGGCTGAAACAAAAAAACGCGGACGACCGCGCAGTGCCAAGGCAGAGGCAGCAATTCTCAAAGCGGCGAGAGAGTTGCTGGATGAAGCAGGCCCCGCGCGCCTGACAATAGAGGCCGTGGCCACGCGTGCGCGCGTCGGCAAACCAACGATCTACCGGTATTGGGCCAACGCCCGTGAACTCGCCATGGCGGCGCTGATGGCGCGGATGCCAGAGCGAGCGGGCATGAAAACCAGTCAGTCGGCAATTGCTGACCTGCGGACACATGTACGTGGCCTCATCGCCCGATTTGCAACAACGCGTGGACGTCAATCGGCGCTGATGCTGGCGACCGCGGAGCGCGATAGCGAAATGTTCAAAGCCTTCCGCAATCAGGTTGTGATGACCGGCCGCGAGGAAGGACGCGCCATTCTGCTGCGCGCGATTGCAGCGGGCGAGGTGAATGTTGATATGCCTCTCGAGACGTTACTTGATCTTGTGTACGGCCCTATATTTTTCCGTCTACTGACGGTTCATGCGCCACTCACCCAGGATTTTGCTGACGAAATTGTGGCCACGCTTGTAGAAGGCGTCTCCACTCGAGCTTAGTGCCCCGTGAAGACCGGCGTTTCATTCTTGAAGAAGGCCCGCACGCCCTCAGCAACATCCTGAGAAGGGTTCGCAACCATGACAGCAAGGGCTGCTTCCCGCTGAGACTGTTCCAATGTCAGGTCCTGACCGTTTTTCATCATGGCCTTGGCAAGCCGCACAGCTAGGGGAGACTGACCGGCCATGCGCCGTGCAAGGGCCAGAGATGCCTCAAGAGCCTTCCCATCGGCTACTACGTCTGTGACCAGTCCAAGTGCTTGCGCCTCACCCGCGGGATATGTTTCGGCAAGCATTGTCATCTTCAGGGCTCTGTCCAGGCCCATCGCGCGTGGAAACAGCCACGCGCCGCCCTCATCCGGAAGCAATGCAAAACGGCCCGATGTATCTCCAAGTTTGGCGCTTTCATCGGCAATCCGGATATCACACGCTAACGCCAATGCTAGCCCACCAGCTACAGCTGCTCCATTGATTGCCGCAATCACCGGCTTGTCCATATGGTGCAGTGCCTGAATGACTTTATGCATCCCATCGCGCATTTCGCGTCCATGGGATAGTTGCTGCCGCATCAGTTCGTCCCGGTCTTCATCGGCATTTGAGACATCGCCACCAGCGCAGAATCCACGTCCCTCGCCGGTGAGAACCAGCGCCCGCAGATCATCATTCTTGAGGTAAAGGCCAAGCTCGGCAACGAGTTCTTCGCACATACGTGTCGAATAGGCATTGAGCTGGCGTGGCCTGTTCAGTCTGACAACGCGTATATGTTGTTCCGGCGTTTCTGCAACAAGGGTTTCATACTGCGACATGGGCTTGCCTTCTTGAGCGGGGTGGGGCGCAATCATGCTGAAGCATAATCGAAATCAGGGCTATCAAGGCAACCTGCAGGGAGAAAGCAATGGCAAACAAATTTGAAGAAACAAACGGCGACCTTGAAGATCTCACGCTGGAAACCCGCGGCAATGTTGCGGTCATAACTTTGAACCGGCCTGACAAGCTCAATGCCTGGACGGCAGCTATGGAAAGCTCCATGCGCTCAGCCTTAGCCGCGTGTGCAAAAGATGATGCCATTCGCGCGATTGTTGTGACGGGGGCTGGACGCGGGTTCTGCGCCGGCGCAGACATGAACTTGCTGCAGAGCATTGACCCAGACGCAGGGGAGGAGCGCGAACTGGCAAAGACAAATGCGGGCGCAACCTATGACTGGGATAGGTCCCTTGGCCCGGATATCTCTGCACACATGACAGGACGTTTCGGTTACATGCCTCAGATACCCAAACCCATTATCGCAGCAGTGAACGGGCCGTGTGCTGGCCTTGGAATGGTTTTCGCCCTTTGGTGCGACATGCGCATTGGCGCGGAAGACATGTTCTTTACAACGTCATTTGCGAAGCGCGGCCTGATTGCGGAACACGGTATCTCCTGGTTGCTACCGGAACTGACAGGCCACGCTACCGCTATGGATCTCCTCCTTTCAGCCCGTCGCGTTGGTGCGGAGGAAGCAAAGTCCGTTGGCCTGCTCAACAAGATGGTGCCAACCCAGGAACTCGTGAACGAGGCCGTCAATTATGCTCAGGAGATGGCTGAAACCGTCAGCCCGCGGTCAGTTGCGGTCATGAAAGCACAGGTTTGGAAGTCCAGGTTCCAGTCCCTGAGTGAAGCAATTGAGATTGGTGACAGCGAGATGCAGAAGAGCTTCGCGTCTGAAGACTTCAAGGAGGGTGTCGAGCACTTCGTCCAGAAGCGGGCGCCCAGGTTCACGGGTCTATAGGTGGACCCGAGAAAGAACGACCCCGGCGCTACAAGTGCAACGCCGGGGCCGCGTGTCCCCTCTTGAGAACTACCAGACTGGGCTAGGGTCATCGCCTGGCAAGTCCATCGAGGGAAAGCATGTCAGCAGGGGTACCCTTGGAGAGATGTATCCCTGCAGACATGCTGCATCTAAGGAACTCTAGTCAGCGGCCCTGCCTGCAAGTGCGCGTAAGGCCTCGTTCTTGGAGTTGATCTTCTTGAGCTGTTCGATGCCGTGGGCGGCGATCGAGTCACCAACCATTTCCTCGCCTTCCATCTGAAGCTGTTTCATGTCGATGTAGGCGGCATAGTTACCTGCTGTGCGCTTGGTGATGATGCCGCACATGAGCAGCGTCTTCACGAGCACCCGGAAGATGTTGGATGACTGCTGCATGTTTTCCCGCACCTTTTCATCCGTCATGCCTTCCATGAAGGCACCCTGCACCCACTCCCAGTCGAGGCCGACCTGTTCATAGATGTGCTTCTTCTGGTCAGGCGATGCGAGGTTGTAGCGCAGGTTTGAAAACACCTGCCATGCCCAGTCTTCAATCTTATTGTGCTCTTCCTCATTCAGGTGAGGAATCGTTCGGTCTGCCCAGATCTTGCCGAACTTGTGGTGGAAGGCTTCATCCGTCATGGCCAGCTGTGCAAGCCGGACGATCAGTGGGTCGCGACCGCGATTGTAGAAGGTCGCAAATGCGCCCATCGCAAGCCCTTCGATAAGAAGCTGCATGCCGACGATCTTCTTCCAGGCAAGCTTGGAATTCACAAGCTCGGTCAGCGTGTCGCGCAGGACTGGACCACAAGCCATGGGCTTGCCAAAGCGGGCGCGGACGATCTCGATAAACGCTGTGACGTGCCGGGCTTCCTCGCGCGCCTGATTGGCGGCGTATTCCTGGGCACCGTGGTCAAGCAGGATGTGGCAAAGCGAGGCGGACAATGCCATCGCACCCTGCTCACCGTGAAGGATGTTCGAAAGCGACCAATGTGTATCGAGATTGGTCAGTTTCACACGGTCCTTTGGGGCGAGTTTATCCCAGACGGCTGTGCCGAACCCCACCGTCATCTCAGGGTCGACCATGAACTCGTTTTCAACATCAAACGGTTCCGAGAAATCGATGTACCGCTTGTCCATCGGGTCCCAGAAGTGATCATGCGTGGCAGAAATGATCTTGTCGAAAGCGGAAGCGCGTTCGAGATAGCGGTCGCATTCGATCATCGCCGCAAAGTCATCTGGCTCCACTGTGTTGTAGATGTTATCTTTCGTGATCTGATCTTTTTGGGTCTCGGCCATGAAATCCTCCCGGCACACAATGGAGAGCAAACAACCGCTCCTTCACATGCTGAAATCATGACGCTGGCGGCATTTTTGTCCTTGATCTGGGTCAAACCGCACGAATTGTGGTTGTGAACTGGCAAGAATACCGTGTGCATGACTGAAAATTAGTCGACGAGCCTTACCCGATATTAAGTACCGATCATGCATATTCCCGTTCTTACAGGATCGGGAAACAACGAAATGTGGCGGTTCCTGCGCCGTCGGCCGTCGCCGACGATCGAGCGCCTTAAACATGAACTCGGTCGGCACGCCCTTCGCTATCTCACGGTGGGGGCTGGGCCTTTCTATGTGGTCATGTGTGTTTTGCACCTGCTGTTCCTGCCGCATCCAACCGGCGTCATCATGGCTTCTGTCTCCGCACTCGCGGCCTGCAGTTTTTTCGCCATGCGTATGTGCCTGGACTGGGCAACCGAGACTTTTGAAGGTACTCGAACGCTAGAAGCAATCGGCCTGATCATTCTCTCCTGCAACACGATTATTCACGCATATCTGCAGCCGGACCCGGCAATCGCGACGACGCTCTCGCTGGTTGTGATCGCTGCCGGGTTGGTGGTGCATTCGGCACTGACGCTCACAGGTATTGTGCTGCTGTGTATGGCCGGAGTGACCTACGCTGTCCTGCATCCTGGCAGCTCACCGCATGTTCTGGGCCACTTTAGTCTTCATTTCATCTTCAGCGCGCTTCTTGCCGCGATGGCATATCTCATCCGTATGAAGCAATTGCGTGAGCGGGCCGCTACCGAGCTACGTAGACTGCGTGCGCTGAAGCGCCTGGAACGGCAGCAAACACTGATGAAGGCGACCAGTGCGCGCGCCCAGAAGGCAGCATTTGAGGCCGATAATGCGAACCGGGCAAAGAGCCAGTTTCTGGCAAACATGAGCCATGAACTCCGCACGCCGCTGAACGCGATCATCGGGTTTTCCGAATTGATGGAGCACAAGATTTTCGGAGAGCTTGGCGACGAACGCTATAACGAATACGCCGATCACATTCACGCCAGCGGCACATTCTTGCTGAAGTTGGTGAACGACATTCTTGACCTGTCGAAAATCGAGGCCAACAAACTCGAAGTAGTCACAGGCCCAGTTGCGCTCCGTGCGGCAATCAGTGAGTGCACACCTTTGATCGAGCGGCATGCGTCTCAGGCAAGCGTCCAGTTCGATGTGAGTGAGATAGGGCCAGAGGCCGTAGTAGAAGCTGACGAACGTGCACTGCAGCAAATACTGCTCAATCTACTGTCAAACGCCATAAAGTTCACCCCGGAGGGGGGCAACGTACGCCTAAGTGTAACAAAGGCTGACGATCATTGGCGGATTGTCGTGGAAGACACCGGCATAGGAATTTCAGCTGAAGACCTGCCAAATGTGCTTGCGCCGTTTGGCCAGGTCGCAAATGCCATGACACGTTCCCAGGACGGTACTGGACTGGGCCTTCCTTTGGCTAAGTCCCTCACAGAAATGATGGACGGTGTGTTCTCGATTGAGAGTGAGCCTGGCGTCGGAACGCGTGTGGACATCGAGTTGCCGGCAAATCTACGAAGTTCAAACAACGATGTTCATTGGCATCAAGAACGCTTGGGTTAGTCTTGGCCTGCCGAGAGACTGATGTTTGGGGTTTGGCGGAACACTTACACTTCAAACGAAGTCCGTACAAAGAATATACTGCACGCTTAAGAGTGCGTTCTCAATTGGCTTATCGCAACGGACTCAGATGCTATGATCCTGCCACACTGTTGTACTGAGCGAGTCCAGATTTCCGGATGCTCATTTCGCAGTTTCTCTAGCGTACAACGGATGAGTTGGAAAATTAGGAAGCCCCGCGTCTATGCCGCGAGCCCGCCCTTCTCGACAATGAATTCCGCAATGTAACTTGCGCCTTCGCCGGCCTTGAGATTGGTGAACACATAAGGTCGTCCGTCTCGCATGCGTATTGTATCCGTCTCCATCACTTCGAGCGACGCACCTACATGGGGTGCCAAATCCTTTTTGTTCACAATGAGTAAGTCAGACCGCGTGATACCAGGACCACCTTTGCTTGGGATCTTTTGGCCGCCCGACACATCAATGACGTAAATCGTGATGTCAGCAAGTTCCGGGCTGAACGTAGCGGCAAGATTGTCTCCACCGGACTCGATCAAAATCAAATCCAGGTTGGGAAACTTGGACTGCATGTGCGACACAGCGGCCAAATTTATCGATGCGTCCTCGCGGATCGCAGTGTGCGGACAACCACCGGTCTCGACACCCAAGATACGTTCGTCCGGCAATGCACCAGCGCGCATCAGGATTTTTGCATCCTCATGGGTGTAGATATCGTTGGTGATAGCGCAGATGTCATAGTGATCCCGAAAGATCTTGCACAAATTTTCCATCAACGCGGTTTTGCCAGACCCTACAGGTCCACCGACGCCCACACGTAACGGTCCATTTGGAGATTTGCTCATGTTCTAAATAGCCTTGTGTACTGAGTTTCATGTTTCATGGCCGCTATGTCCGCAAGGAAGGCGCTTGAACCAAGATCGTCCAAGGTCATTCCAAGAGCATTGCGCGATGCGTCTTCCACACTGGTCTTAAGGGCAATCATTGCCTTCTGACCATCTGTATGCCCGAGCGGGATAAGACGGACGCCTGCCGAGACCAAATTCGCCACGAAGCCATGAATGTATGCGTCCATCGCAGGTGCAACGTCTATCCCATGATCACAAGCGGTAATGGCCACCGCCACTGGGTAAGCAACTGTCTCACATCCGTCTTCATGGAGCTGTTTAAGCGTGCTGCTTTGCCATGTGTCTTTTGTGACTCTCGCAAACGCATCGCCCTGCGACAACGTTTCAAGAGCGCGTTCGCGGCTGGCGGTTAAAGAGAAAGCAAGAGCAGCAATCCTATGGAGCGCCGGCATGTCCTGCACTTTTGTTGCAGCGTAGGTGGCGCTGAACAAAATGGAGTCGTTGCGACCGCTTCCGTGTTGGACCAAAAACCCGATCCAATTTACGAGATCTGAGGCATCTGTAATGCTGCGTTCTTCCACCAGCCATTCCAGGCCGTGTGAGTAGGTAAATGCACCAACGGGATAAGAAGGCGATAGCCAGGCCATCAATTTGTAGAGGTCAGCGCGATTCATGAGGCATCAATCCTGACCGGTTGCGTGTACATGAAGGTGGCTGTCGTTGTGCACTTCGCTGCCTTGGTGATTGTGCTCAACACCATGGCTATGTCCCTGCACCGGCATATTGCCACCGTAAGCTCCCCCCTCCGGGTTAAAGGGAGCCATTGCGTTTGTAATTCTGCCGCCAAGGCCCTCGATCATCTTGGCAATCACATGATCGCTGCGGATTCGAAGGCCACCGTCGAAAATCTCCGCTGCCAGATGGCGATTCCCAACATGCCAGGCAATCCGCGCGAGATGTATTGGGTCATCGGTCGTAATCGTCATGAGTGCTTCCGGCGCCGCACGCACGAGCACCATATTTTTGCTGTCTAGTACGATGGCATCTCCGTCACGGATACTGGGTACTGTTGGCAGATCGAGCAGAAAATGCGTGCCGCCATGACCTTCCAACGCAATGCGCCGCCGATGGCGATCTTCATAGTTCAGTACCACCGTATCAATGATGTCACCGGTCCAGTTGGACACAATGGATAGGCCTCGCAGCATGATCGCCTCAGAACAAGAAGTAGCGTTGCGCCATGGGAAGAACCTCAGCTGGTTCGCACGTGATCAAGTCACCATCAACGCGCACTTCATAAGTTTCCGGGTCGACATCGATGCTTGGCATCAGATCATTGTGGATCATATCAGCCTTGCCCACGTTGCGCGTGTCTTCAACGGCAACCAATCCTTTAGAAGTGCACAACCGGTCCTGAAGACAATCCTCGATGGCAGCGGACGAGACAAAAGTCACGCTGCTTTCCAGGCGTGACTTTGCAAAAGAGCCAAACATTGGCCGATAGTGGACAGGCTGCGGGGTTGGGATCGAAGCATTGGGGTCACCCATGGGGGCTGCGGCAATCGTGCCGCCAACAACAACCAGTGCGGGCTTGATGCCGAAAAAGGCGGGGTCCCACAAGACAAGGTCAGCTCTTTTTCCTGGCTCAATGGACCCCACGTGTTTCGACAGACCCTGCGCACGGGCTGGGTTTATGGTGTACTTCGCGATGTAGCGCTTCACACGCATATTGTCGCTTGTGGCGCTGTCTTCGGGTAGCGAACCGCGCTGGCGCTTCATCTTATCTGCTGTTTGCCACGTGCGTATCAACACCTCGCCGACGCGTCCCATGGCCTGACTGTCGGATGAGATGATTGAGAATGCGCCGAGATCATGGAGGATGTCTTCAGCAGCAATTGTTTCGCGCCGAATGCGGCTTTCAGCGAATGCAATGTCCTCGGGGATTGACGGATCAAGGTGGTGGCAGACCATGAGCATGTCGAGATGCTCGTCTAGGGTGTTGATAGTGAATGGACGCGTGGGGTTGGTAGACGATGGAATGACGTTCGGAAGGCCGCAGACCTTCATTATGTCTGGCGCATGCCCACCTCCTGCTCCCTCTGTGTGGTAAGCGTGGATTGTTCGATCCTTGAACGCCGCAATTGTATCTTCAACGAAGCCACTCTCATTGAGCGTGTCCGTATGGATCATGACCTGAACATCGAAACGGTCTGCGACGGAGAGGCAGCAATCGATCGCAGCTGGCGTGGTGCCCCAATCCTCGTGAAGCTTAAGAGAACATGCGCCGCCCAATATTTGTTCTTCAAGCGCTTGTGGTAGTGATGCGTTTCCCTTGCCTGAAAAGCCAAGGTTGACGGGGAAGGCATCCGCGGCCTGGATCATACGGCCTGTATGCCATGCGCCCGGCGTTGCTGTGGTTGCATTTGTGCCTGTTGCTGGTGCCGTACCACCTCCGAGCATGGGTGTTATGCCGGACATCAGGGACTCTTCAATTTGCTGGGGGCAGATAAAATGAATGTGTGCGTCTATGCCACCAGCAGTAAGAATTTTCCCTTCGCCTGCGATAACCTCCGTAGACGGACCAACAATAATGTCCACATTGTCCTGAATATCAGGGTTGCCAGCCTTGCCGATGCGCTCGATCCGTCCATCGCGCAAGCCCACATCGGCCTTCACGATTCCCCAATGATCAACGACGACCGCATTGGTGATGACTGTGTCCACGGCACCTTCGGACCGCCCAAGCTGAGACTGACCCATGCCGTCTCGAATAACTTTGCCACCGCCGAACTTGACC
Source organism: Candidatus Phaeomarinibacter sp. (assembly GCA_050042885.1). GTDB lineage: Bacteria > Pseudomonadota > Alphaproteobacteria > CGMCC-115125 > CGMCC-115125 > Pyruvatibacter. Next base: position 21,224 of record JBHJJF010000001.1, read on the forward strand.
TCATCGCCATAGGTTGTGAAGTCCTTCTCAATCTCAATAAAGAGCTCGGTGTCGGCTAGCCGTACTCTGTCGCCGGTCGTTGGACCGAACATGTCCGCGTATTGAGCGCCTGAAAGTCTGACCGCCATTACGTGCCCTCCAAAGGACCCATGACTTTCTGCTGAAAGCCAAAAATTTTCCGATTGCCGCCAAAATTCACGAGGGTGACATCGCGTTTCTGACCCGGCTCGAAGCGGACTGCTGACCCCGCCGCAATATCAAGTCGCATGCCCAGCGCCTTGTCCCGATCGAAAACCAAGGCATTGTTGGCTTCAAAGAAATGATAGTGAGATCCAACCTGTATCGGCCGGTCGCCGGTGTTGGTGACCACTAGGTTGACAGTTGTCTTGCCCTCATTCAGGACGATCTCCCTGTCAGCGGCTACGCATTCGCCCGGCTTCATGAGTTGTCCTTGTTGATCCGGCGACGAGAGACAGCAAAGCCAAGGCTTGCACCTAAAATCGTGCTCGCAACAATCAAGCCGACAATGACTTCACCAATGAAACTTCCGTCCAACATCCCATGCGGATGGGAGTGTGCGGTGGGGCCCACATGGGCCATAACACTAGTGGCGGAAACGCACAGCGCGGCACTCAACGCCGCGGTTCCTATTTGGGTTCCGGGAACTCCAGTCGTGATGCGATTCAACATCGATTTGCCTCTCTTGCTGCCGGCTTCGTTACCGGATGGGTTTGTGAACGGTTACGAGTTTGACGCCGTCGGGAAACGTTGCTTCAACCTGAATGTCATGGAGCATGTCGGCAATGCCATCCATGACGTGATCTTTTGACAGCACTTGTGCCCCGGCTTCCATTAGATCCGCAACGCTGCGGCCATCGCGAGCCCCCTCCACAACATAGTCTGAGATCAGGGCCACCGCTTCTGGATAATTCAGTTTAACGCCGCGCTTGAGTCGCCGCTCCGCGACTTGGGCAGCCATGGCAATTAGAAGCTTGTCTTTTTCTCGAGGCGTTAGGTTCATTGCTTCTTTCTCTTTGTCAGATCGACCAGACGGCTGGCATTCTCGAGCGACGGAATCCACCAAGTACATGATGGATACCTTTTGTCAGATCATAGCCATCTCTCGCAGCAAATCGCGCTATCAGCATGCCATTCCAAGCGCTTGCAGCTGCAACACCTGGGAAGTCTTTAAGAAGGTCACGCAGCTCATCGAGCCTTTGCTCTGCATCTGCTGCTACATAGCGCAGTGTTGCCATGGCGCGGTTGGCTCCAAGGGCCGCAGGATGACCGAGCGTCTCCGATACATTGTCTTTGACGGCAAAAGTGTCCGTGTGGACGAGGATGCCATCTCGGCGGATTTCCCAGCAATCATTCAAGTCGCCGTGGCAGACACTTTCTCCCATGGCCTCGCGACCAAAAATAAAGGCTTCGATGCCAAGAAATACAGCTGAAGCGGAAAGAGTAACGTCGGTTTTACGACGCAGACGCCCGCCGTCAAAAACGATTGTCGGTTGACCCAACCATTCCAGCTGGCCCTTGTCGCCTACATCCAGGGTCGCTTTGACTATGGCCGGCGTGCCAAGCGATCTATAGATTTTTTCGCACGCTTGGGTCGTGAGTACGGCTTGCGCCTCAGGTCGGACGGTTGCTGAGAAAGTGAGCTCATCACCGCCCGTCAGTCCGCCACCGAGGTTGACGATTACGGCTTCCAGAGGTGCATCAGGGCCAACACTTGGAAATCTGAACTTAAGAGAGCCCTGTTGAAAAATGTCCTGCGGTACCGTTGATCGGCCGTCCAATCGGCAACTCAAAACGCCCGCACCGTTGCATCGCTGGAACCGCAAAGGAGGGTCGTCATTAAGCGAAGTAACCCGGCCAGCCGCACCGGAAATCTCGCTATTACTCAGCTCATACGGTGAGTAGTTTTCGTACACCTTCTGTCCCCATGTCATCCTGTACACCGGATGCGACAACCCGCCCCCTGTCCAAGACTACGAATGTGTCTGCCAGCTCATGGGCAAAGTCAAAATACTGCTCGACGAGGAGGATTGCCATGTTCTGCTCGTCACGCAGATAGGTTATGGCCCGACCGATGTCTTTAATAACCGAGGGCTGGATGCCTTCGGTTGGCTCATCCAGCACCATCACGTCTGGCGCCATGACCATGGCGCGGGCAATTGCCAACTGTTGCTGTTGGCCGCCGGACAAATCGCCGCCGCGCCGCGATAGCATAGTCTTCAGAATGGGGAACAGTTCAAAGACATCCTGTGAGATGGTGGTGTTCTTGCCGGTCGCAAATGCAATCTCAAGATTTTCTTTTACTGTGAGCAAAGGAAATATCTCCCGCCCTTGGGGCACATAAGCGATACCCATTCTTGCCCGCGCCGACGCAGTCGCGTTGGAAATTTTCTTGCCTTGCAGCATGATCGCGCCGCTCTTGATGCGCTGTTGTCCGACAATGCCACGCAGAAGGGTGGTTTTACCAACCCCGTTGCGCCCCATTACACAGGTCACCTTTCCAGCTTCGACGGATAAGTCGACGTCCCAAAGGATTTGGGCAGCGCCATAGCTGAGATTGAGCTTGCTAACTGTAAGCAATTTATCTCCCCAGATACACTTCGATGACGCGTTCATCACTGCTGACGTGATCAAGTGATCCTTCTGCCAGCACTGACCCCTCATGCAACACTGTAACGCGCACATCGAGATCACGAACGAAAGTCATGTCATGCTCGACGACTACCACGGTGCGTGTCTCGTTTATCTTTCGCAGCAGTTGTGCAGTTTGAGCTGTCTCAGCGTCCGTCATGCCGGCAACGGGTTCGTCCACGAGCAGGAGTGCTGGGTCCTGTGCCAGAAGCATCCCGATCTCCAGCCATTGCTTTTGGCCATGAGACAATTCCGAGGCCATGACCTGTCCGAAATCCTTTAGGTGGATAGTCTCCAGGATATCTGAAATTCTTTGCTGCTTTTCCAAGGTGGGTTTTGCGAACAAACGGGAGATCACGTCACGCCGGTCTTTCAGGGCCAGAAGCAGATTGTTGAAGACGGTGTGGCAGTCAAAAACTGTTGGCTTTTGAAACTTGCGGCCAACGCCCAGATTCGCGATCTGTGATTCTCTTAGCCTCGTTAGATCTTGTCGATCCTTGAAGTATGCCGTTCCGGTGTCGGGTCGCGTCTTGCCGGTGATGACATCCATCATCGTCGTCTTGCCAGCGCCATTGGGACCAATGATGGCTCGCATTTCGCCCTCAGCGATGGCGAGCGATAGCTCATTGAGCGCCTTGAACCCATCGAAGCTCACACTGATGGAATCCAGATTGAGCAAGTGTGGTGTGGCCGACGTATTCATAAACCAGTCCCCGATGCGGGTTTGGTCTCGTCCACATTGTGAGTGTCGTTATGAGTGTCGCTGGGACCGGTCGCGCGGTCAGACTGTGACGTGCGAGAGGGGAGCCATGATCTGACTGTGCCGACGATACCATGCGGCAAAAACAAAGTGACCAGAATGAACAGCGCCCCGAGAGCAAATAGCCATATCTCCGGCAAGGCACCGGTGAACCAAGTCTTAAACCCATTGACAACAATGGCACCGATGATGGGACCGACAAGAGTGCCACGACCACCAACGGCAACCCAAATTACAGCTTCAATCGAGTTCGCCGGTGAGAATTCACTTGGGTTGATGATACCCACCTGGGGCACATACACGGCGCCTGCCACGCCGGCCATACAGGCAGAAACAACCCATACGAACAGCTTGTAGTTCTCAGCACTGTAACCCAGAAAACGCGTGCGACTTTCTGCATCGCGTACCGCCAACAACACCTTGCCAGCCTGAGAATTCACAATGGCTCTGCAGATGGCAAGGCAGGCTGCCAGAGCCACGGCGGTTGCAACGAAGAGTCCCACCCGCGTTCCGTCGGATTGTATGTCAAATCCAAGAATTTCTTTGAAGTCGGTCAAGCCGTTATTGCCGCCAAGTCCAAGCTCGTTCCGGAAGAACGCCAGCAGGAGAGCAAATGTCATCGCCTGCGTGATAATCGACAGATAGACACCTGTAACCCGTGCACGAAAAGCGAAGAGACCGAATGCGAAGGCAAGCAGCCCTGGCACAAACATCACCATCAACATTGCAAACGGGAATATGTCGAAGCCCTGCCAGTACCAGGGCAACTCAGTCCAGTTCAGAAACACCATGAAATCAGGAAGAATAGGGTCACCGTACACGCCTCGTGGCCCGATCATCCGCATAAGATACATACCCATGGCGTAGCCACCGAGCGCAAAAAAGGCTCCGTGGCCAAGCGATAGGATGCCGCAATAGCCCCAAACGAGGTCCAATGCCAACGCCAACAGGGCATAGCAGAGATACTTACCAATCAACGTGACCGTGTAGGTTGAGAGGTGGAAGATCGAGTCTTCCGGAACGGCCAGATTGCATAGTGGAACCAAAATGCAAGATAAGAGGAGCGCAACATAGACGCCGCTTACGAGGCCCCAGGAAATGCCGCTGAGTCTGCGAATGATCATGAGTCCACAAACCGCCCCTTGAGCGCGAACAAACCTCTAGGTCGCCACTGGATAAACAGAATGATGAAAACGAGGATAAGTATCTTGGCTGCGACGGCACCGGCAAAAGGCTCCAACAACTTGTTGCCCACGCCGAGGGACATGGCCCCGACAAATGTTCCCCACAAGTTACCGACGCCTCCGAAAACCACCACCATGAAGCTATCAATTATATAGGCCTGACCAAGGTTGGGACTCACATTGTCGATCTGCGACAAGGCAACGCCGGCAATGCCCGCCACACCAGAACCCAAGCCAAATGTAAGCGCATCCACCCAGCTTGTTTTGCCGCCCATTGACTCGGCCATTTGTCTGTTCTGGGTGACGGCCCGCATCTGGGAGCCAAAGCGGGTCTTGCGGATAAATGTCAAAAGCAAGCCCATCACAATGAGCGAGAAGACGATGATCCACATACGCGATTCAGTAATCGTCAATTGACCGACTTCAAAAGAACCGGACATCCAACTGGGTGCCTGGACGGACTTGTTTGTGGACCAAAGATGCTCCGGATTAGCTGCTGCAGGATCAATGACAACCCCCAGGTCGCCAGTAGCGTTTCCAATGGGCGACCATACAGAAAGCGGATGATGGTCCGCTCGATCAACATGCCTGCGGACCCGGACACGACAAAGGCAGCAGGGATCGCCAGCAGCAATGAGACATCAATCCAGCCGGGCGCAACGGCCATCAATACCTGCTGCACCACAAAAGCGGTGTACGCGCCGAGCATGATCATTTCGCCGTGGGCCATGTTGATAACGCCCATAACGCCAAATGTGACAGCTAGGCCAAATGCTGCCAGCAGCAGAACCGAGCCAAGAGAAATTCCGAAGTACACATCCTGTGCCAGCTGCCAGTATGACAATGTCCGCTCTATTGCCGTAATGGCCTCAAGCCTCGCGGCTTCTATCAGCGGGTCATCTTGCGAGCCAAATCGCAACAAGACGTCAAGTGACGGACGATCACCTCGATCTTTGAGTACTGCCATTGCAGCGATAACTGCCGCTGAGTCTTCCGGCGGGGTGGCCAAAATCATGGCCGCTTTCGCTTGCTGCAGAGTGTTGGCCGTTCTTGAATCCTGCTCAATAAGAATGGCGGCTTCAACGAATGGCAACGTCTTGGGATTTGCCCCTGTAAAGGCATTCTCGGCGGCAGCCCGGCGGATATCGGTGTCGCCTGAGGCCAAAGAAATTCGGGCGATCAAATCCCGGAGATCGCGACGTAGTCTGTTGTTCACACGGATTTTTTTGATGTCACCCGGTGCTGTCTGAAGAACTTCCCCTGACGCCGCGAGCTCAATTTCACCGTTTTTTCCATCCGGCGCAATCACGATGGGCCCGTCTTTGATGGCAAACAGCGTTCCATTCGCCATCGCTTGCAGAACGGGCAGCGCTCTTGGATTGTTAAGGTCAGCTATGCGGGCAATGGTCTCAGACTTTTGCGAGAACCCCGCGTCACGAAGCTCATCCAGCAACTGGGCAAAGCCCTGCTGCGGTGCCGGATCAGGACTAATTTCATTGACTGTCTCTGCCGCTTCGGAGGCGGCATTTGCCGCGGGAGCGCTTAGCTCGGCTTGACTCCAAGCGGGTTGCACCAGAGCAACGGCAATTCCAATTGCAGCCAGCCAAAACGAAACAATCCGAAGTATGGTCAACTGCCTAGGCATCATGTGCATCCAGCGGCGAGTTGGATAGGTTCTCATTGTTGGTGTCGGCATCCATTGTTGAAATTCTTGTTCCGCCGACAGACGGAAACGAAATGGCAAGCATGTCAGGGCTCTATCGACATGCTTGCCATCCGCTTGGGCGCGCCACCCGGGAGAAACAGGTAAAACGACGGGCAACGGCCCCTGGATCAGTCTAGGCCTTAGTGCATTTCTGCAAGGCCAAGACACTTCTCTGTGGTGGAATCAAAGTTGCCGCAGTTGAGCTCAACCCAGTCGGACTTCAGGTCTTTTGAACCCGGAAGAAAATCCGTCCAAGCGTCGCCCGGAACAAGCCCATCCGTTTCCCACACGACATCAAACTGGCCGTCAGCCTGAATTTCGCCAATGAGTACGGGCTTTGTAATGTGATGGTTTGGGAGCATCACTGAAACGCCACCTGTGAGGTTAGGCACTTCAACACCAGGCATGGCTGCGATAACAGCATCCACATCAGCGGATCCTGCTGCTTCTACGGCTTTCACCCACATGTTGAACCCAATGTAGTGGGCTTCCATCGGGTCATTGCTGACACGATCAGGGTTTTCGGTGAACTCTATCCACGTGGAAATGAAATCCGCGTTTTCAGGAGTGTCAACTGACTGGAAGTAGTTCCAGGCAGCCAGGTGACCAACCAGAGGGCCAGTATCAAGACCCGCAAGTTCTTCTTCACCCACCGAGAATGCTACAACAGGGATATCTTCAGCTTTAATGCCCTGATTGCCCAATTCCTTGTAGAACGGGACATTGGCATCACCGTTGATAGTCGAGACCACGGCCGTCTTTTTGCCGGCTGATCCGAATTCCCGAATGTCAGATACGATTGTCTGCCAGTCAGAGTGACCAAACGGTGTGTAGTTGATCAGGATGTCTTCTTCAGCAACCCCTTTATCCTTGAGGTAGGCCTCGAGGATTTTGTTTGTTGTGCGCGGATACACGTAGTCTGTACCGGCCAGGACCCAACGTTCAACGCTCTCTTCTTCCATGAGATAGTCAACCGCAGGAATTGCCTGCTGGTTAGGCGCAGCACCCGTGTAGAACACGTTGCGAGAGCTCTCTTCCCCTTCATATTGAACGGGATAGAAAAGGATGCCATTCAGCTCCTCGACCACAGGCAGCACAGATTTGCGAGACACTGATGTCCAGGCTCCGAAAACAACGGATACCTCGTCTTCTGACAGCAGCCCGCGCATTTTCTCGGCAAACAGAGGCCAGTCAGAGGCAGGGTCGACTACAACAGGTTCAAGCTGGCGACCGAGAACACCGCCTTTGGCATTCTGCTGCTCAATGAGCATAAGCATCGCATCTTTGAGTGTTGTCTCACTGATCGCCATCGTGCCGGACAGGGAGTGCAGAATACCAACCTTGATTGGATCTTCCGCGTAGGCGGCGCCTGAAGCCATCGTCAACGCAAGGCCGGCTAACGCACCTTTCAGAATCTTCATTGATAAACTCCGATTTGTTCTGAGTGAAAAGTTTTGCGACTTAGAAGGCCATCGAAAGGCCAACAGAACCGGTCAGGAATGTTTCGTCCGGGTTGCCGGGAATGGCGTCATCATCCGTGGTGTAACCGATCAGATCAAAATTCATGGCCCAGGAGCCGTAGTCGTCTGAGATGAAGGAAAGAGGTACACCTACTGAGGCACCGAGATACGAATAGGCATATCCACCATCTGTACCGCCCTGGAAGTCATCATCAAGGAAGATGCCAATGCCGGCCGGAATGCTGACTGAAACTGTTTCCGTCAGGTCGAACCCTGGCGAAACACCCAGAACAAGCACTGAGCCTTCAGCCTGCGTGCCATTGCCTTGTGTACGAATGTGCCAGGTGACGGAGGGGCTCATTGCCCAGTCCCCGAGCAGCGCCGAGTCATCGTAAGACAGGCCGAAGTCAAGGATTTCCTCGACATCTCCAGCATAAAGCCACGCTTGGTATGTGGCTGAAACCGTCACGGCGTCGATCGAATAGGCGGCGCCGATAAACCAGTCGACTTCCTGAAGTGTGCCGCCAATCGCGCTGTTGGTATTGTCGTTAATGTCGGCCCAGACACCAGTGTAGACGCTTAGATCGTCAGTCGCCTGAATGCTGACATCGGCAAAAGCAAAGGTCGTTGATCGATCACCGAAAAATTCAGTGCCGCCAGCCCAAACGTCAGCGCCGTATGAGATGAAGTGCGAGTTGTAGCTAACGCCGAGATTGCCGGATACTTTGTCCGCAGCCATTGATGATGTTGCGGCCATTACGCCGATTGCACCACTGCACAGCGCGACGCCTAGTTTGCTGATTTGTTGAGTCATGGAAATCCCCCAAGGAGTTGAGTCAAAACGGGTCGGGGAATCTCCTGTTTTCAATTCAGTTCATGCCCCGCCCAGGAAGCTCACATCCATGGTGCGGCGCAGCAATACGTCATTGTGCGTATGTCGCGGTGCTCGCGAGAGTAGAAGATGGCCAACGCTCCAGACTGCGGCTTATTTGTCCCTGTTGATTCAAGGACAGGGGTACTGCTGACCAATTTTCTCGGCACAATCTGATTGTTCAGTCGTATACATGGTCGCAAAGACACTGGATCCGCGTAGCAACCTCGTACCCCTGAGAGACCGCAGAATTGGCTATCCCAAAACAGAAAATTGTTCCTGAACGGCGCAGCTACAATCAGTGGGTTGTCAATGAAACGCTTGAAGACTTTGCCCTACGTTTCACCGCGCGAAAGGCTCGAGGGGGATCCATTTTTCGGGTCACTAATACAGCGCTTGGAACTGTGTCTTTTCTTGTGCTGGAAGCGATTGGCGCATCCATTACGTTGGCTTACGGTTTCACCAACGCCCTGACCGCCATTTTAGCAGTTGGCATCGTCATCTTCCTGCTTGGTCTGCCCCTGAGTTATCACGCAGCGCGCAACGGCCTGGATGTAGACCTTCTCACAAGAGGTGCCGGGTTTGGCTATGTGGGGTCGACTGTTACCTCACTTATCTATGCATCGTTCACCTTCATTTTCTTTGCTCTTGAAGCGGCCATCATGGCGCTGGCGCTGGAGATGTGGCTGGGCATACCAACCTATCTCGGATACTTGGTGACTGCTCTTGTAGTGTTACCCTTGGTGACGCACGGCTTTACGTACCTCAGCAAATTCCAGACTTGGACCCAGCCGGTTTGGCTTATGCTGCAGATTCTTGCGGTAATTTCGGTGGTAAATTCCGAAGCTCTGGCATTTGCCGATTGGACCACCTTTACCGGTCAGTTAGGAGACGCGGATACGCCTTTTAACATCCTGTTGTTTGCCAGTGCCTGCAGCATTATTTTTCCCCTCGTCGCTCAGAACGCAGAGCAAGTCGATTATCAAAGGTTTATGCCGGTGCAAACGCGCAAAAACCGGCTCGCATGGTGGATATCAGTTGTGGCCGCCGGCCCGGGTTGGGTCATTCCTGGTGTGCTCAAGATGTTGCTCGGATCTTTCTTTGCGGTCTTGTTGCTGAGTATCGGCTTCTCGTTTGAACAAGCCGGTCAGCCGACGGAGATGTATCTGTTTGCATTTGGTCAGGCGTTTGGAGACACAGGCTTCGCCATCGGCTTGGCCGCCATTTTTGTCATTCTCTCGCAGCTGAAGATAAACGTGACCAACGCTTATGCGGGTTCCATTGCGTGGTCGAACTTTTTTGCTCGCCTTACGCACAGCCATCCGGGGCGGGTCGTATGGCTTTTCTTCAATGTGTCATTGGCACTGATGCTCATGGAGCTGGGTATCTATCAGACCTTTGAGCGGACTCTCAGCCTATACGCCAACATTCCGTTGGCGTGGATGGCAACCGTCGCGGCAGACCTTGCAATCAACAAACCGCTGGGACTGTCACCACGGAAGATCGAATTCAGGAGGGCTTACCTTCATAATTTCAATCCGGTGGGTCCGGTAAGTATGGCAATTGCCTCGCTCACGGGTATAGCCATCTATGCCGGGCTAGCAGGCATCGAAAACCGCCCCTATGCCACGCTGGCATCGCTTGTCCTGCCCTTTTTCCTGGCGCCGCTAATCGCATGGCTTAGCAAAGGAAAGTACTATCTGGCCCGCCCAGTGATAGAGGTCGCGGCGCCAGGCAAGGAAACCGAGTGCTGCATCTGTCAAAATCCTTTTGAGTCTGAGGACATGGCGTCCTGCCCAGTTTACGGGGCACCCATTTGCTCTTTGTGCTGTGCATTGGACGCGCGTTGCCATGATGCGTGCAAAAGTCACGATGATGCGCCGGGCGAAGCGAGTATCTTACACACCGGTTCGGGTCCTAGCCCTCAGTTCAACACAAGCGTATTGAATGCGCGTCTCTTTAAGTATCTTGGCGCTCTTGCAATTGGAGTGCTGCTCGCAACCATATTGTTAAGCCTCACATACCTGCACTTGGCAGATTCGCCCGGCCTGGATCGCGGCACCATTGAAGCTACGCTCTTTGCCTGTTTCATCATCATCGTTTTTGTTATTGCGATTGCGATCTGGCCTTTTCTCCTTGCAAAAGAGAGCAGCTTGGCCGCGAGGCTTGAAAGCAATGCGCAGACCGATCTGCTCTACAAAGAGATCCGAGCACGCCAAGACTCTGATGCCGAACTACAGCAGGCCAAAGACGTTGCTGAAGCACGCAATGAAGCAAAAACCAAGTACGTGCAGGGCACCAGCCATGAGCTAAGGACGCCGCTTAACGCGATTCTTGGATATGCCCAACTTCTTGAGACCAAGCCTGGCCTGCCGCGAGAGCTCGAGCACGGCCTCAGCGTCATCCGACGCAGTGGCGCGCACTTGTCCAGCCTCGTCGACGGACTCCTCGACATTTCGATGATCGAAGCCGGAAAATTTAGAACCTACACTGACGAAATTCAGATTCGCGATTTTCTGGATCAACTAGTGGATATGTTCACGCTGCAGGCGCTGGACAAAGGCCTATCGTTCGTTTTTGAACAGCCGGAGCACATGGCGCGTATTGTGCGCGTAGATGAAAAACGCCTTCGGCAAGTGCTGATCAACCTTGTATCAAACGCCATTCGATATACCCACGCTGGCAGTGTAACCCTGAGACTGAGCTATTCGGGTGAAGTGGCTCGCTTCGACATCATCGATACTGGCGTTGGCATTGTTGACGATGACCTTGATCGCATTTTTGTTCCATTTGAGCGGTTAGATTCTCCTCAGCGAGCCAAGGCAAAAGGTTCAGGCTTGGGGCTGACGATTACGAAACTGCTTGTAGAAGCAATGGGCGGAGAAATCACCGTTACCAGCCAACCCGGCGCAGGAAGCTGTTTCACCGTGCGTATTTTCCTACCCGCAATCACGCACCCCACAAAGGCTGAGAAAAAAGTTCGGACGCCAATAGTTGGCTATGAGGGACCAAAACGGACGATACTCATTGTTGATGATGATACCCACCACCTCGATTTCATGCGGGAAGCACTCTCTCAAGTCGGACTTTTTGTTCTGACTGAGGACAGCGGTGAAGGCTGCCTCGTTACTGCTGGGACCTGCAGTCCCGACGCCGTTCTACTTGATATATCGCTACCGGGCATCGACGGGTGGGCTGTCGCTCGAGAGCTTCGCAAACGCGCAGATCCCAATCTCAAAATCATTATGGTTTCGGCAAATGCCCGAAACGATCCTAAACGGGCGGAAGAAGCTGAATTTCACGATGCCTATTTGATGAAGCCCGTGCACATTCCGACTTTGATGGGCCAGCTCAAATCCATCTTCGGGCTGGAATGGGTCTATCGGTCTTCTTCTGAAGCAGAAGAGGCCGACCCCGAGGCGGTTCTGCCCACAAAGCTGCCCACGCTTGCCGCTGCCGACATCACCAATTTGCTAGAATTGGCGCAGATTGGCCATGCGAAGGGTATATTGGATGCGCTCGATGATATTTCGATACATCATCCGGAGGCCGAGTTGTCTCTGAATCGAATGCGCGTAATAGCGGAAAGCTGCGACTTTGACACGCTTCAGATTGAACTCCAGAAGCTGTTAGAAAATGACTAGCAGCACCGATGAACGCCCGGTCTTTCTGGTAGTTGACGATGATACAGATTCCCTTCGTCTGTTGCGGGACGTATTGGAAGATGCAGGCATTGCGGCACTGGTTGCGCCAAGCGGGACCGCTGCACTTTCCATTCTCAGTAGGATCACACCTGACGGAATTCTGATGGACGCGGTTATGCCGGGTCTTGATGGTTTCGAGACATGTCGGCAAATAAAGCAGAACCCCGAGTGGGCCAGCATTCCGGTCATCTTCATGACTGGTCTTAAAGACACGGAAAACATTGTGCGTGGCTTTACGGCGGGTGGCACCGACTACATTACCAAACCGTTTCGTGTTGAAGAACTTACCGCCAGACTCCTGTCGCAAATTACGCAGTCTCGCATGGTTAGATCCACGCGACATGCGTTGGATTTCACCGGCACGCCCCTAATGGCTGTTACAGCTAGCGGAATACCGTCCTGGTGGAACACTCCAGCGGATCAACTGCTAAAACAGCTTATGCCTGGTCTCGCAATTTCAGCAGGCGTGGAGATGCCCAGTCTAAGCGGACCCTTGGCCTCGGTTGCTCTGCTGGCGGTTGGTGCTGCCAAGGTCGAAGGGCTCACCGGAAAGACGATGATTGCCAAGCTTCTCGGCAGTGTCGAACGTGATGAGTTTCTCATTGAACTAAGCATTGAGCGCTCTGATGAGGACACCGATACGTCCATCGCCGCGCTACGCGATAGTTTCGGTCTTACGAAAAGAGAAGCAGAGGTCTTGCTGTGGCTAACGCGGGGCCAGGCCAACCGCGACATCGCCGAGATTATGGGCTGCAGCCCCAGGACTATTAACAAGCATCTTGAACAGGTCTTTAGCAAGATGAACGTTGAAAACAGAACGGCGGCAGCTATGGCGGCCGTTTCCAAACTCTGATGCCATCTTCACACTGAACGTGTCCGCTTGCTCGATCATCAACCTGAGCAACCGTCGGTAGCCAGCCATGGCGTGTCGGTTCGATGCGCCACGGTTCAGCGCTTCCACATACAAGACCTGAACAGACTGACCGTTCTCATCAGTCAGTTGCTTGCATGGCCTGACCATGAATCGGGCATTCGTGCCTAGAGTTGACCAGGCAATAGGCATTGGTGTGTACGGAGTAATCTAAACCAGCAGAAATGGGGCGTATCTCGTTTGGCACGCTTCTTGAGTTGATACTCGCAGTAGCAGCTAGGGTTCCGGCCGACAGTGATCTTAAAGATTTGTCGGTGACTGGTCCGAGAGCTGCGGCCCTACCGGTTAACAGCGGTTGGGTACACGGCGGGACAAAAGCTCGGGAGGTCTACGCGTTTGGAAAAACAGCGTCCGGCCCGCCGCGACCTCCAAACTCCAAGACCTACAATGGAGTATAGGCTATGAAGAGTTTTTCACGACTACTGATCACCCTCATGACGTCTGCGAGTATTGGGCTCGCAGGGGCTTCCGCCGCGATGGCGGAGGAGAAAACGGAGTTCAAGCTGGCTTGGTCGATCTATGTTGGCTGGATGCCATGGGGATGGGCCGCTGATCAGGGAATTGTCGACAAGTGGGCCGACAAGTACGACATCACAATCGAGGTTGTTCAGTTCAACGACTATATCGAGTCCATAAATCAGTACACGGCTGGTGCCTTTGACGGCGTAACGGCCACAAACATGGATCTGCTGGCGATCCCATCTGTGGGCGGTGTTGATACTACGTCGTTGATCGTTGGGGATTTCTCAAACGGAAACGATGCGCTCATTCTCAAAGATGCAGATACGCTCGAGGCGGTCGTCGGTCAGAACGTCAATCTGGTAGAGCTTTCGGTCTCACATTATCTGCTGGCACGGGCACTTGAGAGCATCGACAAAGCTGAAAAAGACATAAGTGTCATCAATACCTCAGACGCAGATATGATTGCCGCATATCAGACTGATGACGTAACTGCCGTGGTGACCTGGAACCCGCTGGTTGCAGAAATTCTGGAAACGCCAGGTGCGACCAAGGTCTTCGATTCTTCGGACATCCCCGGTGAAATCATGGACCTTACCGCCGTTAATACTGAGACTTTGGCGGACAACCCGGCCTTCGGCAAAGCGCTCGTTGGCGCATGGTACGAGACTATGTCCATCATGTTGTCGGATACACCTGAGGGTGAGGCCGCTCGCACCGCCATGGGCGAAGCATCAGGTACCGACCTTGCTGGATATGACATGCAGCTCGCCTCGACACAGATGTTCGCAGAGCCATCCGATGCGGTGACTTTCACAACATCAAAGGATGTCGAGACGACCATGCAGGCGGTGCGAATGTTCCTCTTCGAACGCGGTCTGCTCGGGGATGGTGCCTCAAGCCCGGACATTGTCGGTATCGGCTTTCCTGATGGATCGATCCTTGGCGATGAAGCGAATGTGAAGTTCCGATTCAACGCCGACTACATGAGCATGGCTGCTGATGGCACGCTGTAGCTGCAGAGTGAATGAGCCGTTCGCATCACAACTAAACTCTGGAAAGTAGGCACTCTCATGCCCTCTTCACGACGCGAACGGCTTATCAACCGACATCCTGGACCGGCGGCTGGACGGCTTCTAGCACTTGCGCCCTTCGCGCTTTTTCTAGTGGCCTATAGCGTCGGTTCAGAGATTAGGTTGGCTGAGAACCCGAACGACAAACTCCTTCCAAGCTTCAACGCGATCGCGGATGCCATACAGCGCATGGCGTTCGAGCCGGATAGGAGAACTGGCAGCTACTTGCTATGGGAAGACACAGTTGCCAGCCTGTCGCGGTTAGGCGCTGGTGTGCTCCTCGCGACCGTTATGGGCGCCATAATTGGCATTGCTGTTGGCCTCATCCCCTATGCCCGTCATACCATGTCTGCCTTCATTGCCGTGTTTGCGATGATTCCGCCTTTGGCCGTATTGCCGATTCTCTTCATCACCTTCGGGTTGGGAGAAGTATCCAAAGTTGTTTTGATCGTCTTTGGTATTGCCCCGTACATGACACGCGACATTGCTCTTCGCGTTTCCGAACTTCCTTCTGAGCAAATCGTCAAGGCACAGACCCTCGGAGCATCAACCTGGCATATCGCTTGGCGGATTGTCCTTCCTCAGATGTTGCCGCGTATTATCGATACCTTACGCCTGTCGTTGGGGGCTGCGTGGCTTTTCCTCATTGCGGCAGAGGCCATCGCTGCGCAAAGCGGCCTCGGCTATAGGATTTTTCTTCTTAGGCGATATCTCGCGATGGACGTCATCCTGCCATACGTTTTCTGGATCACGTTCCTGGCCGTGAGCTTTGACTATGCGTTGCGCAAGTACCAAGGCTGGGCCCACCCGTGGTTCGCCAGCCAAAGGACGCCAGCATGACTGAAGTAAGCGTCCAGGATGTTTGGATGGAATATGGCGACCAGATTGTGCTTGAGCGCATCAACTTTGAGGTGCCTTCTCACTCATTCATTTCTCTCGTAGGCCCGTCCGGGTGTGGAAAGTCGACGTTTCTTCGACTTCTGCTGAGTCAAGAAAGAGCAACGCGTGGAACGATCCTGATTGATGGCAAAGCGATTGCGCCCAATCCGGAACCCGACCGGGGCGTCGTTTTCCAGAAGTACTCGGTTTTTCCGCATCTAACAGCGGTCGAGAACGTCATGCTTGGGCTTGAAATTGAGCGCGGCGGTGTTTTCGGTCGGCTGCACGGGCGTGCAAGGCGCATCGCGCGTTCAGAAGCAATGGAAATACTGGAGGGGGTAGGACTTGCTGAATCTGCAACCAAATATCCTTCGGCACTTTCCGGGGGTATGCAGCAACGTCTGGCCATTGCGCAGGCGCTTATAAAGAAGCCCCGTATTCTGCTTCTGGATGAGCCGTTTGGAGCTCTTGATCCCGGCATACGTTCTGAAGTACACGACCTGATGCTGCGGCTTTGGTGGGATACCAAAATGACCGTCTTCATGGTCACGCACGATCTAAGCGAGGCATTTTATCTTGGCACCCGGGTTGTGGCCTTTGACCGCAAACGCAAGAGAGAAGAAGAGCTAAAGCGCTACGGCGCGTCAATTGCATTTGCTACCCTGACCGAACCCGCGCCCTTTATTGCCGATCTCAAGGCA
The DNA here is from genome assembly GCA_050042885.1 of Candidatus Phaeomarinibacter sp. GTDB lineage: Bacteria > Pseudomonadota > Alphaproteobacteria > CGMCC-115125 > CGMCC-115125 > Pyruvatibacter. Next base: position 37,600 of record JBHJJF010000001.1, read on the forward strand.
AAGGAGGCGGCGGCAGGATGACAGTCTGTTCTCGCCGGGACGACCCGGCGGTTGGCGAAAAGCCACCTCACGAGACATGGCCCAGGACGACCTGGTGTGAAACGAACGGCTTTGTAGGCCGGCTTCGACCAGATGGAGGTGTCTATGAGACCCCAATCCGAGACCGATCAAGGTGAAATCATCCACAGTGAAAACATGCAGGGAGGCGCGCATTGGTCTTTGACCATTAGAGCGGGCTTTACGCTGCGCCTTACGGATATCGAAGGTGGCGCCAATGTCGGAATGCTCTTCTACAACCCGGCGAACCCGTTGGAACGCTACAATGCACCCGACACTCTCAAATGCCAGCACACATTTAAGCTAACCAGAGGCAACTGCCTCTACTCGGACATGGGGAGGATTTTCTGCTCCATCGTAGAAGACACTCACGGTTGGCATGACACGGTTTGTGGCAATAGCACGCGCGCAAGTCTGAAGAGCCGTTACGGCTCCTTGACCTATCAACACTATCGAAACGAGCGCGCTCAAAATGGTCTGGACAGTTTTCTTGTAGAGGCTGCGAAGTACGGGCTCGGCAAAAAAGATTTGGCCGCCAATGTAAACTGGTTCAGCACAGTCAGAACCGATATCGATGGCGCACTTGGATTTGATCCTGACGTCTCATCAGCTGGTGCCCGTGTTGAGCTGCGCTTCGAGATGGACACCTTGGTGCTTTTTCACACTTGCCCCCATCCATTGGACCCGTCGCCGACCTACTCACCCAAGCCCATACATTGCGAACTCTTTGAAGCACTACCTGTCGCCGAAGATGATTTTTGCAGGACATCCCGCCCTGAGAACGGTCGTGGATTTGAAAATACGGAGCTCTATCGTCGCGGGCTTAGCGTTTCGCTGCCATCGCTGGGCGGGAACTAGGCTCATGATCAAGGAAAGCTATCTCGCTCCCGATAATGCAGTCTATCGCCAGACCCTGGAAGCCGGCGACTACTGGATGTACGTCGTCAAAAAGGGCCAGGTTCTTAGAATTCTGGACCTGGAAGGGAACCAAGCTGCAGACACGCTGTTTTATAGTGCAGCCGATCCAACAGAGCGCTACAGCGCAATTGATACGATCCGTGAACAGGGCAATGTGTATCTCACCGCTGGGTCAAAGCTTCTTTCGACCGAGAACAATGTGATGCTGGAAATAACAGCTGACACCTGCGGTCGCCATGACACTTTGGGCGGCGCTTGTGCAACTGAATCCAATACCGTGCGATACGCGCATGATACGAAATACATGCACGCTTGTCGCGACAGTTGGCTGCTGGCGGTTGCGGAGAATGACATGCACGGCATGTCGAAACGAGACATCACGCACAACATCAACTTCTTCATGAATGTTCCGGTGACGCCCAACGGTGGCCTGACATTCGAAGACGGCATCAGTGCGCCAGGCAAATATGTTGAAATGCATGCTGCGATGGACGTGCTTGTTCTGATTTCAAACTGCCCGCAGCTGAACAATCCCTGCAACGCCTATAACCCAACCCCGATCGACATGTTGATCTGGGATGGGACGCCGGCGTGACCCGCGGCTACCAGGGGAGGTTTAACTGAAATGTTCAAATCTGTTCTTGTCGCCAACAGAGGCGAGATTGCCTGCCGCATCATCCGGACCCTTAAGGCGATGGGGGTGAGATCCGTCGCCATTTACTCGGAAGCAGATCGTCATTCGCTTCATGTCCGACAAGCCGACGAAGCCTATTGTGTTGGTCCAGCGCCGGTTTCTGAGAGCTATATAAACATCCCAAGAATTCTCTCAATCTGCCGAGAGGCCGGTGTGGACGCGGTTCACCCCGGCTACGGATTCTTGAGCGAAAACGCTGATTTTGTGAATCGGCTGGATGAAGCAGGCGTGGCGTTCATCGGTCCACGCGCAGAACATCTGCGTGAATTCGGAACAAAGCACACCGCGCGCGCCCTCGCCCAAGATGCTGGTGTGCCCCTTCTGCCCGGTACGCCACTGCTTACCAGCCTGCCCGAGGCGCTGGCTGCTGCAGACGAGATTGGATATCCCGTCATGCTCAAAAGCACGGCGGGTGGTGGCGGTATCGGTCTGCAACTGTGTCAGTCTGAAATGGACCTTGAAAACGCGTTCGATTCAGTCAGGCGCATGGGAGAAAACAACTTCGGAAATGCCGGTGTATTTCTGGAAAAGTTTGTGAGCGATGCTCGTCATATCGAGGTGCAGATATTTGGCGATGGCAAGGGCAATGTTCTTGCTCTTGGCGAGCGAGATTGCTCGCTGCAGAGGCGAAACCAAAAAGTTGTGGAGGAGACACCAGCGCCCGGCATCTCGGAGGAGCAACGCACCGCCCTCGCCGATTCTGCACGCGACTTGGGCCGCGCTGTGTCCTACGCGTCCGCTGGGACGGTCGAGTTCATCTATGACGTCCAGGAGAAGAAGTTTTACTTCCTTGAGGTCAACACACGGCTACAGGTTGAGCATGGTGTTACCGAAGAGGTTTTTGGAATTGACCTTGTTGAGTGGATGGTGCGTTTGGCGGGCGGGACCATGCAACCGCTGGATGAGATAAACCCGACTTCATCAGGTGCCGCTATCGAAGTGAGGATCAATGCCGAGGATCCGGGCAAAAACTTTATGCCGAGTGCCGGAAGGCTGACAGAGGTTGGCTTTGGTGGGGAAGCCCGTGTGGACGGGTGGATCGAAACCGGCACCGTCGTAACTTCTTACTACGACTCTCTGCTTGCCAAACTCATCGTGAGCGGCAGGGACAGAGTTGATGCCCTGGAGAAGCTTCAAAGAGCCCTCGAGGAGACATCGCTCTACGGCATAGAAACCAATCTGGATTACCTGGGCGCAATTGCGGCATCAAAAATGTTCTGCGAAGCCAATGTTGCAACCCGCGTTCTTGGCGAGTTCGACTATCAACCTTGTCGAATCGAAGTGCTGGCTGCTGGTGCACAGTCGAGTGTTCAGGATCTTCCCGGCCGTGTGGGGTATTGGGCCGTCGGAGTTCCGCCTAGTGGGCCAATGGATGATCTGTCCTTCCGCCTGGCCAATCGGCTGGTTGGCAATGAGGAGTCCGCCGCCGGGCTTGAGTTTTCGGTGACCGGGCCAAGTTTGCGGTTTACTGCAGACGCCACTATCGCACTTACAGGCGCACCCATGTCCGCCACACTTGATGACGTCGATGTGCCTTGTTGGGAGACAGTGCAAGTATCGGCTGGACAGACTCTGACGCTTGGCGCAATCGAAGGCACAGGCAATAGGACATATCTGGCCATTCGCAATGGGATCGATGCCCCGCTTTACCTTGGAAGCAGATCAACATTCATTCTGGGCGGCTTTGGCGGTCATGCGACAGGGCAGTTGCGGACCGGCGACGTGGTTCGATTGAACCGAAAAGGTGCCCGTGCCACCGCGCTGCCGTGCATCCCACCTGAAAGCCGACCTGAACTCACTCGCGATTGGGAGCTTGGGGTTCTTTACGGCCCTCATGGAGCCCCTGACTTCTTCACCGAAGGTGATATCGAGACGCTCTTCAGCACATCGTATGAAGTGCACTTCAATAGCGCTCGAACAGGGGTCCGTTTGGTCGGACCCAAGCCTGACTGGGCCAGAGAGGATGGGGGCGAAGCTGGATTGCACCCGTCCAATATTCACGACAATGCCTATGCAGTAGGGACAATTGACTTTACCGGCGACATGCCAATCATTCTGGGCCCCGATGGTCCCTGCCTAGGGGGATGTGTCTGCCCCTTTACTCTTCCAAGTCACGAACTGTGGAAG
>JBHJJF010000002.1:0-24974 GCA_050042885.1 Candidatus Phaeomarinibacter sp.
TAGATCATGAGTTCCTGGGACAAATACAAAGACTTCGTCAAGGTACCCCCCCGCTCGCGCAACGCGGCGGAGGAGGCAGCCGCTGCCAGACGTGCGCGCAAGCACGACTGCGCCTGGCCTGGCTGTGACAAGGAGGGCAAACACAAGGCCCCGATGGACAAGGCCGCAACGGGCGACGCCCGCAAGTACCGCTGGCTGTGCGCCGAGCACATCAAGGAATTCAACAAGTCGTGGAACTATTTTGACGGCATGTCCGATGCTGACGTGCGCCGGTTCCAGAAGGAAGCCTCAACCGGCCACCGCCCGACCTGGAGTATCGGCTCCAACCGGGGTGCGGCGGCCGCCAGTAAATTCGGCTTTGTCGGCTCCGAGGCAGACCCCACGGTCTATGACCCTCATGGTTTTGCTGCGGATGGCGGCACGACCAAGGCAGACGGCAAGGCACGCCGCCGGCTGCGCCCCAAGGAAGGCAAAGCTCTTGCCACGCTCGGCCTTGACGCGGAGGCCACTCCGAACGAAATCAAGGCTAAGTACAAGCGGTTGGTAAAGAAGCATCATCCGGACGCAAATGGCGGCGACAGGTCCACAGAAGACCGTTTCGGTAGCGTCCTAGAGGCTTACAACTACCTGAAATCAACAGGTTACCTCTAAGCCCCAAGGTGGGTTCCAGCGGACCTCAAGATTTTGCTAGAGTGCCGCGCGTTCTGGACGCCTTAGGGTCATGTTGCGCATACGCAACTGCATGGTCCACAAGCATATCGGCTATTTTGCATGTGCTATTGGCGCTAACCGGTCAATATGTTGCCTTAAACCCTTCCGGGTTGAGACAATCGCCCGGAAAAGTCACTTTTCGCGCGGGGAACCATCCCACGCGCGGGTTCACGTGTGTGGCAAACGTCACATTCAATGTTGTTGAAGAAGAGCAGTTGTCAGTCCTATGACCGAAACCCCTACCGGAATCATGCCGACCCACGGTCCCGACACGGAAGTGTCCGCCAAAGACGTCTTTGGCTTTGATACAGACCTGATGGTCCCCGCGTTCAAAGAGCGCAACGACTACGTCCCTGATCTGGATGAAGACTACCTCTTCAACCGTGAAACCACGCTGGCGATCCTTGCCGGCTTTGCCCACAACCGACGCGTCATGGTTCAGGGCTATCACGGCACCGGCAAGTCGACCCACATCGAGCAGGTGGCCGCGCGCCTGAACTGGCCGTGCATCCGTATCAACCTGGACAGCCTCGTGAGCCGTATTGATCTCGTCGGCAAGGACGCCATCGTCCTCAAGGACGGCAAGCAGGTGACAGAATTCCGCGAAGGCATTCTGCCGTGGGCTCTGCAGCACCCGGTAGCACTGGTGTTTGACGAATATGACGCCGGCCGCCCTGACGTTATGTTCGTGATCCAGCGTATTCTGGAAGTGTCCGGCAAGCTGACCCTGCTTGACCAGAACAAGGTCCTGCGGCCGCATGACTCGTTCCGTCTGTTCTCCACAACCAACACCATCGGGCTGGGCGACACGTCGGGTCTCTATCATGGCACGCAGCAGATCAACCAGGGCCAGATGGACCGCTGGAATATTGTCACGACCCTGAACTACCTGGATCATGATCACGAGACAGACATCGTGGTGGCCAAGGCCAAGCACTATCAGACCGAAGAAGGCAAGAAGACCGTTGCCGCCATGGGTCGTGTCGCGGATTTGACCCGCAACGCCTTCATGAACGGCGACATCTCAACCGTGATGAGCCCGCGGACGGTGCTCACCTGGGCTGAGAATGCGGATATCTTCCATGATGTCGGTTTCGGCTTTCAGGTCACCTTCCTCAACAAGTGTGATGAGCTGGAACGCGCCACCGTGGCAGAGTTTTACCAACGCTGCTTCGGCGAAGAACTGCCGCAATCAGCTGCTACTCTTCAGATCGCGTAAGGCGCAACTCAGTTCAGCAGGCAACACGTGTCGAGCACCAAGGAAAATCCGGTCGAGCCCTTCAAGCGGGCAGTCACCCAGGCACTGCGCTCCATTGCGGGCCGCGACGACCTGACGGTGAATTTCGGCACCGAGCCGGCCAGCCTGCGCGGGACAACCGTTCGCCTGCCCCTGCCAAGCCGCGAGCTTCCCGAAGGCGAAGTCGCAAATTGCCGCGGCTCTGCAGACTCAATCGCCTTGCGCATTGCCTATCATGATGATGGAACGCACCAGCAGCTGATGCCGACCGGCGGGACCGCGCGGGCAGTTTTCGAGGCCGCTGAAACTGCGCGTGTAGAATCGCTTGGCGCAAACGCCATGAAGGGCGTTGCCAATAATCTGACAGCCGCCCTTGAAGACAGATGCGACAAGCGCGGCTTCTCCACCATCACCGATCGCGTGGATGCGCCGATCGAAGAGGTGGTGAGCATGCTGGTGCGCGAAAAACTGACCGGTGCGGAACCCCCTGAGACCGCCCGAAACATGGTCGATATGTGGCGCCCATGGGTTGAGGAAAAAGCCGGCGAGGACATCGCCCGCCTGAATGACCTCTGCCATGATCAAGAAGCGTTCGCCCGCGCCACGCGCGACATCATTGCCGATCTGGATATGGCGGACGAACTGGGCGATACGCCCGACCAGTCAGACGAAGACAGCGACGATAACGAAGACGGGGATGCGCCGGGCGAAGAAAACGTCGAGGGCGGCGAAGCCGAACAGGCCGAAGGCATGACCGCCGAGCAGCTGGAGATGGCTGAAGGCGACCCGGACGACGGCGACGAACAGGCTGTTGAAGTGGAAGCCGAGGACCAGCAGGTCGAAGGCGAGCCGGACGACAGCGCCGAAGGCCAGCAGCCCTGGCGCCCGGACGGCACGGCGGATAATACTCGCGGCATTGGCTACAAGGTCTATTCAGCCGCCAATGACGAAGTAATTGCCGCAGAAGACTTGTGCGACATGGAAGAGCTTGGCCGCCTGCGCCAGTATCTCGACCAACAACTGCAGCAGATGCAGGGCGGCGTCGGACGGCTGGCCAACCGCCTACAGCGCCGCCTTCAGGCCAAACAGAACCGCACCTGGGAGTTCGATCTTGAAGAAGGCATGCTGGATGCAGCGCGCCTGAGCCGCATTGTGATTGACCCCATGCACCCCCTGTCCTTCAAAATTGAAAAGGACATGAACTTCCGCGACACGGTCGTGACGCTGCTGCTGGACAATTCAGGCTCCATGCGCGGCAGACCCATAACCGTAGCAGCCATGTGCGCGGACATTCTGGCGCGCACATTGGAACGGTGCTCTGTGAAGACAGAAATTCTCGGATTCACCACGCGCGCCTGGAAAGGTGGCCAGTCCCGCGAGCATTGGCTCTCTGCCGGCAAGCCCGCGTCACCTGGCCGTCTCAATGACCTGCGCCATATCATCTACAAGGCCGCTGATGCGCCCTGGCGTCGCGCCCGACGTAATCTCGGCCTGATGATGCGCGAAGGTCTGCTGAAGGAAAACATCGATGGTGAGGCCCTCATCTGGGCGCACAATCGCCTGCTGGCACGCCCTGAACAGCGCCGGATTCTGATGGTAATTTCGGACGGGGCGCCTGTGGATGACAGCACGTTGTCGGTCAACTCCGGCAACTATCTGGAACGTCATCTGCGCGAAGTCATCGAGCAGATTGAAGCCAAGTCGCCTGTCGAACTGATTGCCATCGGCATCGGCCATGACGTGACCCGCTACTACAAGCGCGCCGTTACCATTGTAGACGCCGAACAGCTTGGCGGTGCCATGACAGAGAAACTGGCCGAACTGTTTGAGGATGACCCCAAAGGCGCTAAAGCAACCCCACGTCGCACTGATGGGATGCCCAAAGTACCGCCACAAACCGTGCCCACACCCCGAGCTGTTCCTGCCGCAAAGTAATCGGGAAACGCCAATGCGCCCGCGTCACCGTCACGCAACTTGTGTTCTGGGGCTGATGGTAGCGCTGGCCTCTCCATGCGCACATGCATCAACAGCAGATGCTGTACCTGTTGCCTACGGGCAGGTCGCTCTCAACCCCTCAGACTCCGATGACGCCTTGCGGTCGCCCGCCGGCGATAGCCCGTTCTTTTACCGCGGTGGGCTTGTCGTGCGGTCTGATGATGATCGCTTCGGCGGCATTTCGGGCCTGCGCGTGGCTGACAACGGCAAGAGTTTGATTGCGGTAACAGACACCGGCATGTGGCTGACGGCGTCGCTCGCCTACAGCGGCAAAGCACTCGCTGGAATTAGCAGTCTTACCCTCGCGCCCATGCTGGATACAAATGGGCAATCGATCGCCGGCAACAAGCGCATGGGCGACGCGGAGGCCATGGTGGCGCTGCCCGACGGGCGCATCGCGGTCTCATTTGAACGCCGGCACCGTGTCTGGGCCTACGATCTGGCCGGCGAGGGGTTTGAGGCAATTGCACAGCCCTTGCCGATCATCCCTGAGCTCAAAGATGCGGTCAACAACAAGGGTCTCGAAGCCCTGGCAAGTCTGCCCGATGGCTCGCTGCTGGCCATCACCGAGGCCACAATGGGTGCAGAGGACCAAATAAAGGGATGGCGCGTCAAAGACGGCGACAGAGTATCTGTCAGCCTGAAGCGAATCGCACCCTTTGACCTGACGGACATGGCTCTGCTGCCCTCTGGCGACCTGCTGACCCTCGAACGACGCTTCAGCACACTTGGTGGCGTCGGCGCTCAGATACGCCGCATCCCCGCTAGCACGTTGGAGCAGGGTGCCCCGCTTGACGGAAACATCATCTATCGATCAACAGCCGGTCAGACCATCGACAACATGGAAGGTATTGCAGTGAGAACGACGCCGGACGGTCGGACGCTGGTCTATGTGGTGTCCGATGACAACTTCAATCCACTACAGCGCACCCTACTCCTGATGTTCGAGTTGACTGAACCGCAAAAGCAGAACTAGGCACCACCGTAACCAGACCGCGGCTGAATGACAGATCGCAGCGCATGGTAGACGACAACCATGAGCAGTGTGGCCAGAGCGACCACCGCTAGGTGCGACACGAGCCTGTCGGCATAGCTACCCGTCAGCACGCTGTCGGCCAGTGCATGAAACAGCGCCACCATGGCCGCGCCGCCAAAGAGCGGGGCCAGCAACGGGGCTTTCCACCACGGGCGCCCACGCACCAGATCAAACACAACGATGTTCAGCAGCAGGCCCAGTGCGACCGACAATGTGACTGCCAGCACCATCGTCTGGTTCCCAAGGGCCACGATCATGTCTGCGGGCATGACCACATGGGCATCACCAAAAACGGCATAGCCCCACACAAGGCCCAGCAGAGCCCCAGCCAGAGCCACCGACGCCGTAGCAACAGAGGCGCCGTGCCGGCGGCCTGTGAGGTTAACGATCATAAAGAGAGCAAAGACCCAAACATGTCCCAAGGTGAACCAATTGCCCGGATCAAACTGCAAGCCTGTAACGGACAAAGACCCAAGCAGGGACACGGGCGTTTCGCGATCAAGGAATCCGGCCACGACCGCTGCCAGAAGCAGCGTGGTCGGAATCATCAAGGATCCCAGAAAACGTAGGAATTCCGCCATTGCGCTCGGCTTTTGATCCATCGATTGGTGAAAACGGCCTTCTGCCATAACCATACCTGCTCTCCCGGCTTTGCCTGAGTGGTTTCGCTTCGAGCAGGCGATGCAGTGGTCATGCCAGATGACACCGCACCCCCAGATGCAGCGCCGTGGCCGATCCTAGCCCATTTCAGCGCGACTTCGGCGACAATGCCCGGCAAAACAAACGAAAAAAGGCCCGCTCCCACGATGTGGGGCGGACCCTAATTCAGATATGCAACAGCTATATGAGCCGGTTAGGCTGCGGCTTCGGCCTGCGCCTTGACGATTTCGCGCCGCATGCGCGGAAGGTTCAGCGACAGGTTGGCTTCCTTAGAGGCGGCAAGGAAGGCATCAAGGCCGCCCTTGTGTTCCACGGAGCGAAGCGCAGCAGCACTGGCGCGCACCTTCACCGAACGGCCAAGCACGTCGCTCGACAGCGTTACGTTGCAGAGATTCGGCAGAAAACGGCGGCGGGTCTTGTTGACTGCGTGGCTGACATTGTTGCCAGTCATCACACCTTTGCCCGTAAGTTCGCAGCGGCGAGCCATGCCCACCTCCTGAATTCGTGTTTCAAAGCGGATAAGAAGGCGCGGGTATAGGGCGCACAAGCCCTTTGCGTCAAGCCCAACAGCTTTATTTGGCCGCGATTTGAGCCCCTTTTTCACTCAAACCAGCCGCTACATGAGCGGCCCACACCTGTTCAGGTTCGGTTCACACGCCAAAACCCTTAATGCGCCTCGTATCGGCACCAAGGCCGACCACAGGACAAGGCCGCCCGGACCATTTCCCCGGAACAGGGTCCAAAGCGGCAGAGGGGCTGAAATGAGCAATACAGAAGCAGTTTTGAAGCAATCCGGCATCCAAGACGGAAATTGCGGCGACGTTCCGCAGCGCCGCCCCCTGCCGTTCCATCTGATTGCAATCCTTGTTGCCTTTGCAACCCTCGGCATTGCCGCTATCGCAGTAGCCGCTCCGGCGGCAGCCTCTGAGACAGTCCGTACCGTCGCCCCAATGGTCGATAGCGAACCAACCACCAACATTGACATTTACATGGACGCGCGGCTGGGCGGTCTCAAATTTGGTTCAATTTCCATGCAGGCCGCCTTCGGCGAAACCAGCTACACCGCGAACAGCACCATCAAGACAGAAGGCATCACAGATCATCTGTTCAAGACCGTGTTCGACCTCAAGACCCAGGGCACGCGCAGCGCCCGGCTTATGCAGACGGCGAAGTTTCACTCCTACGCTGCAAGTGAGGACGACCTGCAGAAAGTAGACATGACCTATGACCCACAAGGCCTGCCGCTAGTGGCCGCTGAGCCCGCCTATGACAATTCCAGCCGGGTTGCGACAACGGCCATCCATCTCAAAAATTCCGTCGATCCGCTATCGGCGATCATCGTGCCAGTGGCTACACCGTCAGCCGAAGCCTGCAACCGCCGCATCCCGGTATATGACGGCCGCCGCCGCTATGACTTCGTCATGTCATTTGAGGATATGAGTGAGCTGGATCAGGAAAAGGGTTATTCAGGCCTCGCGGTCAAGTGCAACGCCTATCTTCGCCCGATCGCCGGATACAAGCGCAAGACCATTCGCGAAATGCGAAAGGACCCGATGCCCATTACGGTTTGGCTGGCACCGATCGCAGGCGCAGATGCTCTTGTCCCCGCGCGCATCGAAGTGGGCACACCGATCGGCACACTGGTTGCCCGCAGCACCCGGTTTTCGGTGTCCAGTGCAAACGCCAGCCACGCTTCTCTCACGGCTCGCTAGGCACTAACGGCTCAAAAATGCGGGGCTGTAAAACAGACACGCAAACGCGCTATGGCTATACGCCTGTTCTCTAGGCCGCTCGGCTATCCGCACCCACATGAGGCAAATCCATGCGATCACCTGCAGCACTGGCATTGATAGCAGTCGGATTTGCCGTGGCAATGACCGCCGGAACCAACGGGTCACCTGCAAATGCAGCCGTGACTGTTGACTACGTTGTGTATGTGGGCGGCGCGAAGATCGGCACCATGTCGCTGGCAGCCGATGTGGCACCTGAGCGCTATCAGCTGGAAACACAGATCAACACTGAAGAAGTGGCCGGCGCGACGGAGGAGGCAACCCTGACCCTCTTCGCAGCAGGCGCACAGGAACAAAAAGCCATCAAGCCGCAGATATTCACTTCCGACTATGTGACCGCCGCCGGCCAGTCCAGCCAGTTGCAGATCACCTTCAATGAAACGGGTCCGGTCAGTGTCCTGGCCCTGCCGCCGCCCCAGAAGAAACCAGGCCCTCTGTCCGCGTTCCATAAAAAGGGCGCACTTGATCCGGTGAGCGCCCTTTTGGCTCTCACCTCATCAGACGCCGCAACGCCCTGCGGCAGCACCGTTCCGGTTTTTGACGGCTGGCGGAGGTTTGACATCTCTGTCGATTATGAAGGCGAAACCGACATCGAAGCTGATGAAGGCTACTCCGGCCCCGCGCATAAATGTGAAGGGCGATTGACGCCGGTTGCAGGCTATAGTGCCAGAGCAATGACCGAGCTGAAGGAAGACCCGCAGAAGGTCGAAGTCTGGCTCGCACCTATGGAATCCGCAGGGTTTCTCGTGCCAGTCCGCATTATTGCTCCCACGCCATACGGCGGCGCGGTGATCCGAAGCACGGCGAATCGCGAAGACTAATAGGACGGGGTACAGATTGGAGCCTCGTTTCAGGACGATGGATGCTAAGCCACGCCCGCGATAGGTACGGGAGATGCCCCATGGCGCGAGATTCTAGACTTCTGACTCACAAGTCCTCAGGACGATGTTCACGTTCTGGAGGTTGGACGGCGCGCTTGGGAGGTGCCCTGACGCTCTCAATGGTTGTTGCATTGCCTCTATCGGCGGCCACCACGGACACGCCTGCGACAGAAGAAACATCGAGCAGCCAGGGAGATGACGCCATCTCGCTGGTTTATGAGTTCTATGGGGCGGGCCTTCATCTCGCGACGCTTGAGACGACGGCGAAACTGTCCCATGACTCCTACGAGATTTCTTCAGTCGGGCTATCCTCGGGGATTGCCGACAGCCTTCTGCGCGCCCGGTTTGAATCGCAAGCGGCGGGGTCTCTTTCAGGTGACGGGCCAACGCCGATCAGTTTCCGGAACTTTTCAGACACGCGCTTTGGTGTGCGTGAACTCAAAATGACCCGAGCCACCGATGGCACATTCGATGTAACCGCAGAGCCTGAACTTGAACCGCAACAGGCCGCGGCCCTTCGATCCGGACTTGCTGATGGCACTGTTGACCCTCTAACTGCGACCCTTTACTCGGCTTTGCGTCCGGCCAATTCCACGTGTACGGAGAAAGTACGCGTCTTTGATGGGCGACGGGTCTTTACCCTCGCTTTTTCCAGGACGGGCACCGAGGTACTGACACCGCAGGATGAGCAGCACTATGCCGGTGACGCAATCAAGTGTGACCTGAGGTATTTGCCGCTTGCTGGGCAATCCCGCGAATGGAAGCTGGAACAGGCGCGCAACCCCACGCCACCCATTGAACTCTGGATGGCGGAGTTCAAGCGGCCGAATGAGGAACAGGACGTCGTCATTCCCGTTCGGATGAAACTGGAAAGCCAGTGGGGTGCCGGGCTCGTGCATTTGACATCTGTGACCATTGGCGGCCGAACACTCAAGCAGGCGAGCCTTACACCAGCAAATTGACGGTAAAGGCGCCCGCATAGGTTGAAAATCCTGATTTCCGGCCCGAAATTTCGCGTTTGCAAGGTCATTCGCCGTTAGCGTGCAATTTACGTGTCTACCTCATACTCCCTAGTCCGAGTCTGCGTTTGGGGCGCTGACCGGCTGGGAGACGGGTGTGGGAAGCAAACCTACAACACTGCGACTAGACCAATTGCATTCCGGCAATGCCCAATCGGCAGCGCATGGCAATACGATTGAGCTTGCTATGTTCAATCGGATCATGAGCAATCATCGCACTTTACCATTGCTCTTTCCCCTGATCGCCGTTCTCGTTGTCGCCACTCTCCAAACCACCGCATCAGCCGTCACAACCAACATCTGGCTTGGTGCCATCATCGTCATCTGGGTTGAACTGGCGGTCTATTCCGCGCGCTATTTTCAGGGGCGTTTGTCGTCCTCCCCTGACGGACTGATCAACGGACTTACGCTGCGCTACGTGAACGCGAACATCGTGTGGTCCGCAATGCTGTTCATCTTCTGGGCACCCGGAAACGACACTCAGGATTTCTTCCTACTCTTGCTGTTCGTGGCACATCTTTCCATTGCAACCGCCACTACCGCGTATGAGTGGCGGATTTACCTGGCTTGCACGCTGCCAATCGCACTGGCAGTCGTTGCCTTCTGTTTCCAGACCGGAGACCCGATTTACATTGCAGTCGGTGCACTGATTACTTTCGTCTACGCATTTATGCTGTCCGTGGCGAAACAGGTCATCGCTCAGGCAAAATCAGCAATAGCCTTACGCCTGGAACATGACGATCTGATCAGCGATCTCGCAATGGCCAAGGCCGCATCAGACAATGCGTTGCGCGAAAACGAAACTGCGGGCAAAAAGCTGGCGGTAAGTGAACGCCGTTTCAGGGCCCTTGTCGACAATGCCTTTGATGGCGTCGGCATCCTCGACAAAAATGGGTACATCCAGTTCGCTACAGAGACAGTGGCGCGCATGTTTGACACCACGCCACAAGAACTTGTGGGCGTTCGCGTGGACGACCTGGCAACATTGGAAGGTCGCGCCGGCGGCCAGGAAAAGCTCATTGAGCTCATGTCCAATCCGGGAACCACAGCACGCCTGTCTGTCTGGGCACAGACTTATTCCGGCCGCCGCATCTGGATAGAGACCACAGCACGCAACATGCTGGACGATGAAAGCGTGAATGGCATTGTCTTGAACGTGCGCGACTCGACCGAACGATTGAGTGCCGACAGCGAACTCAAAATGCACTTGCGGGTGCTTGAAGAAATCGCCACCGGCTCCAGCATGAAACAGGTGCTGTCAGAATTGACGCAGGCGATGGAGGAACAAAAGACGGGTGCCCGCGCCTCCATTCTCCTTCTCGATGAGGAAAATAAGCTGCACATTGGTGCTGCCCAGTCGCTGCCTTCCGTCTATGAGGACATATTCGACGGCATGACCGCGGATGAAAACGCAGGCCCCTGTGGCATTGCGGCGTCCACCGGACAAAGTGTGATCGTCGCCGATACCAAGACCCATCCAATTTTCGAGCACAGGCAGGAACTTGCCGCAGAGTTGGAAATTGGCTCCGTTTGGTCTCACCCGATCAAGGCACGGGATGGGCGTGTTCTTGGCTCCGTCGCCGTCATCTACAAGACAAGCAGAACCCCCAGCGAAAGCGATCTCAATTTCCTGTCTGGAGCGGCCCGTTTAGCGGCTGTTGCAATAGAACGCCGCCGCGCTGAACAGCGGCTCGCCGAAGCGCTGCGCACAGCGGAGATTGCCAACCATTCGAAGAGCCAGTTCCTTGCAAATATGAGCCATGAATTGCGTACGCCACTGAATGCGATCATCGGCTTTTCAGAAATGATCCGCGAGGAAATGTTCGGCCCGGTCGGTGCCCCGGAATATGTAGATTATGTCGGTGACATCCATTCCAGCGGTCGTCACCTGCTCGAACTCATCAATGACATTCTGGATATTTCAAAGATCGAGGCCGGACAGTTCGAGCTCGATGAAGCCTGGTCAGATCTTCAGATCCTCGCCAACTGGTCGGCTGACATGGTGCGCCCGCGCGCCCAGGAAAACGGCGTGACATTGGTAATCGATATCGCAGACAACATCCCCCAAGCTTATGTAGACGAACGTGCGTTGAAGCAGATCATGCTGAACCTGCTGTCAACCGCCACCAAGTTCACGCCCAATGGCGGCGACGTCACCCTGTCTGCGCGACTGGCGGATGATGGTGATCTTCTGTTGTGTGTCTGCGATACCGGCATCGGTATCGAACCGCATCTCATTGAGAAGGTCATGGAACCGTTCGGGCAGGCCGAAGGCCCAATGGCCCGCAGCTACAGTGGCACGGGCCTTGGCCTTCCAATCACAAAGTCCCTCGCAGAACTGCATGGTGGCGAAATCATGCTTGAAAGCGAAGCCGGCGTCGGCACGACGGTAACTGTGCGTATGCCGGGATGGCGGACCACACAGGAAGCGCCTGCCCAGCAGGACGAGGGCCGGGTCAGCTTCTCAGCACAGTAAAGGGTGGATACCTATTCCGCGGCCGCCTTGGATCGCTCGCCTCCACCTTTGCCTGTATATCCAAACAAGTGTCCACCGACTTTGCGGATCTGGATTTCTTCAGCACCTTCCGTAATGCGATAGCGCCGGTGGTGGCGGTAGATGTGCTCAAACGGTTTGTGCCGCGAATAGCCAATGCCCCCATGCACCTGCATCGCCGTGTCGGCTGCCTGGCAGACCATCCGGTTGGCCCTGTAGTTACACATGGACACTTTGTCTGACAGGTGGCGCGCCACGTCCTGTTTGGACATCTGGTCCATCTGCCAGGCCGTCTTGTAAACCAGTGTACGGATCAATTCGCAATCGGTGTGCAGCTCCACCAACGGGAATTGGATCGCCTGATTTGCAGCCAACGGCTTTCCGAAGGGTTTGCGGTCCTTGGCATATTGCACACTTTCATTGACGCAGTACTGGGCAGCGCCAACGCCAGACGCAGCCTGGCGAATGCGGTTTTCATGCACGAAATGCTGCGCGAGCTGCAAGCCATGGTCGATGCCGCCCAGATTGTCTGCTGCCGGCACCCATACATTCTTGAATGCAATGCGCGGGTGATCCGTCGGCATGTTGAACGTCCAAAGATATTCTTCGATCTCAACACCTGGTGCAGCCATGGGAACGATGAAGCAGGTGATCCCGACGGCGGACCCGTCATCACCAGATGTGCGCGCAAAAACGAAGTCATGGGTCGCCACATGGACACCGGTGTTCCACATCTTCATACCATTGATGAGATAGCCATCCACACCGTCACGCGTTTCCGGCACGGCTCGTGTTTCCATCCACGTGGCGTCTGACCCATGGTCCGGTTCAGTCAGGCCGAAGGCCACGCGCACCTGGCCCGTCAGTGAGCCTTCGAGATATTTGGCCTTTTGCTCTTCCGTGCCGAAGTCGCGGAACATGAGGACGGTCGGAAAATTACCAACGATCGAGCTTTCATTTTGCAAATCGTTGTGCAGGCCGAGTCCCTTGGCAGCGAGGTGCTCACGGATTACCGCCATACCAAGATTGGTGCCGTCCTGACCGCCATATTCCTTCGGCAGCGCATAGCGAAGATGACCGGCGGCATCGGCACGCTTGCGCATTTCACCGAGCAGTTCTTCCCAGTCAAGACGCGGCAGGCCCTGGTTGTCCCAGTCCGTGCGCGCTTGCTCCCGGCGATGGTCAAAAAGCCGGATGTTGTCGTCTTGCTGCTCCAGCGGCTTGATCTCTTTTTCGATGAAATCATCCAGAACGTCGAGATAGTCCGTGATCTCTTTTGGGATCTGAAAGTCCATAGTGTCGTCCTTCCTGAGTAGGTTTTTTCTCATAAGTTACGCGATAGCTAGAAACTTGTGGCGAAGAACCGTGAGAGGGCGCGCGCGGTCTCGGCGGGTTTTTCTTCCGCAACGAAATGACCGCAGTCCAGTGCCATGCCGGTGACCTTCGGCAGAAAGGGCTTCCAAAGCCCGCAGATCATGTCCGTGTCGGCTCCGAAGTTATGAGAGCCCCAGACAAGCAATGACGGGCCATCGAAGCTTTGTCCTGCGTCAATCGACGCGCGGTCGGCGTCAACGTCGATCGATGCGCCGGCACGATAGTCTTCGCAGCTGGCCGCAATCACGGAAGGATTACGAAACGCGGCGCGGTAAGCATCATGCGCGGCGGCATCAAATTCAAACCCATCAGCGGCCCATTTTGCCATGCAGTAGTCGAGGAACCGGTCCGGATTGCCTTCGATCATTTTTTCGGGGAACGGGGCTGGCTGCGCCAGAAACCCCCAATGAAAGGTGCTGATGGCGAACTGCGCATTGGCAAAGTCCCACATGGAAACCGTCGGTATGATGTCGAGCAGGGCCAGCTTTGTCACCCGGTCTGAATGATCCAGCGCCAGCCGATACGCTGCCCGCGCGCCGCGGTCATGCGCAGCAACGGCAAATGTCTCATGCCCCAGAGAAGCCATGGCGGACACGAAATGAGGCGCCCATGCCCGCTTGGAATAGGCGGCATAATTATCGCTCAAGGGCGGCGCATCACTTGCCCCATAGCCCGGCAGATCAAGACAGATGACCCGGTGCGTCTTAGCCAGCTCCGGTGCCACGCCGTGCCACATGACATGGGTCTGCGGATAGCCGTGCAGCAGAAGCAGTGGTGGGGCCTCTTTGTCGCCGCCCGCACGTCCACGCAACACCAGATCGCCGTCGCCGCGCAAGGCTACCGGCTCAAACCCTTCAAACATCGACGCTTCCCCAAAACAGGCTCACCGGGGAGCCTGATCATTTCCTAGTTTTATGTTCGGGGAAGTCTAACGCGGCGATCAGAGCGAATGCACGACTTTCAGACCGTGTCGAGCGATGAAGATGCAACTGACGGCGCTGGAAGCCCGGCGCGCGCTGCGGCAACCTCAATATAGGCCTGCACAATTTTTTTGCCATCACCATCCCCAACGCCGGTCGCCATTTGGATGGCGCTACCAGACAAGTGCGTGATCAGCAGCACGTCGGTTGTCACTGTGTCCCGGTCTGAATCGTCTATGGCGCCGACACGCACCAGAGCATCCACGATCAACGCGACATTGCTGCGGCTGTCCTCCAGGTCCAGCGCAGCAAGGTCCCGGTCCGCATGCATATGCGCCCAGATCTCCCGCAACTGCGGCCGGGCGCGCATGGTGTCATAGATGCTCCACAACAGCCGCGCGATGGCATCTGACAACTCTTGGGGTGACGTGACATCGGCCATGAAACGCTCAATGTCACGGCGCCACTGGCTCAAAAACCGCGTGGCCAGGGCGCGCAATAGCGCCTGCGGCGTCGGGACATATTGGTAGAGCGAGCCGATCGAAATTTTGGCGCGCGCAGCTACATCGCTCATTGTCAGATGCGCCATGCCGTCAACTGCAATAAGGCCTTCCGCCGCATCCAGAATTGCCTCAAGGCGCGCTTTGCTGCGCGCCTGCTTGGGCTGCCGTACGGCGAGCGGGTCGGGCCTGGAAGTATCTTCGGTCATGGTTGAAGTGATGGAACACTTGACAGGGAAAGTAAATATGAGGAATCCTCACATTAAAGCACCCTGATCCTGGAGCCTCATCATGTCCCTCACCACAACCTGCATTATAGGTGCCGGCCCCGGCGGCCTTGCCGCTGCTCGTGCCCTCAAGCGTTACGGAGTGCCCTATGAGCAATTTGAACGGCACAACGATGTGGGCGGGCTGTGGGACGCGCGAAATCCCGGCACACCGCTTTATGACAGCGCGCACTTCATTTCGTCCAAGACACAGTCTGCCTTTACGGACTGTCCAATGCCCGAGACCTACCCCGACTATCCGTCCGGCAAAGAAATCCTCGACTACGTCCATCACTTTGCAGACCGCTATGGCCTGCGCGAGAACATCCGCCTCAATACAAGTGTGGAGACTGCCAAGCCGGACGGCAAAGGCGGCTGGACGGTGACCCTCTCCAATGGTGAAACCAAGTCCTTTGCAAATCTGATAGTCGCCACCGGCACCAACTGGCACCCCAACCGACCAAGCTATCCCGGCGCATTTTCCGGCGAAGCAATCCATGCCGTGGACTACGCGAGTCCGGACCTGTTTCATGACAAACGCGTCATGGTCGTGGGTGCCGGCAACTCGGGGTGCGACATCGCATGTGACGCAGCCATTCACGCGGACAAAGCCTTCATCAGCGTACGGCGCGGCTACCATTTTGTTCCCAAGCACATCTTCGGAATGCCGGCAGATGTCTTTGCCCATGGCGGCCCCAAGCTACCCATGCCGATTCAGCAATGGGTCATGGGAAAAATGCTCCGTCTACTGATTGGCGACGTCACCCGCTATGGCTTGCCGCAACCGGACCACAAAGTGTTTGAAAGCCACCCCATCGTAAACTCAGAGTTGCTGCACCACCTGGGGCACGGCAACATCCACGCAAAGGCGGATATCGAAAAACTAGACGGCAACGAAGTCATCTTTAAGGATGGCAGTCGCGAGCAACTGGACGTGATTGTCTACGCGACCGGCTACAACTATTCGATGCCCTATCTGGAAGAGGGCGCCGTCCCATTCCGCGCCGGACGCCCGGACCTCTTCCTTACCGTCTTCGGCCGAAACCTGCCCGGCTTCTACGCGATGGGCTTTGAGGAAACCAACTCCGGCGGCTACTTCCTCTACGATGAAATGGCCAACTGCATCGCCAACGCCATCCAGGACCGCGACCGCGCATCGGACCGGGCCAAACAGTTTCAGGCAGAAACCACCACGGACCCGGATCTGTCCGGCGGCATCCGCTTCATCGAAAGCCCGCGCCACACCAACTACGTGGACAGCCCCACCTTCCAGACCGCGCTCAAGAAGCTGGCCAAACGCTATGGCTGGGACCCGGTGGATGAAGAAGCTTTCGCCAAAATGCGCGTATCGACGCCAAATCGGCTCGCCGACCAGGCCGCCTGATTCACCACCAGCAAACGCCGGTTAAGCTACCTGTCCGAAAACACGCACAACGTGCATATTTCTATGCACGAAGTCACGGCGGCACACCACATATCGCCGTGAACGAACCCGGAATCCGTCTGAGTCAGCGATTCGGACCCGCTTCGTTCACGCCCTGGTCCCGTTCGTAAATGCACCCGCGCCGGATCTTGGAAAACTGCAGAAAATCAACACTCTTGCTATTCGCCGCCATGCCGGGGAAGGTGCGCGCGCAAGGGCCAGGCAGTCTCCTCCCCTGAACAGGTTCCAGACCAACTCACCACCGCGCGTCGATGCGGACGCACGCGTGTGGGCGCTGCTCGGCCCCACCAATACGGGCAAGACCCACCTCGCCATCGAGCGGATGCTTGGCCACGAAACCGGCATGATCGGGCTGCCGCTAAGGCTGCTCGCTCGCGAAGTCTATGAGCGCGTAAAGACAAGCGCCGGCGCCCAGAATGTGGAGCTGATCAACGGCGAAGAAAAGCTCATCCCCGACAATCCGCGCTACTGGGTGACGACGGTCGAGTCCATGCCCGTCGGCGTGCCGGTGGATTTCATCGCCATTGATGAAATCCAGCTGGCGGCGGACCCTGAACGCGGCCATGTCTTCACCAACCGGCTGATGCATCTGCGCGGTGAACTGGAAACCCTGTTTTTGGGGTCTGACACAATCAAGGGCCGCATCCGCGACTTGGTGAAGAATTGCCGCTTCGAGCAGCGCCCGCGTTTTTCTGAACTGTCTTATGCGGGCCCCAAAAAGATCACCCGCCTGCCCCGCCGGTCTGCCGTCGTCGCCTTCTCGTCGGACCAGGTCTATGCCATCGCTGAGCTGATCCGCCGCCATCGCGGAGGTGCTGCCGTAGTCATGGGGGCATTGAGCCCGCGCACCCGCAACGCCCAGGTGGCGCTGTACCAGTCCGGCGACGTGGATTTCATCGTGGCGACCGATGCCATCGGCATGGGCCTCAACATGGATGTGGATCATGTGGCCTTTGCCAGCCTGGAAAAATTCGACGGTCTGCGCCACCGCGCGCTGAGTGCAGCAGAAATTGGCCAGATTGCCGGACGCGCCGGACGCTACATGAATGACGGCACATTCGGGGTCACAGCGGACGCCATGCCGCTTGATGCTGAACAGGTAGAGGAAATCGAGGACCACCGCTTCGAGCCTGTGCGCATGCTCATGTGGCGCAACGCGGCACTGGATTTTTCGTCAGTAGACAATCTGTTCAAGAGCCTGGAAACACCGCCACCCGCCCGTGGACTGATGCGCGCCCGACATGCCACTGACGCGGCAGCCCTGGCAATCATGGCCGGCGACGAACGCGTGAAACCTGTTGCATCAGGTGAAGAGGCCGTGACCCGCCTGTGGGAAGTGGCGCAGGTGCCCGACTTCCGTAAAGTAATGATCGACGAGCACGCAAGCCTGCTCGCCAACATCTACGACCATCTGATGCGGGCGGATGGCGCCTCCCCGGGCGTCATTCCGGAGGACTGGTTTTCCACTCAGACCAAACGCACCGACCGCACCGATGGCGACATTGACACGCTGGCGTCGCGTCTGGCGCATATACGCACATGGACTTATGTGGCAAACCGCGCGGACTGGTTGAATGATCCTGCGTATTGGCAGGGCGTCACCCGCGCAATAGAAGATAGGCTGTCGGACGCTTTACATGAACGGCTCACCCAGCAGTTCATAGACCGGCGGACAAGTATGCTGCTCAAAAGGTTGCAGCTGAGAGAGGATTTGATGGCGTCAGTAAGCGCAGACGGCGAAGTTATGGTGGAGGGCGAATTTGTCGGCCGCCTCGCAGGATTGGTGTTCGTGCCGGACCCCCGCGCTGAGGGACTGGACGGCAAGGCCTTGCGCGCTGCATCTGACAAGGCCGTTACCGGCGAGATTGAAACTCGCGCGCGCCGCCTCGTTGCCGCTGGCGACGACGCCTTTGAGCTTACCGAGCATGGCCGCATTATGTGGGAGAATGCTCCGGTCGGACGCCTGGTCGCAGGTGCCGACAAGCTGAACCCGAAGACCGACATCATCACAGGCGAAGAACTTCAGGCGGCGGACCGCCTTGTCGTCATCCAGCGCATGGACACATGGCTCACAGCGCACATCGCCAAGACGCTGGAACCGCTCATCAAGCTGCGTGATGCCGACGACGTAACCGGCCTCGCCCGAGGTGTCGCTTTCCGCCTGGTGGAAGCCTTGGGCGCCATTCGCCGCGATGAGGCGGCTGAGGACATCACGTCTCTCGCGCAGCCGGATCGCGCAATGCTGCGCAAACATGGTGTCCGCTTTGGGGCCTTTTCCATTTTTATGCCGGCGTTGCTGAAACCCGCCCCCGCTCACCTCATCCTGCTTATGCATGGTGTGTTTGAAGCCAAGGGCGGCGCGGTTGATCTGCCAGCGCCACCTGCCCCCGGTCTCACCTCCGCGGCGGTTGAAGCCAATGTGCCGGACTTCTTCTACCCGGCGCTGGGCTTCCGCGTATGCGGCCCACGAGCCGTGCGTCTCGATATGCTGGAGCGATTGGCTGACGCCATACGCCCCAAGATTGCCGCACGCGCTGAACTCGGTCAGGGGTATGGAGGCGCCGGTTTTACCGCAGACGCTGATCTGATGTCGCTCGTCGGCTGCTCCGGCGAGGTCTTTGACGGGCTGCTCGCCTCACTTGGCTTCAAGCCACACAAGATCAGTGTGCGGAAAATGCCAGAGCCCGAGCGTAAGGCAGACGCCAAGGCTGATGACGCAGCGCAGGAAGAAAAAACGACCACTGAGCCCGCTGCAGACCCTGCAGCCGAAACAAAAAATGACGAACCCGCAGCAGCCTCTGAGAACACACCATCGCCGGATGGACTGGCAGTTGAGACAACAGCTTCCGTGGACACTCCGTCTGACACTCTCACGGCCACTGCTTCTGAGACAGCACCCGCCGAAACAGCTGCAACCGATACGCCGTCGCAGACGGCAGCAAGCGATCAGTCGGCTGACGCCCCCGAAACACCCACATCGTCAGCATCGGACGAGGCAAAGTCAGATAACGCCGCAGATGCGACACCCGCTGAAGACGAGGAAATGGAAGAAATCGTCCTCTGGCGACCCGCCCGCAAAGGCCGCCCCGCCGCCAATCGCAATCGAGGGGCCCGCAGCGGGACCGCTACCGCAGATGCCGACAAACCGCGCGGGCAGCGAAACCAGAAGGGTGCTCAGAAGGGACGGCCCCAAAAAGGGCAAAAAGGCAAACCTGGCGGCAAGAAGCAGGGCAAGCCGGCCCATGCGTCATCGCGCCCACCGCGCGCCGATAAGCCGATCGACCCGGACAGCCCGTTTGCTGTCCTCAGCCAGCTCAAGTCCAAGAGTTAACGCGGGTGGGCGACAAACCCGATCCGCAGGATGACCGCCAGCGCATAGACCGCTGGATGTGGTGTGCACGCTTCTTCAAGACACGCTCGTTGGCTGCAAAGTTCGTTGGCACCGGCAAGGTGCGTGTCAACGGGACGCGGGTCACCAAGGCAGCCCACCAGGTTAAGAATGGCGACGTGCTGACCTTCCCGCTGGGCTACCGCATTCGGGTTGTCGAAATCCAGGCCTTCGTCGACCGGCGCGGATCAGCCACCATCGCTGCATCGCTCTATGACGACCAGAGCCCGCCTACGCCACCTAAAAAGCACAGCGCAGCAAAGCCGCACAACCCCAAACCCGACGCCGCGCCTGCTAGCCGCGCCCGTCAGGAACTGCGCCGCCTCAAATCCAAAAGCTGATTGTGGATTTCCCCCCTTGCACCCCAGGTCAGTTTTAAAATAAAACTCACATGAATTTTGTGCATTCCTGCGACGCTGAGGGGGCTTGCAGGTGTGGGCAACCTGTTCGTATAAGCGCATCGGCTTTTGACCGTCGCCGGTTGCCGCGAGGGAATCCGCCCCCGCAGATCGACCAATTGGAGCACCTCTGAATGACTTACATCGTCAACGACCTCTGCATTAAGTGCAAATATACCGACTGCGTGGAGGTTTGCCCGGGGGATTGTTTTTACGAGGGCGAGAACATGCTCGTTATTGATCCGGACGAATGCATCGATTGCGGCGTCTGCGAGCCGGAGTGCCCAGCCGAAGCAATCAAGCCGGACACGGAGAGCGGTCTGGAGCAATGGCTGGAAGTGAATGCCAAGTTTGCCGCCGTCTGGCCGAACATTACCGTCAAGAAGGACGCACCTGGCGACGCCGATGACTTCCTCAATGTCGAAGGCAAGTTCGACAAGTTCTTTACAGAAGCGCCCGGAACCGGCGACTAGACCTGAAATCGGTCTAAGCTAACCTGGTTTTGGCCCTTATCGGTTGCTTTAGGGGCTGATCTGGCCATGGCCAGGCCTTCCATTCGGCCCCACCGCTTTATTTTCGGCCAATTTTGGTGTATGCTTTTTCTCAACCGTGGGATTTTTCCCGCGCTTTGACTGGGCGTATCCAGTCGAAGGCTTGAGGCGTTTTACCGACCTTCCTCGCGTCATTCTGGTCAAAACGGGTTTTCTTCGGAGAATTTGGGAGTTTTGGACCAGTTGCCTCGCGGCAAATAACGATTTGGAAGCCCGGTGCCGTCATACTCGCGACTAAGCTCAATGCAGGCTCAGATGTATTTGTCTGGGTCCTGGGCCCATGTTTGCGGGCATTTCGTTGCGTCTCAATGCCGATTGTGTTGACCCGTGCGGGGTTGCTGGAACGATATCCAGCACAGTCCCCGCCACGCAGTTTGGGACTGAGCATGGCCGCTAAGAAGAAGACCGCCTCAAAGAAATCGGAATTCAAGGCGAATGATTTCGTCGTTTACCCTGCCCATGGTGTTGGCAAGATCACCGGCATCGAGAAGCAGGAAGTAGCCGGCCATAAGCTGGAACTCATCGTCATCAACTTTGAAAAAGAGAAGATGACCCTCCGCGTGCCTGTCACGAAGGTGCAGTCGGTCGGCATGCGCCGTCTGGCCGCTGATGACGTTGTCGGTCAGGCGATCAAGACCCTTAAGGGCCGCGCCCGCGTCAAGCGGACCATGTGGAGCCGTCGCGCCCAGGAATACGAAGCCAAGATCAATTCCGGCGATCTGATCGCCATAGCGGAAGTCGTCCGCGATCTCTACCGGTCCGACAAGCAGCCTGAGCAGTCCTATTCCGAGCGTCAGCTCTATGAACAGGCTTTGGAGCGTATGGCCCGCGAAGTCGCGGCTGTTGAAAAATCAACAGACGACGAAGCTGTCACCAAGATCGAAAGCACGCTTGAAAAGGCGCCCAGCCGCAACAAGCCGGAGAAGGAAGACGAAGAAAAAGCCGCCTAGAAACCGGCCTCCACTTTCAGCCTTCTGCCAGGTAACAAAAAAGGCCCGTGTCGCTGTCCAGCGGAACGGGCCTTTTTCGTTGGTCGCGGCAACATCATCAGCCGTCCCTAAAGCACCTTTGCGGATTCGCAAATCATGTTCGCTGATTTGCGAAACTGCAAACTGATCCACCCCTTCCCTGCAAACGTACCCCCCTACACGAAGAAGTACTGCGACCGCGGCCACGTATTGGCCAAGGGACGCATGAGATAGGGAATGGTGTTCGTAATGGCGGCAACAGCAGCGGTTTCATCACAAGGGTCTGAGAGAAAATTCATACGCACGGCGATGAAGGCACCGCTTCTTGAAGCGGACCATGAGCTTGACCTGGCCCGCGCCTGGCGTGATCACAAAGACGAAGATGCCCTGCACGAACTTACATCAGCCTATATGCGCCTGGTAATCGCTATGGCAGCCCGCTTTCGGGTCTATGGCCTGCCGATGGGCGACCTGGTGCAGGAAGGCAATGTGGGCCTTATGCAGGCGGCCCAGCGCTTTGACCCTGATCGCGGTGTGCGCTTCTCTACTTACGCCTCATGGTGGATCCGCTCGTCCATCCAGGACTACATCCTGCGCAACTGGTCGATCGTGCGTACCGGTACGACGGCGGCCCAAAAATCTCTGTTCTTCAACCTCCGCCGCCTGCGCGCCCTCATCAATGATGGCGGCGGCGCGACGATGACGCCTGAAGGCCGGACCTTCATCGCAACCCAGCTTCGCGTTCCCATGCGCGACGTCGAAAACATGGAGAGCCGTCTGTCAGCCTCAGACCGCTCCCTCAATGCGGCGGTGCCTGGAATGGATTCCGGGGAAGGCGGGTCCATGGAATGGCAGGACCTTCTGGCGGATGACCGTCCGGACCCAGAAGATGAAACAACTGACAGCCACGATGCGGATGTCCGCCGCCGCTGGCTTGCCCGCGCGCTTGGAACCTTGTCTGAACGCGAATTGTTCATCATCAAGCGCCGTCGCCTCAGTGAGGACGGCGAGACCCTGGAGTCACTAGGCAAAGAGCTTGGCATCTCCAAGGAACGGGTACGCCAGGTGGAGCACCAGGCCCTCAACAAGCTGCGCGCAGCCCTCCTCAAGGAAACGGATGACGTTGACGCTCTGGTGGATGGTGCCTAGGCGCCCGTTCGCAGCAATGTCTACTCCACCACCAGTTTGACCATCTGGCCGGCCTGCACCTGCTCACCATCTTCAATCCCATTGAGGACTCGGAAGCGCTTTTCTGCAGCGTTGCCGAAGTCTGATCGCCCCGCCAGCGATGCCACGCTCTCCCCGCGCCGCACCTTATGCACGTCTATGCGCAGTGGCCGTGCTTCCGAGGCCTGCTGCGCGTTCAGACGGGTAAAGCTCATCACCATGTCCCGGACACCCGGCTCAAGAGGGGCCGTCTGGTTAGGCGGCGTCGCGATCAGGAAGCGGAACACGGTGCTCTTGTCACCTGCATCATAAGCAACTAGGCGCACGTCTTTGCCTTTGACCCGCGTCACACCGGTCGCTGTGGGTATACCGTTGACGTCGATGGACTCGATCTGACCAAGCCGCGCATCCCGCGCCCACACCTTGGTGAGATACTCCGCCATGCTGGACGCGTTGTTGCGCGACGCGCTGTCGAATTTGGCCTGCGCTCCAGACGAATGCCGAGCCGTCACCGCGGCCGATGAATTCGTCATCTGAAAACCCTCAGGCACCTCAAAGGCAAATCTCAGGTCAGGGTGCACAAAGCGCTGGCCGCGCACATAGCCCTCCTTGGGGTCGTCGCCATAAAGCATTCCATCAACGGCGGCGAAATGCGCGTCGGTACCGGTGCTCCGGGTCCCCGGCGGCAGACCGGTTTCATTGGCCTGCTTGAGCGTATCGCGCACGCGCTGGCCTGTTGCCGGGTGAGAGGCCAGCCAGTCCACCCGGTCCGCATCATATCGCGCGCCACGCAACTGGGCATGAAGGGCGCTCTGGGCCCCCAGCGACCCAAGGAAGGACGGGGCGGCGTAAGGGTCATATCCCGCGCGCACCAGCATCTCGAGACCCACAAAATCGGCCTCGTTTTCCTGGTCGCGGGAATAGTCGGCGAGAAAGCCCGACGCACCGATGCTGAAAATCTGATTCACCAGGTCACTGCCAACGGCCACGCCAAGAACCGCACCCAGCAAGGTGGCGCCAATCGCCCGGTTCTGCCGCCCCTGACCATGCCGTTGCGTCACATGCGCAATCTCATGGCCGATGACGCTCGCTAGCTCGGCTTCAGAATTGGCCAGCGCCACGAGCCCGCGCGTCACATAGACATAGCCACCCGGCAGCGCGAACGCATTGACTACCGGACTGTTGAGCACCGTCACGCGAAACTCTTCATTTGGCAGGGAAGAAGCGCCAGCCATGCGCGTTGTCACCCGCGCCACATAGGGACCGACGCTGGGGTCATCATAGATGCCACCATACTGCGCCACGATCTGCTCATGGGCACTGGCGCCCTGACGGCGCTCGCTGTCAGAGATCTGCGCCTGCACCACCACAACTGGCAGCAGCACGAATGCGAGAGCCGCAGCAAGTGCCTGCCGGAAACCGTATCGCATCAAACCCGTGTTCATCTCAGAATCTCAATTTGCTCCGGATGCGTTGCATCAATGCTCGGTCCATTGAAAAGCCGGACCCACCCCCGCGCACGCACCACGCGGCCTTCATAGTCGGTGGGGTTGATCCCGGCGTCCCGAAACAGCTTCATGTCTCTGGGACTTATCGTGACCGTGAAATCATCGCGATAATTTGTGCCGAAATTGAGATAGGCCCGGCCATTGATGAGCTTGGCCTCCCGCACCCGTCCCTCAATCAATTCATAAGACCCTTCGCGCGCATTCAGCCTGTCGAGTTCATTGGCATTGACCACCCGGTATGTATCAAGTGCCCACATGCCAAGACCATCGTCGCGCGCCGCTGCTTCGCGCGCCAGCAGCGCGTCGACACAGGCCCGGTTGTCAGGGAAGGTATAGACCCGTGCCAGGCCCCGCCGCAGCATCTCCCCCTGGAACCAGATGGTGCCGCCCTGCCCGTCGCGCACATACGTATGTGCCAGCCGGCGCCCATGGCGGTCTACGTCAGACCCGCCGGACCACAGCACAACGTCCCGCCGCGAGGCGATATCCACGGCCGCATCCCGCGCCTCCTTGGCCAGTGGCCACTCAACGAAATTGCGGCGGCCAAGAGGCAGCTAGGGCGCCTGAATGCCGACCATGCGACCCTCGCTGCGGTCATCCAGCACAATGGTGTCGCCATCCCCAACATCGATAACGTCCAGCGGCCGGCTCGCCTCCGCGCGCGGGC
>JBHJJF010000003.1:0-10148 GCA_050042885.1 Candidatus Phaeomarinibacter sp.
AACGCGTCGCTCAATCGGCTCTCCCGAGTGGAACTGGCGAAACGCATGCATGTCAGCGCCTCAACGGTGACCCGTATGGTGGCGCCGATGGAAAAGCTTGGGCTGGTGGCCCGGCAGGTCGCCGAGCGGGATGCCAGGATCGCTTATGTGGCGATGACGGATGCCGGCAGGAAAAAGCTGGGCGAAGCCCGCGCGACATTCGCCAAACAGGCGGGCTACGTGTTTCAGGACCGGTGGGACGAGGATGCGCTGGAGCAGCTTTCCGGGCTGCTCAACCGCCTTGTTGCCGGCAGTCCGGCCAATCTCTCTTAGCGGAACGTACTTTCCAGCTTCCGCCTTCGGGAGACTCGCGTTAACTTTGGGCCATGCAGCAATATCATGACCTCATGGAACGCGTTTTGGCGGACGGTGCCCAGAAGGGTGACCGGACCGGCACCGGGACTCAGTCGGTTTTTGGCCATCAGATGCGGTTTAATCTGGCCAACGGGTTTCCGCTGGTCACCACCAAGAAGCTCCACCTCAAGTCCATTGTCCACGAACTCCTGTGGTTTATCGCCGGGGACACCAACGTTCGGTATCTCAAAGCCAATGGGGTGAGCATCTGGGATGAGTGGGCTGATGAAAATGGTGAGCTTGGCCCTGTGTATGGCAAGCAGTGGCGCTCCTGGGATATGCCGGATGGCGGCACCGTGGATCAGCTGAAGTGGTTGGTTGAGGAAATCCGTACCAATCCGAATTCCCGGCGCCTGATCCTGTCTGCTCGGAATCCGGCCGATCTCGACAAGATGGCGCTGGCGCCGTGTCACTGCCTCTTTCAGTTCTACGTGGCGGATGGATAACTGTCCTGCCAGCTCTATCAGCGGTCCGCAGACATTTTTCTGGGTGTGCCGTTCAACATCGCGTCCTATGCCTTGCTGACGATGATGATCGCGCAGGTAACGGGTCTTGAGCCGGGCGACTTTGTGCACAGCTTTGGGGACGCGCATCTCTACTCAAACCACCTGGAGCAGGCCCGTGAACAATTGACCAGGGCGCCTTACGCTTTGCCCCGCATGGTGCTCAACCCTGAAGTGCGGTCACTGTTCGACTTCACCTATGAAGACTTCAGCCTCGAGGGATATCAGGCGCACCCGCACATCAAGGCCCCTGTCGCTGTATGACGCAGCAGATCCGGCGGGCGGTGCCGGGTGAGGCTGGTCTTGTACACGCGCTCCTCCGAGGGCTTGCTGAGTACGAAAAGTTGCTGGACGAGTTTCATCTGACACGGGCGCAGATTGATGAAGCGCTTTTTGCCGATACTCCCCACATCTTCTGTGAACTCGCATATGTCGACGGCGAGCCGGCAGGGCTGGCACTTTGGTATCGCACCTTTCCCAGCTTCAGCGGCAAATATGGCATGTGGCTCGAGGATTTGTTTGTGACACCTGAGCACCGCGGCGCGGGCCTGGGCTTTGCGCTTTTGACGCACCTTGCAGGGATCGTTGAACGCGACGGGATGCATCGCATGGAATGGAACGTGTTGCCGTGGAACGACCCCTCCATTCGCTTTTATGAATCGCTTGGTGCCCGCAGGAATGAGAATTGGCTAAGCTACGCGCTTGAAGGTGATGCTTTGGCTAAGCTTGCTGCCAGAGCCCAGCAGTAATCAGGGTTTTGTCGATGCGGATTTCACTTGTGGTTGCCGTTGCCGAGAACGGTGTGATGGGTGCTGACAACGGGCTGCCATGGCGCCTCAAGGGCGACATGCAGCACTTCAAAGCTACCACCATGGGCAAGCCGATCATTATGGGCCGCAAGACCTATGACTCGATTGGCCGGCCCTTGCCGGGACGCACCAATATCGTGATGACACGCGGTGGCGCGGATCTGCCCGAAGGCGTTGTTCCAGTATCCTCACTCGAAGACGCGTTTCTGGCAGCTGAGGAGACAGGGGCAGGGGAGGCCTGTGGCACCGGCTGGGCCGAGATATATGCGCTGGCGCTTCCCTATGCCCATACGCTGCATTTCACCCGCGTCCACATGGATGCAGACGGCGACACGGTGTTTCCTGACTTTAATACGGCCGACTGGGTTGAAACGAGTACGACACGCTTTGAAGCAGGTGAAACGGACAGCGCCGCCTACACGGTAATGCAGCTCGACCGCGTGGGTGACCCACCGCGCACGTACACATAAACACTCTTCAAACTGGTTTCTGGGAGGAAACATCAATGGCTGACTTTACCGAGATTGCATCGGGGCTTCGCTTTCCCGAAGGTCCGATCGCAATGGATGACGGCTCCATCATCCTGGTGGAAATTGAACGCGGAACCCTGTCGCGCGTCTCCGCGGATGGAAACGTGTCTGTGGTTGCTGATCTGGGTGGGGGACCCAATGGGGCGGCGATTGGTCCAGACGGAGCGGTCTATGTCTGCAACAATGGCGGCTTCGCCTGGCATGAGCAGGACGGGTTGCTGATCCCCGGCGACAAGCCGGATGATTATTCCGGCGGACGCATCGAGCGTGTGGATCTTGAAACGGGCAAGGTGGACGTTCTGTATACAGAGTGTGATGGCAATCCGCTTAATGGTCCCAACGACATTGTGTTCGACAAGGAAGGCGGCTTCTGGTTTACCGACCTTGGCAAGAGCCATGGCCGTGTAACGGATCGTGGTGCGCTCTATTACGCCAAGCCGGATGGCTCCTCCATCACGCAGCAGGCCTTTCCGCTGAATACGCCCAACGGTGTGGGCCTGTCACCGGACGAAAAGACTGTTTACT
This sequence comes from Candidatus Phaeomarinibacter sp., assembly GCA_050042885.1. Lineage (GTDB taxonomy): Bacteria > Pseudomonadota > Alphaproteobacteria > CGMCC-115125 > CGMCC-115125 > Pyruvatibacter. The sequence goes on from JBHJJF010000003.1 coordinate 2,761, forward strand.
TCGCGGACACGGTTTCAGGCCGGGTCTGGTACCTCGACATTGAAAGCCCCGGTGTGGCCATTTCGCCCGACGGCCCGATCTCTGCCAATCTGCTGATGACAGCGCCGGGCCTGCAGTACTTCGACAGTCTCGCAGTGGATGCGGATGGTAATATTTGTGTGGCAACCATCTTCAATGGTGGCATTACATCCGTGTCACCAGACGCGCAGACAGTGACCCACACGCCGCTGCCGGATTTTCTGGTCACCAACATCTGCTTTGGTGGCGTTGATCTCAAGACCGCGTATATCACGCTGTCGGGCACGGGAAAGCTTGTGAAGATGGACTGGCCGACTGCAGGCTTGCCGCTCAACTTCCTGAACAAGTAAGCGGATTTTTTCTCCTCAGGCGATAGCGCCGTACAGGTGGTCCTTGCGTGGATCGTTTTTTGTGGCACTGTTTCCGGCGTTAACCAAACCTCGGCGTGAGGTGCCAATAACAAGACGCGTTCTGGGAGGAACCGACCATGCGACTTTTCCTTGCGACTCTGGCTGCGTTTGGATTCATGACGGGCGTTGCGCTCGCTGACCCAATGGCTTCGTTTTATGAAAACACAGTTGAAGTGACCGGCGCTGACGGCGCAAAGCGGTCTGTGCTCATCAATGCTGACGGCAGCTACTCACAGGTAATGGGCGATGACACGCTTGATGGCACCTGGGAGATGAAGGGTGACGCGGAAGCATGCTTCTCGTCTGCTGCGACGGCGGAGACCGGGCCTTATTGCGTGGAAGCGGCTGAGCGTAGTGTTGGTGATACATGGGCGTTGACCGCTCCAGATGGGTCAGCTGAAAGTGCGACTTTGATCGCCGGGCGCTAACAAACCATCACACGAGATCACGTGGCCGGGGCAAAAATGCTCCGGCCACATTTTGTTTGTGGAACCGCGACCTCGAAAATCTGCGGAAAATCCTCCTCACGAAATCCTCACAGAACTGCGTGTCGGCTTGATGTGCGTGTGTTTGGCTAACTGCGCACATTGGAGCGGCACAACGGTGTGCACGAGGACTTCAACAACAACTCGTCCGGAGGACAACCAATGAAAACGATTTTGATCTCAGCCGCATTTGTAGCTTTTTCAGTTCCAGCGCTTGCAGCATCGCCGAGCGGCGACTTTCCTGGCGACCGCAACCCACACACTCACGTAGCTGTTGAGCAGACCGTTTCTGTCGAGAAGACGGCCCATGTGAGCAATGACGACTTCCCTGGCGACCGCAATCCTGCCAATCAGAATGCAGGTACGGTTCTGTCAGGCACTGGCAGCAGCAAGTCGCTGGCCTATCAGGCAGACGAATTTCCTGGTGACCGCAATCCGCATGGTCGCAGCTAGCACGCGATGTCTCAGGCCGAAGGTCTGACCAGATGATCGTCAAGGACGGGGCCCTCAGCCCGGGGGCTCCGTTTTTGTCTAGTCCGTCACGACGATGCGCGGTGCGGGCTTTTGTCCGGTGTTTTCAAGAGAGGCCATGAGCCCGGCAGCAATCTGTTTGAAGACGGTAGCAGAAGCCCCGTCCGGATCGACACCGGCGACAGGCCGGCCCTCATCCCCCCCTTCGCGGATGGCGGTGATAAGCGGTACTTCACCCAGGAAGGGGACGTTCAGAGTTTCTGCCGTCTTCCTGGCCCCGCCCTCACCAAAAATGTGATTGCGCGAGCCGTCCGGCATGTCCAGCCAGGCCATGTTCTCCACAACGCCCAGAATCGGTACGCGGGTTTTTTCAAACATCGCGACAGCCTTTCGGGCGTCAATCAGCGCTATTTCCTGAGGTGTCGACACAATGACGGCTCCGGTCATTGGCACACGTTGTGCCAATGTCAGCTGCGCGTCTCCCGTGCCTGGCGGCATGTCTACCACCAGCACATCAATTGGTGCCCACTCTACATCCACCAGCATCTGCGAAATGGCGGACTGCACCATTGGCCCACGCCATATCATGGGCGTGTCTTCTTCAACAATAAGTCCAATCGACATGGCTTTGATGCCGAAGGCCGCAAGCGGCAGGAGCTTCTTGTTCTCGCTGGTGGCAGGTTTGCGGTTGAGGCCCAACATCCGGGGAACCGAAGGGCCATATACATCTGCGTCCAGCAGACCGACCCTGAGGCCGAGCGCATGAAGTCCCAGGGCGAGGTTGACGGCCAAAGTCGACTTGCCGACGCCCCCTTTGCCACTCGCCACTGCCACGATGGCGCCGACACCGGGAATGTCCAAAGGTCCTGTCTTGCCGCCAGGCTGATGGTCTTGAGACTGTGGCTGCTTAGTCTTTTGTGGCGGTGGCGACGATGGGGCTTCATTGTGAGCGGTCAGAACCGCGGTGACTGACAGGACACCCGGCACGGCTCTTACTGCCGCTGTCGCCGACTCGCGAACGACCTCCATCGCAGTTGCGCGCACCGGGTCGATTTCAAGAGCAAATCCCACATTGCCGTCGCGAATAACCAGACCCTGAACAATGCCCGCCTCAGTGATAGATACGCCATCCGGTGTGGCCACGGTTTCCAATGCAGCGAGAATCCGATCCCTGTCTGGTCCTGTGCGGCTGGTCATATCTGTTTGTTGTCCTTGGTTGGTCCGTCCCGCTTTGGCCCCAATAGGACCTCACAGCAAGGATTCCCTCACATAAATGGGGATAAGGCGGTGCGATTTATTCCGGTTCGCGTTGCAGCAAGCGGTTTGGCTATCATATAAGCCGATAGAGATTATTCGATGGGTAGCACTTGGCTTCCTATCGGCAACTAGTCAAGGCAGCGCGTTGGATTGCTTCTTGGATTGCGGTGCGCGCAGATCAAAAGGATTGATATATGCCCTGGGACGACAAAAGTGGTGGCGGCGGCCCGTGGGGGCAGGGGCCTTCAGGCGGTGGACGCGGTAACGGGTCCGGCGGGCCGGGTGGCCCCGGTGGCCAGGGCCCGGACCTGGAAGAAATCCTGCGTCGCGGGCAGGAGCGGTTCCGCCAGTCTTTCCCGGGTGGCTCCGGTGGCGGGGGCATCGGCACCCGCGGCATCATTGCCGGTGTTGTGGTGCTTGCACTTGTCTGGCTTGCGTCGGGCTTTTACCGCGTGTTGCCGGATGAGCAGGGCGTGGTCCTCCGCTTCGGCGAGTACGTCAAGACGACCCAGCCGGGCCTGAACTATCTGCTGCCATATCCTATTGAGACCGTTTACAAGCCCAAGGTCACGCGCGTAAACCGGGTAACGGTTGGTGTCGCAACTCCCGCAAACCAGCGCTCCGGCGTGCGGAATGGCTCGGACGAGAGCCTCATGCTGACGGGTGACGAAAACATCATTGAGATCGATTTTGAAGTTTTCTGGGTCATCAAGGATGCAAAGGACTACCTTTTTAATATTCAGAACCCTGAAGGCACTGTGAAGGACATTGCCGAGAGCTCGATGCGAGAGTTCGTCGGTCAATCCAACATTCAACCACTTCTGACGGAAGGCCGCTCACTGGTGCAGGACAGCGTGCAGGAGTTGATGCAGGGTCTGCTGGATGATTATGGCGCGGGCATTCAGATCACAGAAGTGAACCTCCAAGGATCCAACCCGCCATCTGCCGTGATTGATGCCTTCCTTGATGTTCAGGCCGCCCGTGCCGATGCTGAGCGCTCGCGAAACGAAGCTGAATCGTACGCGAACAGAGTTCTGCCGGAAGCGCGTGGTGAGGCTGAACGTATTGAGCAGGAAGCAGCTGCTTATCGTGACCAGACTGTGGAAGAAGCTGAAGGCCAGGCGCGACGCTTCCTGTCCATTTATGGGGAGTATGCACAGGCACCTGACGTGACCCGTCAGCGCATGTATCTGGAAACCATGGAACGCGTGCTCAACAGCATGAATAAGGTGCTGATCGACGGGGATAGCGGATCGGGCGTGGTGCCTTATCTGCCGCTTCCGGAAGTCGAGCGCCGCCGCGCTGCCACCCAGCAGGAGACAAACTAATGGGCCGTAACACTCTTATCGGCATTGCCATTGCCCTCGTTGTCGGCGGCATTCTGATCGCCAATGCCCTTTTTACTGTGCATGAGCGCGAGCAGGCGATTGTGCTGCAGTTCGGTGCACCGCAGAAGGTTGTCACCAACCCGGGGCTGAACTTCAAATTGCCGTTCATTCAGAACGTCATCACCATCGACAAGCGCATCCTGGATCTGGACATTGCCCCCGAGCAGGTGACGGCGTCGGACCAGAAGCGTTTGGAAGTTGATGCGTTTGCGCGGTTCCGGATTGTTGATCCGCTGGAGTTCTACATCTCGCTTGGGAACGAGGCCGTGGCGCGCCAGCGTCTGGGCACCATTCTTGGGTCCGGCCTGCGTAGGGTGCTTGGTGAGGAGAGCTTTGAAGCAGTTGTGCGCGACAAGCGTGCTGAGCTTATGGAGCGCATCCGCGTCCAGATGAACGGCCAGGCTGAGCAATTCGGTATCGAAGTGGTGGATGTACGCATCCGCCGCGCCGATCTGCCTGAAGCCAACAGTCAGGCGATTTTCCGCCGGATGCAGACGGAGCGTGAACGTGAAGCCAACGAGTTCCGCGCTCAGGGCCGCGAAGTGGCCCAGCGTATCCGCGCCAATGCGGACCGTGGTGTGACGGTGACAGTTGCCGAAAGCACACGTAATGCTGAAATCATTCGAGGTGAAGGGGACGCCTGCCGTAACCGTATCTTTGCGGCGGCGTTCGGTATTGCTCCCAACTTTTTCGCGTTTTATCGCTCCATGCAGTCCTACGAGCAGGCGTTGATCGAAGGCGAGACAACGGCTGTGTTGTCACCGGATAGCGAGTTCTTCCGCTATTTCACAGACCCGAATGCCATTCCTGATGGGAATGCACGGGTTGGACGGTCCGCGACACAGGCCAGTGACCTTATGGCTCAGCTTCAGGGTGATGCGACCCTGCGTAATATTCTATGCTCTGAGCTCGAAACCGAAGCGCCGGCCATCGACATCGACCTGCCGGTCGACCTGCCAAGTGAGATTGCGCCGGTTACGGAGCCGGTTGAAACAACAGATGAAGCAGCGCCGGCTGAATAAGACAGCGGTTCTGACACATGATTGATCTTGTGGTTGCCATAGGCCTCGTCCTGATCATTGAGGGCGTGGCCTATGCTGCTTTTCCGCAAGCCATTCGCCGGATGCTCAAAGCGGTGGAAGAGACGCCGGACAGCACAATGCGGATGGGCGGGCTGGCCGTTGCCAGCTTGGGACTGGTCGTCGTTTGGCTGGTGCGTGGATGACGCGTGACCGCTTGCTGATGAACCTCACGAAATCGTAATGTCCGCCTTCCGGGTACGCCTCGTTTTGTCCACATTCTCTATGGATAAGCGAAGGAACGCGGTTGCGTATCAGACCGCTTGTCCTTTTCTGACCCGTCCGCGTGGTTAACGCGGTTTAAACGGGCAGTCTTTTAAGAAACGTCTTTCGCGGCCATGCTTTGCCGCGGCTGGCCGAATGGCTGGGGCCGACGAGACAACCAAGGAGACGTCCGCAAGTGACATTCCAAAACTCTTTTTTCGCCACGCGTATTGCCCGCGCGGCAACGCTCGCCATCGGTGCCGTGGCCATTGGCGCTGCCAGCCTTGCCTGGACGCCAGCTGACGCACGTTCGGCGCCCGACAGCTTTGCTGACCTGACTGAAAAGCTGACACCAGCGGTGGTCAACATCTCCACTGCCCAGACCGTGTCGGGTGGCAGTGGCGTTCCCATTCCAGAGTTTCCTCCTGGTTCCCCTTTTGAGGAGTATTTTGAGGAGTTCTTTGAACGCCATGGTGGCGAGCAGCAGTCCCGCCGCGTGCAATCACTTGGCTCTGGCTTCGTTATTGATCCCGATGGGCTCGTTGTCACCAACAACCATGTTGTTGAAGATGCCGATGAAGTGACAGTGACCTTCTCGGACGGCGAAACACTGGACGCTGAGATTCTCGGCCGGGACCCCAAGACGGACCTGGCTCTGCTAAAGGTCACAACGGATCGCAAGCTTCCATTTGTGCGCTTTGGTGACAGCGATGCGCTGCGTGTTGGCGACTGGGTCATGGCCATTGGCAACCCGTTCGGCCTGGGCGGCACGGTGACAGCCGGCATTCTTTCGGCGCGTGACCGTGACATCAACGCCGGACCTTATGATGCGTTCCTGCAGACGGATGCCTCGATCAACCGCGGGAACTCCGGCGGCCCGCTGTTCAATATGGATGGCGAAGTCATGGGCGTGAATACGGCGATCATCTCACCCACAGGTGGCTCAATCGGTATCGGGTTCTCCATTCCTGCCAAGACAGCCGTTGGCGTCATCGAGCAGCTGAAAGAATTCGGTGAAACGCGCCGCGGGTGGCTGGGTGTGCGTATCCAGACGGTAACTGAAGACCTGGCGGAAGGGCTTGGCCTTGAAGATACCAAGGGCGCGCTTGTTGCCGGTATCCAGGAGGACGGCCCGGCTGTTGGCAGCGGCATTGAAGCCGGTGACGTCATCGTCAAATTTGACGGCAAATCTGTCGACAAGATGCGTGACCTACCTCGCATTGTGGCTGAGACCCAGGTTGGTAAGGCTGTAGATGTTGTTGTCGTTCGCGATGGCAGTGAGGAAACCTACCAAGTGACGCTTGGTCGCCTTGAGGAGGCTGACGGCACGGTTGAAGCCAAGGCCGAGTCCCGCAAGCCAGCTGAAAATGAAACGCTTGGCCTGTCGCTTTCCGCGCTCAATGACGTGCTGCGTGCGCAGTACGAGGTGCAGGACGATGTGGACGGCGTTTTGGTTGTAGCCGTGGTTCCCGGAAGCCAGGCCGCTGAAAAGCGCGTGCGGGCTGGGGATGTGATCGTCAAAGTTGCTCAGGAAAACGTCACGAACCCTGAGAAGGTTGAGGAGCAGGTTGCTCGGGCCAAATCAGAAGGGCTCAAGTCTGTGCTGCTGCAGATCAGCCGTGGGGGCGAAACTAGCTTTGTTGCTCTGCGGGTTGAAGGCAGCTAGCAGCGAGATACCAACGTGAGAAAAAAGCCTCGCACCAGCACTGGTGCCCGGCTCTATATAAACACAGGCTATGCGCCGGCGAATTCGTCGTGTGCGTAACCTTGCATGTAGAGGAGTGATGTTAGGTCCGTATAATCGAGCCTCGCTGGTGCGTCCTGCGCGACCTCCGGTTTGGCGTGATAGGCAACGCCGATAGCTGCTGCCTCGATCATAGCCAAGTCGTTGGCCCCCTCGCCGCCAGCCATAGTGGCTTCCATCGCAAGTGAATGCTCGGCTGCTTACTCCTGATGGCTTTCAAGTTTGGCTGCGCTGCCAAGATTGGGGTCGGCCTCAGTGCCCGTAAGATGGCCATCTTTCATCTCAAGTATGTTGGCGCGGTTGGTAGCGAAGCCCGCTGCCACGGCCACGCG
>JBHJJF010000004.1:0-43668 GCA_050042885.1 Candidatus Phaeomarinibacter sp.
GGTGTGGACAGCGTCTTGGGCGTTTGTCTGGTTGCGCGCTGGCGGGTTGATGGCGGCGATGAGTCCCAGGCCATCCAGGATGCCCATCAGGATGCGGGCTTCGTGTTCCGCATCTGCCCAGGGGGCAACGGCTTTGATGAGCGGCGATAGGGCCTTGATCCAGCCTTGGTGGCGGGCGTCGTTTTCCTTTGCCAGCTCCCGATTTGAGGCGGCGGCCGCCCAGAAGGCAATCCAGACTTTCCATACAAGCTGGCGGGTCTTGTCGAGGGGCAGGCCTTCCTCAAGACACAGAATGAGTTTTTCCTCAGGGGGAGCATCGCCTGACAGGAGTGCGTCCGTCCGGCTGCCTGTTGCACCATTGACGGCGCGCAGGGCGGCGAGCACCAGGGCCTCGCGATCTGCGAAATAATGGGTAATGCGGCCCGTGGTGCAGCCGGCGGCGTCGGCCACCTTGCGCATGGTCAGGCCTTCCAGGCCTTCGGCGGCAATGACTGCCCAGCTGGCTTCCACCAGTTCGGCGCGGCGGGTGTCATGATCGACGATTTTCGGCATGGGCGGAGTATAGCCATAATCGGCTCTTTACAAAACATATGTTTTGTAATAATTATTGCGTAACGTATGTTTTGTAAAAGAAGCGATAGACCTCAAGGGAGGGCGCCATGCTGGACTTTCTCAATGGATTGCTGGCGATTCGCGATGTGGATCAGATCTGGCTGCTGATTGGCTTTATCGCCGTGGAAGTCGGGCTCGTCTGGCTGCTGCGCAAGCAATATTACGCGGCGACGGACACGCTGTGTTCGGTGACATTGGGGTTGGCTTATGCAGCGAGCATCGCGCTGGCGGCGGGGACGGTTCTGGCGGTCTATTACTGGATCCATCAGTTCGCAGTGACGGATATCGACTGGACGGGCAGCGTGGTGGCGATCCTCGCGGCCTATGTGATCGTCGACTTTCTGTTTTACTGGTATCACCGGGCCATTCACGAAGTGCGGCTTGGGTGGGCGGCGCATGTGAACCATCACTCCAGCCAGTTCCTCAATGCGGGGACGGCGCTGCGCTCGTCTTTTGTGGAAGCCTGGTTCGAGCCGGTGTTTCTCATTCCCGCTGTGCTGCTGGGCATGGACCCGCTGATGGTGGTGGCGCTGATTTCGCTCAATCACCTCTACCAGTACTGGCTGCACACGCGGCTGATCGGCAAGCTGGGGCCGATGGAGTGGATCATGAACACGCCGTCGCATCACCGGGTGCACCATGCCTCTAACATCCGCTATTGCGACAAGAACTATGCAGGCACGTTCATTGTCTGGGACCGGCTGTTCGGCACTTTCGAGGCAGAGCGTGAGGACGAGCCGTGCATCTTCGGTATTCGGCATCAGCTTGAAACGCGTAATCCGATCAAGGTGACATTCCACGAGTGGGTGTCGATCTGGCAGGACATGCGGAACGCACCGTCGCTCAGCGCTGCGCTTGGATATCTGTTCCAGCCGCCGGGCTGGTCGCCGGACGGGAATGGAGAGACCACGCGGGCGGTGCAGGCCAAAGCGCGGGCGGATGGGCTGATCTAGGACGCGCCTCGTGATACTGAGAGGCCATGAAAATCGGTATTCTCAAGGCGGGGCATGTTCCGCGCAGGGTGGCGGACCGGCATCCGGACTATGACGTGATGTTCGAGCGGTTGCTGGCCGGTCGGGGACTCACCTTTCAGAGTTTCGACGTTGAGCATGGTGCCTTTCCTGCGTCCGTCACTGAAGCTGACGGATGGTTGATCACCGGCTCTGCATGCGGGGCCTATGAGGATCATGCCTGGATACCGCCGCTGGAAGACTTCATTCGGGAGGCACGGGCGAAGAGTGTGCGGATGATCGGTATCTGCTTCGGGCATCAGGTGCTGGCACAGGCTATGGGAGCGCGGGTCGAGAAGTTTGCTGGCGGGCGCAGTATGGGCGCGGTCAACTATGAGTGTTGTGGGACGGGCGAGGCGCTCACCGTGCTGGCGTTTCATGGGGACCAGGTGATGACGGTGCCACAAGGTGCAGCGCTCACCGTCTCCGGTTCTTTCTGCCGCATTGCGGGCCTTGCTTATGAGGACGATGTGGGCGCGCCATGGGCAATCAGTCTGCAGCCGCATCCGGAATTCGATGTTGCCTATGAGGCTGATCTGATTGAGGCCTATAGCGACGGTCTTCCGGCGGAAGCCGTCGACGCGGCCAAAGCCTCGCTTGGCGCGCCGCTATCCAATGAGATAGTTGCGGACCGAATGGCTGCCTTCTTCAAGAGCGGCTCTGCGGACGGCGCCTAGAAAGGCGTGCGCGCGACGTAGGTCATGGGCGTGCCGCCGGACGGATGGCGGAATGTCAGTGCCATGGCGTGCAGCTGCAGGCGGTCTGCCATGGCGAGCACCCGGTCATCGGCATAGAAATTGTCTCCCAGGATCGGATGACCCAGTTCGCACATATGGACGCGCAGCTGGTGGGAGCGGCCGGTTTCGGGCCTAAGCAGCAGCCTTGTTGACCGCGTATCGCGCTCCATGACCTGCCAATGGGTGATGGCGGGCCGTCCGGTATCATGATCCACCTTTTGTTTGGGGCGCTGGTCGGGGTCCGTCGCTAGCGGTAGGTCAATGGTGCCGCTGTCGCCTGCGACTTGCCCGTCGACGCGGGCGACGTAGAGCTTTGTTGTCCGGCGGCTTTCAAACTGGCGGCTGAGATGGCGTTGGGCGCGGTGGTGGCGGCCCATGATGAAGACGCCGGATGTATCCTTATCCAGCCTGTGGACGAGGGTCGCGTGGGGAAACTCTTTTTCCGCGCGGGCGACCAGACAATCCTCGAGGCCGGGCCTGTTGCCCGCGACGCTGAGCAGACCCGATTGTTTGTTGAGGATCAGGACATCGTCATCCACATGCAGGACGTCCAGGTAAGGCTCCATGGGCGGGGCATAGTCGAACGGCCTTAGCGGGGCTGGCTCATGCGGGGCGGCCGGCATTTTGGGCGCGGCAATGCAGCGAGGAATGCGGCGAGGCTGCGCTCCACCTCCTTGCGGGTGCTGTCGCCAAACTCAAGGTGCAGATACGCCGCTTCCGCCATGAGGGCATTGAGAAGGCGCGCTGTGACAGTTGGCGATTCCAGTGCGATTTCTCCAGCATCCACCGCTGCTTCAAGCGCCGACGTCATGACTGCCAGACTGGTTGCTTCCACGATGGATTTCGCCCGCTGCCACCCCGGAGCCTGGGGGCCAAGGTTAAACAGAACCTGAGCCGTTACAGGCTGCTTGATCTGGTCCAGCCACGCGAGCGCTGACTTTTGGAGCGCTACCAGCGGCGAGCGGGCGCCTGCGGCGTGCCGCGATGCGGCCGCGATGGCGTTTCTGGAGGTGTCTTCAAAAATCGCCTCAACCATGTCCGCCTTGCTGTCGAAATGATGGTAGAGGGCGCCCTTGCTCAGGCCGGCGGCCTCCAAAATCATCTGCGTTGTCGTGGCTTCATAGCCATGTCGCAGCATCAGGCGCTTTGCCTGCTTGAGCAAAGCGGTGCGCGTCTTTTCCCGGCGTTCTGTCTGAAGTGCCATATGCCCTTGTACGCATAATCGGACCTGATCAAAAGACTTGATCTCTCCCGCACGACCGTATAATACAAACCGGTGGTCGGTTTATTTAGGAGGTTTGATTGCGATGTCTGCTCTCTCTAATTTGGATTCAATGCTCGCTGCCTGGAACGAAAAAGACCCCAAACGCGTGCGTGGCCATCTTGATGCGGCCCTGTCGCCCGATGTTCTCTTTGTAGATCCGGACAATCATGTGGTCGGGATCGATGCCTTTGAGGCGATGGTGCACAAACTCATCGCTGACATTCCTGATGTGAAGGCTGAACGCACCAGCGGCTTCAGCCATCACCACAACCGCTACCACTACACGTGGCTCGTCTCTTCCGGAGATACACCGCTCCAGAAAGGCATGGATGTGACCGAGGTTGATGATGCCGGGAAAATCGTGCGGGTGGACGGTTTCTTCGGAGATCTGCCGCCACTTGACGGCTAGCGGCCACACTCAAGAAGTTGTGAGGTGGGTGCCGTCGAAAAAGATGCCGCCCAGTATCCAGCGGGTGTCACCGTCTGTGCCAATCAGCGGCAGATGCACGATCTCGAATTCAAGGTATTCCTTGTCGATGCCCTGGAATGTGCCGTGGGTCACGTTGGGCGTGTCGCCAATCGAGACTTCACGGTAGATCCGGGCGTTGTGTTCAACTTGCGCCGGGTCGTAGAGCTGGGAAATTGTGAGATCGGTTGCATCACCGCCGAACCGACTAACGATGCCCTGACCCATCAGCCGGAACCGCCAATCGGCGCCACGGGCGTCTACCGGCTCCAACATAAAGATGTTGGGGAGAAGGGCCACAATCTCGCGGGCGGGCAGCTCACTGCGCCGTGGCGGAGACCCTGCCGCCAGGCAGGTGTCGCAATAGGCGAAGAGATTGCGGCTGTCGGGGTCTGTGACACCCGGCCGGACTTTGACGTCGATGTGGATGCGAACCTCATCCGACGTTATGTCATCAGCAGACTGTATGGCCGGGCTGCCGCCAAGAACTCCAGGCATGATCGCCTCACTCACTTGGACCCAAGTACAGCAACCGTATGGCAACCTTGTTTAAGCAAACCTTACGGCGCAGACAGATGTGATCACGCTAGAAAACACCTGCCTCAAGGCCTGCGGCTAATGTCATGCCGGTTTCCTCGCAGCGGGTGAGAAACTCGTCTGTCCAGTCGCCCTTGCAGATCAGGGGGTCCTGGATCTGCTTCCAGCGCAGGCCGGTGAGGATGGTGTCGAGGGCGCGGCGCGTGCCGGTGCCGTCATTGCCTGCACGGATGATGAGGGCGCAGGGGAGGCCCTGTTTTTCTTCCAGCACGGGATAGTAGGTGCGGTCGAAGAAGTCCTTCATGGCGCCGGACATGTAGCCGAGATTTTCCGTTGTCAGCAGGATGATGCCATCCGCCGCCATCACGTCATCGGGGCCAGTGTCGAAGGGGGAGCGCGCTTCAGAGGTGACGCCGGCAATGTCGGGATGGTGTGCGCCTTTGAGCACAGCGTTGCGCATGGCCACCGTGTTGGGCGATGGCGCATGGGCAACAATGAGCAGGCGCTTTGCCATGAGGGTTGCTCAGTGCCGTCTATTCGGCACGTTCGAAGATGGCCGCTATGCCCTGGCCGATGCCGATGCACATGGAAACGAGGGCGTATTTCTTGTCCTGGTCTTCAAGGGCACGGATTGCGGTCAATGCCAGCCGAGCGCCAGACGCGCCGAGTGGATGGCCAATGGCTATGGCGCCGCCATTGGGGTTTACGCGCGGGTCATCGAAGGCCACGTCCATCTGCTTGAGGCAGCCAAGCACCTGTGCGGCGAACGCGTCGTTGAGTTCCAGCACGTCCATGTCCTTAAGCGACAGTCCGGCGCGATCGAGAGCCTTCTTTGAGGCGTCGACCGGGCCAAGGCCCATGACACGCGGTTCCACACCAGCAATGGCAGCGGAGACGAGACGGGCGCGGGGCGTGAGGCCAAGGGCCTTGCCGCTCGCGTCGTCGCCAATCAGCAGTGCGGCAGCGCCGTCATTGATGCCGGAGGCATTGGCGGCTGTGACCACGCCTCCTTCCCCATGGATGGGGCGCAGATTTTCAAGGCCCTGAACCGTGGTGCCGGGGCGGGGGCCTTCGTCGGCATTGCAGACTTCCGGTGGGGCCTTGCGTTTGGCGGCGGGAACCTCGAGATCCATGATCTCGTCATCAAAAAAACCCTTAGCCAGTGAGGCTTCGTACTTCTGATGCGATGCGGCTGCAAACGTATCGGACTCGGCGCGGGTGATGCCAAGCCGCTCGGCAATGTTTTCAGCAGTCTGCGGCATGGTGTCATTGCCGATGCGCTGCAGGAGATCGCGGTTGGGGAAGCGCCAGCCGATGGTTGAATCTTCTAGCTGCTGGCCCCGGTCAAACGGGCTCGTGGCCTTGGACATGACAAGCGGGGCACGGCTCATGCTTTCAATGCCGCCGGCAATGAACATGTCGCCTTCATCGCACTTGATGGCGCGGCCTGCATCCATGACAGCGGCAAGGCCTGAGCCGCACAGGCGATTGACTGTGAGGCCGCCGGTCTTTTCAGGAAGGCCCGCGATGAGGGACGCATTGCGGGCAATGTTGCGGCTGTCTTCGCCCGCCTGGTTGGTGTCTCCCAGGATCACGTCTTCCACGGCGTCTGTATCAACGCCCGTGCGTTTGAGTACTTCGCGGATGGGGGCTGCGGCGAGCTCGTCTGTGCGCAGGCGCGACATGGCACCGCCATGGCGGCCAAAGGGGGTGCGAACCCCATCAAAGATTACGGGCGTGGACATGACGTTGCCTCCGACTGGCTATGTACTTTGCCCGTTGGCTTAAGCTGGTTGCGGCAACTGCGCAAGTTTGCGCGCCTGCTGGCGCATCAGTTTTTCAAGCTTCGTGCGGTGGGGGTCGGCAGCATAGGCGTGGACCGCCGCGTAGTAGCCATGCAGGGTCTGCGCCTCGAAAGCTGCATTCACCATACGGTCTGCCGCCCATACCGACAGCGCGCCGATGAAGGACATGAAAATCTGTCTGCCCACAACGTCAGGTGCCGTGCCTTTGACAAACATCCCGGCAGCATCCGCTTCTGTCATCAGCTCTATCTGGACCCTATCCGGTGTCGGGCCCGCATGGGGACCGCCGACGCCCGCCGGCCCGCCGAGGCGTATGACCACCTCCTTGTACAGGCGCTCGCGGGAGAGGAATATTCCCGTGCAGATGCGCACGGCCTTAGCTCCGCGCTCTAGTGGTGTGCCCGTGGTCAGCGCTTCGACCTCGCGGCGGAAGGTAAGCATGCTGCGCACCATGATGGATGTCAGCAATTCCTCACGCGTCCCGGCCAGATTGTAGATCGTTGGCGCAGAGAAGCCGGCAGCGGCGGCAATGGCTTCCGTCGTCACGGCGGCCTCGCCATGGGTATCAATCAGCTCTTCGGCGACATCCAGAATCTGGTTGAGTCGGTCGCTCTTCTGTCGCGCGCGCAGGCCGCTCACGGAAGTCGTCGGAGCAGCAGTCAAATCACTTGCAATAGCCATGTGCAATTTATACAGTCCTAAAAATTTTTAGTCGACTAAAAGAAAGGCGCCCGCGATGGATTTCGTTCGCACACCTGACAGTCACTTTGAAAACCTGCCGGACTGGCCGTACGAACCGCATTATCTTGAATGGGAGGGCCTGCGCGTTCATCACATCGACGAAGGTCCCAAGGATGCTCCCGTTGCGTTGCTGACCCATGGGGAACCGACATGGGCCTATCTGTCGCGCAAGATGATCCAGCCGCTGCTTGATCTGGGGTTCCGGGTCATCGCGCCGGACCTGGCGGGCTTCGGGCGGTCAGACAAGCCGGTGGATGACAATTGGTATGTGATCGAGCGGCATTGTGAACGGCTGCGGCACCTGATTGAGACGCTGGACCTGACCGACATCACCGTCTTCGTGCAGGACTGGGGCGGGCCGACGGGTCTGCGGCAGGCGGTGGACATGCCGGAACGGTTTTCGCGCATCGTCATCATGAACACGTGGCTGCACCATGACGGCTATGAGTACTCCGATGGCATCAAGTTCTGGCGGGATTCGGCGTGCAACCCGTTGTGGCTTGCGGCCATGGAGGGTTTCTTTCCGTCCGGCGGCATTGTTGCCTTGTCGGCCCAACGGCCGGATGCCGATCGGGCGGCCATAAGGGCTGCTTACGAGGCGCCCTTTACGGATGGTGGTGAGAGCCGTGCCGGCACACGCCGGTTCCCATGGTGCATTCCTAATTGGGAATACGACGCCGGCAATGGCAAGGATCAGGAGCGGTGCTTTGAGGCGCTCAAGAAACCCGGCAAGCCGGTGCATGTGATCTTCGGGGATGCGGATGGTGTGTTCACCGCCGAGTGGGGCAAGAAATGGGCGTCGATGATTGACGGTGCAACGTTCGATGCAATTCCTCAGGCCGGACACTTTGTGCAGGAAGAAGCGGGTGACGAGGTCATCGAGATATTTGCCAAGCGCGCTGGACTTAAAAGCTGAGGGTAAGAGTGACTCTCATTTGCTTTAGTAGTTCATAATATTCGTTCTCATTACTGCTTGTGATGCGCGTTGTAATAGTCATTTGCAGTCGCGAAAATTCTTGTTCGCCTTGGCGTTTGTTTGCACTAGGTTCCCTCACAACATGAGCAGACCAGTACCTGCTCTATTTGTGAGTCTCAGAAAAGGAGTCTGGCGACATGAAGGGCGAGAAGGTCATCATCGACCACCTCAACAAGATCCTCAAAAATGAGCTGACGGCCATCAACCAGTACTTCCTGCATTCGCGCATGCTCGGCGACTGGGGCCTGACCAAGCTTGAGGAACATGAGTACGATGCGTCCATCGATGAGATGAAGCACGCGGACCAGATCATCAAGCGCATCCTGTTCCTGGAAGGCCTGCCGAACCTGCAGGACCTGGGTCAGCTGCGCATCGGCGAAAATGTCGAAGAGGTTCTGGCAAGCGACCTTGCCGTTGAAATCGAGGCCGTCGCTGACCTCAAGGCGGCGATCATCGATTGTGAAGACAAGCGCGACTTCGTGAGCCGTGAACTGTTCACGTCAATTCTTGATAGCGAAGAAGAGCACGTCGACTGGATCGAAACGCAGCAGGGTCTCATCGAGAGGATGGGTCTGCAGAATTTTGTCCAGCTGCATACCGAATCCACCGGGCCAGAAGGCTAGGTTGTCTTTCGGGCACTTCGATATCTGATTTTGAATGCGCGTCGTCGGGGAACCGACGGCGCGTTTTTTTGCGTGTATCGCGTTCAAGCTGTGCACGCCACAGGAACATATGTGCTAATCCGCGGCAGTGCCGAATGCCGCATGAGACGCCGCGCGGGCCGAATGAACCTGCTCAACGATCTCGGTGGCTGCATCGAGGCACCCGCCACAATTGGGGCCGTTGCCAAGTGCCTCATAGGCTTCACATGCCGTTCGTGCGCCCTTGCGGGCAGCTTCCGCGATTTCGGTATCGCGATAGGCATTGCAACTGCAGACAAACATGAACAGACCCGATTCAGTATCTTTCAGACAGGCAGACAATAATGAGAGGTATTCTCATTTACAAGGGATTCCATAGCATCGGGTTAATTTGCCCTGGGGGTATCAAACTCCCTTCATTACAGAGGCTTCTGTCCCGTCCAGGCCGCTCAGACGGGTACTTGTGTCCCACAAATCTGCCCATTTTTCCGTGTCGTAGGAGATGTCTGACGACTGCTTGGGGGTGCCCTGGGAGAAATATCTGGCCGTGACGCCCTCATATTCCGGGGCATAGGCGAGGCGGGCGAGCCTCTTGCCGGATTTGCGCGGGGAGTTCTGGTTTCCCGGCATCAGGGTAAGAAGCGGCAGCAGGGTTTTCCAGAGAAGCCGGACGGGTCCGGCGTAATCCCGGGCGCTCAGCGTTGGTCTTCGTGCCTAGTCGTCAACTCTACTCTTCAACGGTGCTTTTGACGAAGGTGGCGGCGTAGTACATCTCGCCGTCGAAGAGAATGTCAGGATCGCCGAGACCATCAGTCACCTGAAACTGACGCGGTGTAATTCCCCCATCAAGACGGTAGCCCTTTTCAGACATGTGGCGACGGTGAAACTCCATCGCTGCAGGTGTGAATTCCTTGGCCAGAACGGTGATGCGGTCAGGCAGGGTAGCGTCAGACATTTGGTCAAAAGCCTTCTTGAATTTCCCGGCCAGAATCCGGGATTGAGAGCGGGAGGAGTATGCCGAAAACCGCCTGCAATGTCGATGGGCGTGGCGCAGGCCTGCCGCCTTACGGGCGGTGGCGCAGGCCATTGATCAGCCCGGTCACCACGTCGTCAACATAAGTATCAGGTTCGCCCCAGTCATACTCGGGGATGGTGATGACGTTGAGCGCCGTGCCGGTTATCGCCGACATCACTACATGGCTGATGCGTGCTGCATCTGTCAGCGTCACCTGGTCGGCAGCCACGGCCTCCTCGGCTGCGGACTGAATGCGGTCGATGCCTGACAGGCTGCTGGAGGTTTGGGCGAAGTACACGTCGTCGGGCGATTGCGGTTTGTCTTCAATCAGGAAGATGGCGCGAAAGTCGTCCGGGCGATCAAGCCAGAAGCTGATCATGGTGCGGGCCAGAGCGTCGAGGCGCTGCAGTGGGTCATCATGAGCGGAAGCTGTCTGCTCCATGATCTCTGCTAGGTCGGAGAAAATGTCTTCCCAGACCACGTGGAGGATGGCCCGCCTGTTCGGGAAATAGGCGTAGAGCGCTGCCGGAGCGCATCCCGTGGCAACAGCCAGCTTGCGCATGGACACGCCCTCGTACCCGTCACGGGCAAACAGGTCCCTGGCGGCGCGCACGATGCGGGCACGCATCTCGGCGGTGTCCGACTGGGTGCGGCGGGGGCGCCCGCGGGTGGCAGTTTTCGGGTGGATATCGGTCATGGACAGCTGATAGCACAAAAACCACTTGATTAAAATAAACGCGTTTATTAAATTTTGCGTCATCGGCGGAACAGTGGGCCAATTCAGGCCGTCCGCACCCTTGGGAGGATGTGTTGGTGAGCGAGCAACCCGGATCCATTGATCGGCGTGTTGATGTGGCTGTGGTGGGGGCCGGCATGGCCGGTCTGAAAACGGCACTGGAACTGGAGGCGCGGGGATTGACCGTGTGTCTGCTGGAAGCCCGTGACAGGGTCGGTGGACGTTTGAAGCCGGGCCACATTGCTGGCCACAAGATCGACAATGGTGGCCAGTGGGTCGGCCCGCAGCAAAAGCTGCTGCTGGCGGAGGCTGAAGCCCAGGGCGTTGAGAAGTTTGACCAATACCGTCAGGGCAAGTCGGTGCTGGATTTCAAGGGTAAGCTGTCGCACTCCCGCAGTGACGTGCCCAAGATGCCGTTCGTGTCTCTGCTTGATCTGCAACGGACTGTGTCGAAACTCGATGCGCTGGCCTTCTCCCTTCCGGCGACCGCGCCGTGGAGTGTCAAGAATGCAGAGGGTCTTGATGGTCAGACATTCGAGACCTGGATCCAGGCCAATGTCTGGACCGAACAAACCCGCGAGTTCCTGCGCATGGTGACGCGGTCGCTCTTGTGCTGCGAACCCAAGCATGTCTCCTTCCTGTACTTTCTTGAATATGTGCGCGGCGGCGAGGGGCTGGATGTCCTGCTGGGCGTCAAAGGGGGCGCGCAGGAAGCCAAGTTCCGCGGTGGGGCGCATCAGATCACCGAGAAGATGGCGGCGATGCTCAAGTCACCGGTCCTCTATGAGGCGCCCGCGCGGGCGGTGACTCAGCATGAGACCCATGTGGAGATTGTGACGGACCGCGGCACCGTTACAGCGGACAGGGCGGTCATCGCCATTCCGCCGACACTGGCAAGCCGTATCAATTTTGCCAATGCGCTTCCCGTCAAGCGGGATCATCTGATGCAGCGCATGCCGATGGGCACGGTCATCAAGGTTCATGTGGCTTATGACAGGCCGTTCTGGCGTGACAAGGGCATGTCCGGAATGGCCGTCAGCGACACCTTCCCGTGCAATGTATTTTTTGATCAGTCCCCAGAGGATGCCTCCTGCGGTATCCTTGTCGGGTTCATTGATGCCGATGCGGCCGTGGAATACTCGCCCGCCGGTGACAACTCGCGCCGTCAGGCAGTGATCGATTCCGCCACCCAGTTCTTTGGGGCGGAAGCCAAGAACCCGATCGACTATGTGGACAATGACTGGATGTCCGAAGAATGGAGCAAAGGTTGCTATGTGGCGCATATGGCGCCGGGCGTCATGACTACGTATGGCGAAGCGCTGCGTCAGCCCTGCGGGTGCATTCACTGGGCGGGTACCGAAACGGCCACCCAGTGGCAGGGATACATGGACGGCGCGCTTCAGTCCGGTATCCGTGTTGCGGCTGAGATCGCCGAGCAACGCGGTTTGCGCATGGCGGCTGAGTGAGGAGCAAAACACCATGGCAACTCAAAACTGGACCCGGCGGCAGATGCTGGGCACGGCCGCGGGCGCGTCGGCGCTGATGGCGGCAGGCGTGGCTGCTTCAGCAACGGGCGCGACGGCACAGCAATTGTCCTACGACGTGATTGTTGTCGGCGGCGGGCTCGCCGGTCTGACGGCGGCCCGGCGGGCGAAAGAGCAGGGGCTGTCGGTTCTGCTACTCGAAGCACGCGACCGTGTCGGCGGGCGTGTGCATTCCGTGGCCTTGCCGTCGGGTACGCGTATCGATCTCGGCGCCCAGTTCATCAGTGACTACCAGCTGAATGTGACGGCGCTGGGCAAGGAAGCCAGCATCACTACCCATCCGGTGGAGTTGCCGGGCGACTACCTGTTCGTGACAAGTAGCGGTGATGTCACACGCTATGACGGCGACGCGGACCCCCTGTCCTTCACCGGACAGATGCGGGCGCTTTGGAGCTACTTCCGCCTTGGCAGCGCCATGGATGGCTTTAGCGCGACCGACATGGCGGCACTCGACACCATCAATGCGGCGGACTTCATGCGGTCGAAAGTCTGGGGTGAGGACTTGGACCGCCTGTTCGGAGGCAGCTATGCCGATGGGCTTTGCATGCGGCTTGAGCAGATTTCCGCCTATGAGCTGATGGCGCAGAGCGAAACCATGGGCGGGCTTGAAGGCGCCGACAATGCCGAGCAATGGTTCATCCACGGCGGTGCGGGTGTGCTGGCGGACTATCAGGCGTCGCATCTTGAGGGTGCTATTCTGATGGGCGCACCGGTCTCGGCCATTGTTCAGGATACGGAGGGTGTCACTGTCACGAGTACTGGCGGGACGTTCCGGGGGCGCCGCGTCGTGATCGCTGTGCCGCCTCAGCTCTATCCGGACCTGGGTCTGACGCCGGAGTTGCCGGCGGAGCGGCAGGCCGCGCTGGCGACGTTCCAGCTTGGTCGCGTCTACAAGACGCTCGCCGAGTTCGAGACACCGTGGTGGCGCGAGGGTGGCCTGTCGGGAGCGATCGTCAATCCCGGCGGCATGTTCCACGGCATTTCCGACGCAACACCCGCAGGGGCGTCGACCCATTTGCTCGTGGCCTTCACGTCCGGGCCGAGCGCGGATGCACTGGGCGCCGAGGCGCCGGACGAAGACGCGCGCATTGCCGCCTTCACCCGTTTCCTGTCCAAGACCTATGGCCGTGATGTGCCGGACGCGATTGGCGGGCGCTCGTATGACTGGAACACGGACGGATTCAGCCTTGGTGGCTATTCCAGTCGTCGCGGTATCGGTGGATGGTCGGCAACGCCGGATCTGTTCGCACCCTATCAACACATACATTTCGCCGGCACGGAAACGGCGGATGAATGGCGCTCATACATGGATGGCGCCATTCAGTCCGGCGAGCGGGCGGCCAGGGCGATCTCTGCCGAGCTGGCCGCCTGATATCAGCCTGCGTTAAGTCGTTGCCGCGCGATCTTGGTGGCGGTCACCATGTTGGCCAGGGACGCTTCCACTTCCGGCCAGCCCCGAGTTTTCAGACCGCAATCCGGATTGACCCACAGATGCGCCGGGTCGATCACCTCTGCCGCCTTGGAGATGAGCCGCTGGATCTCAGGGGCTTCGGGCACGCGCGGGGCGTGGATGTCCCAGATGCCCGGGCCGATACTGTTGGGATAGTGGAATTCGCTGAAGGCCGACAGCAGCTCCATGTCAGAGCGCGACGTCTCGATGGAAATCACATCTGCGTCCAGTGAGGCGATGGCGTGCATGATGTCGTTGAATTCCGAATAGCACATATGGGTGTGGATCTGAGTTGCGTCTTCCACAGGCGAGGCGGACAATCGGAAGCAGCCAGCGGCCCAATCCAGATAGGCCGTTTGCTCTGCCTGCCGCAATGGCAGGCCCTCGCGGAAGGCAGGCTCGTCAATCTGGATGATGCGGATGCCGGCTTTTTCGAGGTCGGCCACTTCATCGCGGATGGCGAGGCCGATCTGGCGGCAGGTGTCTTCGCGGCTCTGGTCATCGCGCACGAAGGACCATTGCAGGATGGTGACGGGGCCGGTGAGCATGCCTTTGACCGGACGGTCCGTCAGGCTTTGGGCATATGTCGTCCAGTCGACGGTCATCGGGCCCGAGCGGGAGACATCGCCGAAGATTACCGGCGGGCGGACACAGCGGGAACCGTAGCTTTGCACCCAGCCGTTGGACGTGAACGCGAAGCCGTCGAGCTGCTCGCCGAAATATTCGACCATGTCGGTGCGCTCGAACTCTCCATGTACCAGAACGTCAATGTTGAGCTCTTCCTGTTTGCGGATGGTGGCTTCTGTCTCCTTTTCGAGGAAGGCCTGATAGTCGGCATCGCTCAGATCACCCCGCCGGTTGGCTGCCCGGGCCTTGCGGACCTCACTGGTCTGCGGGAACGAGCCGATAGTGGTGGTGGGGAGCGACGGCAGATTGAGATTTGTCTGCGCCTGTTGCCGCTCGGCAAACGGGCTCTTGCGCTGGGTTGCGGATGCAGCAAGGGACCCTACGCGGCCGCGCACGAGTGGGTTGTAGGTGTGCTTTGAGTTGGTGCGGGTTGTTGCCGCTTCCGTGCTGGCGCGCAGGGTGGCAGCGACGGTTTCCTCTCCGTTCCACAGGCCACGGGCGAGGCAGGAAATTTCGTCCAGCTTCTGGGTGGCGAAGGCGAGCCAGCTCTTGAGCTCCAGGTCGAGTTTGGTTTCAAGGCTGACATCCACAGGCGTGTGCAGGAGGGAGCAGCTTGAGGCGATCTCGATGTCGCCCGCGTGATGGACGGACAACTCCTTTGCCCGCGTAAGGGTGTCGGCAAGGTTGGTGCGCCAGATGTTGCGGCCATCCACGAGACCCAGCGACAGGGTCTGCTCCTCTGACAGGTTTGCTGAGACTGCTTCGATGTCATCTGTCCCGCGCAGGCAGTCCAGGTGTAGTCCGGCAACGGGGAGGCTCGTGGCCAGCGCCTGATTGTCGCCGAGGCTGCCGAAATAGGTGGTCAGCATGATCTTTGGTGCGACTGGTGCAAGCGTTTCATAGGCCTGCTTGAAGGCGTCGGCGGCGCCTTCGGGCAGATCGGTGACGAGCACCGGTTCGTCGATCTGCACCCAGTCGACACCGGCTTTCTTCAGCAGGCTGAGGAGTTCAGCATAGACCTCGAGCAGCTGCGGCAGCAGGCTCAAGGGCTCGAGCCCATCCGACTTGGATTTTCCCAGCAGCAGGAAGGTGAGCGGGCCGATGAGGACCGGGCGGGTGGTGATGGCGAGCGCGCGGGCTTCCTGCCACGCATCCAGCGGCGTGGTGCGGGCAAGCGAGAAGCGGGTGTCCTCGTCAAACTCGGGCACGATGTAGTGGTAGTTGGTGTCAAACCACTTGGTCATCTCCATGGCCGGTGCGGTGTCGGTGCCGCGGGCGCAGGCGAAGTACGTCGTGTGGTCGATGGGCGTGCCCGGCTGCCAGCCGTAGCGCTGGGGGATGGCGCCCAAGAGCGCAATCATGTCGAGCATCTGGTCATAGAGCGAAAAGTCATTGGAGGGGATGACATCGATGCCGCGCTCGCGCTGGGCCCGCCAGTGGCGGGTGCGCAATTGGGCGGCGGCGTCATCGAGGGTCTCCGCGTCACTGTCGCCGCGCCAGAAAGCTTCGGTGGCGAATTTCAGTTCGCGACGGGCGCCGATGCGCGGAAAGCCGAGCACGGCGGAGCGGACTGAAGCGTGGGTGTCAGATGTCGGCGTGGTCTTTGAGGTGGTGGTCATGGCGGCAAAGTCCCCAGCAGGGCCCCGCGCGCAGGATCAGCCGGTCAACAGGTGGCACCAACGGGTGGTCACCAACAGGCTTGGCGGGGCGGTTTGCACTGCCGCGCAGCCTAAAGTGACTCGAATAATAATATCAAGATATCTTTATATCTATAATCCGTTTTTGTGATCTCTCTATGAGTCTTGTTGGTTTCCCTGAGGTTTTTCAGACGTTTCGATCTCAATTCTGCTGGCGGGGACGCATATAGAGGCCCGCACGGCCCATCTGGCGTGCCAGTGTCAGGGCTGAATCGACAGCCAGTCGGGCGGTCGCCGGGGGCAGCCAGGATTCAAGTGCCTGCTCGCCGCCGATGACCGCATCGTCCTGAAAAGCGGCCAAGACACGAAGCAGTGCGAGCTCGTCTGTACCCAGATTTCGGGGATGGGTGGCAAAATCGAGGTGGCGGCAGGCGCCGTGCAGCGCCATCAGCATCAGCTCGTCAAACGCGGCGTCGGCTCCCTGGCTACGGGCGAGGGTGAAGGCCTGGGCAATCATCTGGCGGCTGCCGGTTTCATCCCCACGATCCTGCCACCACAGGCGGGCTGCCCAGATGATGAGGCGCGGCGCAAAGGGCAGGGTGTCGAGGGTTGTCGGCTCAAGTCTCTCTGCCGTCGGGCAGGTGGCTGGCGTGCTGGAAGTGGGTTGGTCGGGGAACTGGCGCATGGCGACTCGCAGGATGGGTTTATGAAGGTCGGCCCCCTTCATATCCGTTATTGCAAATCATTCGCAAGTAAGATTTGTGGTTATTTGGCGTTTCTTGGCCCGGATGCCTTGATATGGTCTGCAGCTGCCGCATCGTATGGTCGATTTCGGTTTCTGCTTTTCGGGAATTCGATGGGGAAAATTGATGCGGGCTGACGTTGCGCCGTCTACCACAGGCCAATCTGCTGGCGGACTGCCGGTGACCACGCGGGCTGGTTATGGGGTCGGCGACTTCGCCGTGAACCTGTTCTTCCAGTCGGCGCTTTTGTTCCTGCTGTTTTTCTATACGGATGTTGCCGGGATAAGCGCGGGCACCGCGGCCTCGATCTTTCTCGTGGCGCGCATCGTGGATGCGGTGACGGACCCGGTGATGGGCGTCATCGCCGACCGGACGCGGACGCGGTGGGGACGCTTTCGTCCTTACGTCATTGCCGGTGGCCCGTTCCTGGCGCTCATGGGCGTGGCGACATTCACGTCGCCGGACCTCAGCCCTGAAGGCAAGGTCATCTACGCCTATGCCCCCTACATCCTGTTCGGCATTGCCTACACGGTAGTGAGTATTCCTTATTCCTCGCTCACCTCCGCGCTGACGGAGGAGGCCCATGAACGCACGGTGCTGTCGACCTACCGCATGGCGTTCGCGATGCTGGGCGGGTTGCTCGTGGCGGCCATGACAACACCACTGGTGGCGCAGTTCGGCGGCGGGGCCGCAGGCTTTCAGATGACAATGGCGGTTTATGGTGTGATTGCGTGTGTGTTGCTGGCAATGACATTCTTCACCACCAAGGAGCGCAAATTCGCGCATGAGGATGTGCCGGGTCTGGCGCAGATCGTCCGTGCCCTGAAGGCCGGTGGCTGGCCGCTGGCGCTGCTCATCTTCGCGTTCTGGATGGGGATGATGGCGTTCACCGTGCGCTCTGCGGCGATTATCTATTACTTCATCTACAACGTAGGCCGCGAGGACCTGGTGCCGGTGTTCATGGTTAGCGTGGCGGTGTTCAACTTCATTGGCATTGTGATCGTTCCGTTCTTTGCGATGCGTCTGGGCAAGCGGGCGACCTATCTGCTGGGGGCGTTTCTTGGGTGCCTGTCCGGCGTGGCGCTGTATCTGACACCGACGGATCAGATCGAGATGATCTTTGTGATCTCCTGCATCGGCGCCATCATGTTTGCCGGGCCGACGGTGATGGCGTGGTCGATGCTGCCGGATGCGGTGGACTACGCGGAGCTGCGCTCCGGCGTGCGGGCGGACGGCGCCATTTATGCCGCCACCAGCTTCTTCCAGAAGATGGCCATGGCTGTGGGCGGCGCCGGGGCGGCGCTGGTCCTGTCGTTCACCGGCTACGTGCCGAACGTGGCGCAGTCAGCAGATGCGCTTGGCGGCATTCTCTTCATGGTGGCGCTGGGCCCTGTCGTGCTGTTCGTGCTTGGGGCGATTGCGATGCTGTTCTACTCGCTGACGGACGAAAAATTCAGCGAAGTGTCGCTGGCGCTGGCGGAACAACGGGCTGCGCGACTGGATGTCTGATCTGCTCTTGCTGCCGCGCACGCCGTTTTACTATCTGCGCCACGGCCAGACCGACTGGAACATCGAAGGCCGCTGCCAGGGGCAGACGGATATTCCGATGAATGCTGCCGGTGAAGCAGAGGTTGCTGCCAGTGTGGCGCGCCTGCCGCTTGATGAGATCACGTACATTGTCAGCAGCCCGCTGGCGCGCGCGCATCAGTCTGCCCAACTTGCGGCAGACCGGCTGGGCCTGCCAGTCGTCATTGATGACGGGCTGAAGGAAGCCTTCTGGGGGGAGGCGGAAGGCCATACGGACAGAAGCTGGCTGCCCGCTTGGCGTGAAGGTGAGTCTCCCGGCGGCGCTGAATCGTTTGAGCAATTCTCCCAACGCGTTGTGGATACGGTCATACGCATCCTTTCGCTACCGGTGACCCCGCTGATTGTTGCCCATGGCGGCGTCTATTGGGCCATTGAGCGGGCGTTGGGGCGGGATGGCTTCAGCCATCTGCCCAACGGCACCCTGCTTAAGCACATGCCGCGCGAAGACGATGCGGCACTGTGGCGCGTTACATTCGTCTGAACCAGTTATTGATAATCATTCGCAATTATGAAAGGCTCTTCCAACATTCGAGGGGAGGGGCTCCATGGTGGATGCTGTTCAGGATGGTGAGACGGTGGACAGGAGCGGTGGCGGGTCAGGCCACCGGCTCTCCTATGTGATCCTCATCAGCGGCCTGATGGCATACTCCATGGGGCAGACGGTTCTGTTTGCGGTGCTCGGTCCGATTGCGCGCGAGATCGGCCTGCGGGAAACCCATGTGGGGCTGATCATTACAGCGTCCGCGCTCGCGGTTGTTGTGTCGGCGCCGCTTTGGGGCAAGCTGGCGGACCGGTGGGGCAGGCGGCCCGTTTTTGTGCTCGGGCTTGCGGGCTATGCGCTGTCGACCTTTGCGTTCGCGGGCGTGCTGTATGCGGGCCTTGAAGCCATGATGCTGCCGATGGTGGCGCTTGGCGCGCTGGTTGCCACACGCACCGTATACGGACTTGTCGCCAGCGCTGTGCAGCCGGCCTCGTCGGCCTATGTGGCGGACATCACGACAGACGAAACACGGTCGGCAGGCATGGCAGCGCTGGGGGCAGCCTTCGGCATCGGATCAATCCTCGGGCCGGCGCTCGGGGCTGCGCTTGCGGGATTTGGTCTGGTGGTGCCGATCGTGAGCGCGGCCATGCTTGCCTTCATTCTGGCGATAGTGGCCTGGTTCTTCCTTCCTGAGCCTCGGCGGCAAAGCGACGGTGATATGCCAACGCTTAAAATGACTGACAAGCGTATACTCAGTGTGATCCTCCTCACATTGGCGATCTTCGTCAGCTTTGCCGTCGTTCAGCAAACAACAGCCTTTTACATTCAGGACAAGTTCTCCCTGACGGCGCAGGAGACGGCCTCGACTGTTGGGATGATGATTGCCGGACTGGCCTTTGCCATGGTGCTGGCACAGGCGAGCATTGTGCAGATTTTCAAACCCTCTCCGGGGGTCATGGTTCGGGCGGGTCTGGCCGTCAGCATACTGGGCGCAGGAGCGGTCCTGGCGGCGCCCGACATTCTGTGGAGCATGGGGGCCTTCGCCTTATTCGGTCTCGGCATCGGGTTGCTGTTTCCCGGCGTTAATGCTGCAGGCTCGGTGCGTGTTGGCCCGCAGGAACAAGGAGCGGCGCTTGGACTTGTCTCGGCGGCCATGGCGGGCGGGTTCGTGATCGGCCCGCTGCTGGGCACGTGGCTTTATGAGCAGGCCGCGTGGTCTCCGCTGGTGCTGGTCGCTGCACTCTCTGCGGCGTGCCTGGTCGCAAGCCTTGCCATGCGGCTCGGGCCGAAGCCTGATGCTGCCTAATGCTTCCGAGTTGTATTCCCGTATGCCTCCGGCTTGACCGGAGGGCCCACTCACATCTGCTGCGGCCTTCTTGAGGGCTCATCTGCAAACCTCTTTATTAGTCAGGATACGCTTTGCCTTATCTGTAGACCGGTCTTCGAGGGTGACCTTCGTGGCTAGAGTGGGGTGATACAGAACCTCCAGCGCGCATGTAACGAGGCGGCTCAAGTGAACTTCACCTTGTCGATTTTCCTCGATGAGATCTCCGTCGGCCAACCTTCGCAGGCCACGAAGCCCGACTACAGACAGGAATGATCGAAGGAAGCAGATATGCATTGGGCCGGGACTCAACTGCATTCCCCCCTGACCGAATGCAGACATTGCCCAGTTGTTTGCGCCCGCGGTGAATCTACCCACAAACCGACAGTTTGGATGTCCATCTTGCATGTGCGATTCCAGCGGTTTTTGGTGATCCTTTGACGCACCTGAGCGCGGCTGAATCATTGAGGCTGCGAAACTGCTTTCAAACTGACTAAATGGGTTGGTGCCGCGGCGTGAACTGACTAATTCGTGGAGCTCCGACACCGATGCTTGCCACTGGTTGAATTCGCCTGCATCTCGATAACTCGCTGCAAACAATGCGACATCGGCCTGGGTCACATGCTCAACGCCAATCTCATTAAAGCCAATGCCAGTAATAAAGCTGATCTCCCCAATCAGCTTCAGCAATTGTTGGTCTGCGATCGAATCCGAGTGCCTAGAAGATATGGAGTAATCAAGGGAATCAGCTTGAACCTGCCAGCGGGCTTCAGTGCCCCCACGGCCAAACATGAGCTTCAGCACGACGTCATCTGAGAAAGCTCTACGCTCGCATAGATCAGTTAAACAGACTGCGCCCAGAACTATGGCAGCCAAGAGCATGGAACCGGCCAACGCCAAAAGAGTCAGGTTTCTAGCGACCAAGAAGACTATCCCTATTCAGGCGCGCGGTTCACGATAGTCTGATGCTCGACGTGAACACCGGCATTCCGGAGTATGGTTGGGCCTAAATCGTACGAATTTGGGTCCATGCGAGTAGGCTCCGGATCAAGTCCGGAGATACGGGTGTATAGCGACCTAAAGTTCCTTGTCGGACACGACGATGCTGTCGCGGTCGGCGTAGAGCCAGTCGCCGGGATTGATGGTGTGGCCGGCGAATGTGACGGGGATGTCGTATGTGCCGTTAAAGAGGACGCAACGCTCCGAGCAGTCGCCATCCATCACCAGTGCCCGGCTCTGCTGCGTTGCGAATATGTCCTGTGTCATCTGCAGACCTCATGATCGGCAAGAATGCGTCTTGCCTTATCTATCGACCCACTTTCGAGAGTCCTTCTTGTCTCCATTATGGGGTGGTACAGGACCTCTAGCGCACACCTCGCTAGGCTGCTCAAGTGAACTTCATCCCCTCGATTTTCCTCAATGAGATCTTCAGTTGCGAATCTTCGCACTCCACGAAGTCCTACTGCAGAAAGGAATGCACGAAGGAAGCAGTGCTGCTTCGCAGGCTGATCAAATGGCATGTCCATCTGTCCAAATGCGCTAACAGCGTGGTTTTCGGCACCTGCGAAAAAACGGAAGGCAGACCAACAAAATGGTTCTCCTTCGTGCAAGTGCGGCTTGAACGAGCCAGGTTCATCTCCAGAGACGATCGATTGAGCCATGGCAACAGAGGTTGCTAGGCCGTTCCGAAGGTCCATAAATCGTTCCATATCGTGATTTGGGCCGGTCAGATTGTAGAGTTCAGATACCGTCGTCTGCCACAGCTCAAATTCGTGCGCGTCTCGATAGTATTCTGCAAAAAGCACGACATTGGCTTGAGGTGCCTGCTCGAGTGCAAGCTCATCAAAGGCGATTCCCGTAATTGAACTAATGTCCGAGACCAGTTCCAAAACCTGTGCATCTTCAGCCGGTTCAATATGTCTGGAAGTCATCACATAGCTGAGTGAATTGGACCGAACCTGCCAGCGTCCTTCAGTCTTGCTGTCGTCGAATACGAGTCTCAGCACAGCGTCATCTGAGAACGGCCTTTGGTCCGCAAGTTTGGGAAAATTGACCACGCTTACTAGCACGGTAACGGAAAGCATGACGCCAGCTAGAGCCCAAGAAGTTCGACTTCGCATCACCAGAAACTACCTGTTCGATCGCACGGTTTCCGCCAAATCTACCTTGTCGCCCTAAAGTTGCTTGTCGGACAGGACGATGCCGTCGCGGTCGGCGTAGAGCCAGTCGCCTGGATTGATGGTGTGGCCGGCGAATGTGACGGGGACGTCGTATGTGCCGCCGTCGGCCTTGACGGATTTTTTCGGATGCAGGGCGAGCGCCTTCATGCCGATGTCGAAGGTTTCGATTTCCGCAATGTCGCGGATGCAGCCATAGACGACGACGCCGGACCAGCCGTTCTTCTCGGCGAGTTCGGCGAGGTTGCCTCCGAAGAGGGCGCAGCGCTCGGAGCCGCCGCCATCCACCACCAGCACCTGGCCATTGCCGGGACCCTCAACCGCCTCGCGCACCTTGGCGTTGTCCTCAAAGCATTTGAGGGTTTTGACCGGCCCATGGAAGGCGTCGCGGCTGCCGAAATCCGCAAAAATCGGGTCGAGCACGCGGACGGCATCGCCGTGATCGTCGGACAGGTCGGTGGTGGCGGGGCTCTTGGCCATGGAAATGCTCCGGTGCGTGGTTGGTTTGGCCCTTGGTA
This sequence comes from Candidatus Phaeomarinibacter sp., assembly GCA_050042885.1. GTDB lineage: Bacteria > Pseudomonadota > Alphaproteobacteria > CGMCC-115125 > CGMCC-115125 > Pyruvatibacter. The sequence goes on from JBHJJF010000004.1 coordinate 22,629, forward strand.
GCACGGGCGGGGTGCAATTCCGAAGGCCAACAGCAGAGTTGCACAAGAGACTATGCGTATCCAAAATCCGCGTTATTCTAACTCCTGAAAACATATGGGACTTTCGCGATGACTGGCGGCCCGCCAAATGAGGCCACCATTCAAGTCAGGGGCATCGCGAAGAGGAAACAAACGGGAGACACTCATGGCGGCAGTTCATGATCTGGCGGCGTATCGCGATACGGCAGGCGCGGGTGCCGAGCCTATGCGGGTGGCGATCATCGGTGCGGGGGTGGCGGGCATCTGCCAGGCCATCAAGCTGCAGGAAGCTGGCATCGAGTTCACCATCTACGAGAAAGCCGGGGACATCGGCGGCACGTGGCGGGACAATACCTATCCCGGCTGCTCGTGCGATGTGCCGCTGCATCTGTATCAATATTCCTTCGAGATGAGCGCGGACTGGCGCAACAAGTTTGCGGACCATGCGCAGATCAAGGCGTATCTGGATCGTGTGGTCGACAAATACGGGCTGCGGCCGTTCATCAAGCTCAACTGTGCCATTGATGCTGCGGTGTTTGATGACGCCACCGGCACATGGGCGCTGACGACGGAGCAGGGTGAGAAGGTGGATGCCAATATTCTTGTGGCGGGCACCGGCCAGCTCAACCGTCCGCAGCTGCCGAATATTCCGGGGACGGAGGATTTCAAGGGGGACGCATGGCATTCAGCACGCTGGAACCATGATGTGGACCTGAAAGGCAAACGCATTGCAGTAATCGGCAATGGGGCGAGTGCCATTCAGTTCGTGCCGGAGATCGCCAAGGAAGCCGGCAATGTCACGATCTTCCAGCGCTCGGCAAGCTGGGTGCTGCCGCGGCCGGAACGGGTGTTCAGCGAGTGGGAAAAGACCCTCTATCGCCGGTTCCCGTGGCTGATGTGGATCCAGCGCACGCGCATGTGGCTGAACGGGGAACAATTGCTGCTCAGTTTCCGGCATATGGGCTGGGCGCTGAAGAAGGCGCATGTGAAGGAGTCAGAAGAATATGTGCCGGACCCGGAGAAGCGGGCGAAGCTGCTGCCGGACTATGACCCCGGCTGCAAGCGGGTGCTGTTTTCCAACGACTGGTGGCCTGCCATGGGGCGCGCCAATGTGGAGATTGAAACCACCGGCATTGACCGCATCACGGAGACCGGCATCCGGACGCGGGACGGCGAGACCCACGAGTTTGATGCCATCGTCTACGGCACGGGCTTCGACACCAACCATTTCCTTGGACCGGTGGATGTCAAAGGGCTTGGCGGGCGTGACCTGCGGGCGGAATGGAAAGACGGGGCGGATGCGCATCTGGGCATCGGGGTCTCGGGCTTTCCGAATTTCTATCTGCTGTATGGGCCGAACACGAACCTGGGGCACAATTCCATCATCTACATGATCGAGTGCCAGACGGCCTATGTGACTCAGATAGCCCGCAAGTTGCGCGATGAAAACATTGCCTATGCGGACGTGCGTGCGACGGCGCAGGCCGAGTGGGACAAGGGCGTGCAGGAAGACAACGCCAAGAGCGTTTTCGCGTCGGGCTGCACCAGTTGGTACAAGACGGCCGATGGCCGCATTACCAACAACTGGCCGAACTCGACGTTGACCTATTACCGGATGACCAAGCGGGTGAAGTGGGATGACTACGCCGTAGTTGCGCGCGGGGCCGAGCAGGCACAGGCGGCGGCTGAGTGAGGTGTGTAGGCCTCGGCGGTGTTGGTTTGCTGGTCTGCGAGTAGGCCCCGGATCAAGTCCGGGGCTACGGAGTTTTTGCTAGGACCGTCTGCACCTTAAGTCCGCATCCCCGGGCTTGACCCGGGGTCCACTCTCCTTTCGTCAGGGAGCGTGGTTATTGCAGTGTATCGAAGAGGTCCTGCCAGTCCGGGTTTGCTTCCTCGATCAACTGGATTTTCCACGAGCGTTGCCAGTTCTTGAGTTGCTGCTCCCTCTGTCGTGCTTCTTCGCGGGTCGCGCAGGTCTCGGCGTACACCAGTTGTCCTAGACCGTTCGATTTGGTGAAGCCTTGAACCTGCCCTGTGCGATGCTCATGGGTACGCCGTTGGATGTTATCGGTATGGCCAACATAGAGCGTTCCGTGTTTTCGGTTGGTCATTATGTACACGAAGAAAGTCATGCTGGCTGAAATGCGAGTGGACCCCGGGTCGGGCCCGGGGACACGCCCGGGGACACGCCCGGGGACACGGTGGTGGTGTTTTTATGAGCCCTGGAAAAACTCATCCTCTACCCGTGTGCGATAGCGGTCGTAGTCGCCTTCGGTGCGGCGGACCTGCTCCTGGGCGCGTTTGCGCTGTTTGCTAAGGCGTTGGTGCTCGCTGCGGTCCGCGTTCAGCTGGGCCTGCACCTGTGAGCGATTGGCCTGGCTTAGTCCCAGGGTCGCGATGGCATTCTCGTTGTTGGAGATGCTGGTTTCCAGCGCCTGCATTCGGCGCTCAAGTGTTGCGAGATCGTTCTCGGCTTGCGTGACCGCGCGCTTGCGGGTGTAGAGGCCGCGCCCCGCCTCATACGTCACGCTGAAGGCATTGGCGAGATCGTCGGGACAGATGTTGGTGTTGGGTTTGCCGCCGATCCCCTGTTTGAACCCGTTGGTGGGTGTGCAGAAGGCCGTCGCGCCTTGTGTGTGGCCGGCCATGTAGTTTGTTTCATTGGCGGTGATGCCATGGTCCGTACAGGCAGCGATGTGCTGCTGGAGATGGCTTGCGGCGCGGCCCTCCATGGCGTCTTCATAGCCGACAGCCTGCCAGTCAGCGGCGGCGCATTGGTCTGCGGTCATGGTGGCGCAGGCGCTCAGGGTGAGGAGCGTCAGGCAGGTTGAGAACAGCAGGAGTGCGCGCATGATTGTTTTCCCGGACCAGAACAAAGACCCCAGTTTGGGCGAACCTCTACTTTTTGCAATCTAAAACACGCATTGCGCGAGCGCGCGTGTGGATGCGCTGCACATACACGTTTTTGACTTTTTTCAAAAATCTATCCCCGGTCTTCAGACTGCCCGCATACTGGGTGTCACCTTCGCGCTGCAAGGGCAAACCGGGCCGTCCGGTCTTGAGCGGGAGGGCGGATGCCCGGAAGGCGGGGCGGTCTGATGTCTCCTTGGGAACGTGGAGACGGGACTTAGCCCCGCGCGGCGTGCGAGTAACGCGCGTGTGCCGGAAGGGCGGCGATGCTCACGAACCTGGTCATGCCGTGGAAAAGCTGGCCCCGTATCCAACCGTGCCGTTCCAAAGTGCGGGATGCGGACGAAAGGTTCGCCTTACAGCGTTGCCGGGTAATGCCGGGCGCGCTGTGAGGTCTGAGACTTGCCGAAGACCATCTGTGTGTGGAGCGCCTTTGAGGCCGCCACTTGTTTGACGTTTGATGTCACGCCGACAAGGCATCGCGGCCTTGGGGCGCTCCCACTCCCCTTATGCTTTGGGGACGACGATGTGCAAGCCTTCGCAGCGCGTAAGCTGGCGGGGCGCTTGGGCGTGGCTGCCGTCTGGTCTGCACGTGCCGGACGGCGGACCGGTCGTACCTAAAGGCAGCTAAAGGTAGCAGCGACCAGTCCCATGGAGCGGGGGTCACCGACGACGGCAGCGCCCATCTTGTTGAGGACATAGCCGATGGAGATGCCTGCTTCAGGATCAAGGCAGCCGAAAGAGCCGCCCCAGCCGGTGTGACCGAAGGTTTGCGGGTTGGGGCCGTACATTTCAAAGCCGTTCATGGCCATGCCGGACGCCCAGCGGACGGGGACGCCGAGAATGAGGTCATCGTTCTCAATTCGGGTGGTGCGCAAGGCGTCCATGGTGTCGCGCTTGATGATGGCCTTGCCGCCGGGCGCGGTGCTGTCGTCGAGCAGGGCGTAGAGCTTGGCCAGGGCAGACGCGCTGCCAAAGCCGCCGGCGGCGGGAATTTCAGCTGCGCGCCAGGCGCGGTCGTTGGGGGCCGTCTGGGGAATGGCCGGGTTGGTGAAAGTGAGGCCTTGAACTTCGGTTGTATCCGCCAAGGGCTGCATGTCCTTGGCTTCTGTCAGCGGGGCAACGCGCGGTTCCTCGCTCTGGGGCAGGCCGATGAAGAAATCGATGCCGTGGGGTTTGCCGATCTCGTCCTGCAGATAAGTGCCGATGGACTTGCCGGTGATGCGCTTGACCAGTTCACCGGCGAGGTAGCCGTATGTGAAGGCGTGGTAGCCCGAGCGGGTGGTGGGTTCCCACAAGGGCTCCTGGGCGGCAAGGCGGTGGGCCATCAGGTCGTGGTCGTAACACTCCTCCAGGGTGGTGGGTTCACGCAGGCCTGAAAGGCCGGACTGGTGGGAGAGCATCTGTGCGACGGTGATGTCGCTCTTGCCGTTGGCGGCGAATTCCGGCCAGTGGGTTGCCACCTTGTCGTCGTAGGAAAGCTGGCCCCGGTCGACGAGGAGAGCGATGCAGATGGCAGCAACACCCTTGGTGGTGGACCAGACATTGGCCAGCGTGTCGTGGCGCCAGGGGGTGGCGCCGGTTTCGTCAGCGTCGCCGGCCCAAATGTCGATGACTATTTCGCCCTTGTAGATCACTGAAAAGGAGGCGCCGATTTCAAGATCATTTTCAAAGTTGCTGGCGAAGTGATCGCGTACCGCCTCGAAGCCCTTGGCGCAGGTGCCGTGTATTTCGGTGACTGTCATAGACATGGTGCGTTTCCCTGATAATGTTTTTCAGGGAAAGGCTATGGGGACGGGCGCGGGCGGTCAAAGAAAAAGGCCGCGGGGATGCACCCGCGGCCTTTGATGTCGTTGTCCGAAAAGGAGGCAGCTTACTCGGCTGCGTCGTTCTTGAACTGAGCGGCTTCCGTTGAATCGCTGAGGGCGGTTGTGGAGCTTTCGCCGCCGCCTGCTGCAATGGAAACCATGTCGAAGTAGCCGGTGCCGACTTCGCGCTGGTGACGGGTGGCTGTGTAGCCGTCCTTCTCAGAGGCGAATTCAGCCTGCTGCAGCTCGGAGTAGGCGCCCATGCCGCGGTCCCGGTAGCCGGATGCGAGCTGGAACATGCCGTGGTTGAGCTGGTGGAAGCCAGCGAGCGTCACGAACTGGTACTTGTAGCCCATCGCTGCGATTTCCTGCTGGAAGGTCTCGATGGTTTCCTTGTCGAGATTGGCTTCCCAGTTGAAGGAAGGTGAGCAGTTGTAGGCCAGAAGCTGGTCCGGGTATTCCTTCTTGATGGCTTCGGCAAAGCGGCGCGCATCGTCGAGGTTCGGCTTGGAGGTTTCCCACCACAGCAGGTCAGCATAAGGAGCGAACGCCAGGCCACGCTTGATGCAGTGGTCAACGCCCATGCCTTCCTTGATGCGGAAGAAGCCTTCTGGTGTACGGCCTGCATCGAAGTCGATGAACTCGTGATCGCGTTCGTCGATGTCGGAGGTGATCAGGTTGGCTGATTCAGCGTCCGTACGGGCCATGATCAGGGTCGGAACGCCCATCACGTCAGCGCCGAGGCGGGCTGCGTTGAGGTTACGTTCGTGCGCCTTTGTCGGGATAAGCACCTTGCCGCCCAAGTGGCCGCACTTCTTTTCAGACGCAAGCTGGTCTTCGTAGTGGACGCCAGCAACACCGGCTTCGATGTAGGCCTTCATGATTTCGAAGCAGTTGAGCGGGCCGCCGAAACCGGCTTCCGCGTCCGCCACGATCGGCAGGAACCAGTCGCGCTTTGCGCCACCTTCTGAATGCTCGATCTCGTCAGCGCGCTTCAGTGTGCGGTTGATCTTGCGGGCAAGCTCGGGGCCAGAGTTCGCAGGGTACAGCGATTGGTCCGGGTAGGTCGTGCCGGCGGTGTTGTTGTCGGCGGCAACCTGCCAACCGGACAGGTAGATGGCCTTGAGGCCGGCGCGGGCCATCTGCATGGCCTGGTTGCCGGAAAGGGCACCAAGTGAGTGCACGCGCTCTTCAGTGTGGATCAGGTCCCACAGCTTGTTGGCGCCACGGGTGGCCAGCGTGTAGTCGATCGGGAAAGAGCCGCGCAGCTTTTCCACGTCTTCCACTGAGTAGTTACGCTTGGTGTTGTCAAAGCGGCCCTTCGGGGCGGACGGAATGATGTCATAGAAGGTCTTGCTCATAAGACTGATCCTTCGGTTTCTTCAAGTTGTGCGCACGCGCGTTCCCTTTGGGGCGGCCACATGCACGGTTGGAAGTCGTCGTCCGGCAACTGCTCAGGGTTTGATCACCCCGGTGCCGATTTCGTGCGCACATAAATGACAAAAGGGTCCCAAGAGTCCACAAGCTGCGGGAAACATTCGGGTGAACGTGTTGACAGATGTGTGGGGATGGTTTGTAAATCTGTTAAGTTTGTAAAGTATGAGAGCCTCATGGCCACAAAATCCACATCATCTGAGGCTGCGCGTAAAAGTCCCTCTGATTCCGCGGGAAAACGGGCCCAGAAGGTCTTTGCCGGCCCCCGTGTGCGGCGGCTGCGGCGCGAGCAGGGCCTCACCCAGGCCGCCATGGCGGAGCAGTTGGGCATCTCTGCCAGCTATCTCAATCTGGTGGAGCGCAACCAGCGCCCGGTGAGCGCGCAGCTGCTTTTAAAGCTGGCGGACAGCTTTGACCTGGATATCAGGGAGCTATCCGGCGATGACGAGGCGCGCGCCTTTGCGGAGCTCAATGAGGTCTTTGCGGACCCGCTTTTCCAGAATGCCGGGCTGTCGCGGCAGGATGTGCAGGATGTGGCTGCTGCCAGTCCCAGCGTTGCTGATGCCATCAGGTCGCTCTACCAGGCCTATCGCGAGCAGCTGGCCGGGCAGGGGCTTGGGTTGGGGCCGGTGGCGCCGACGGAGATCATCGCGGACCGGGACAAGAGCGACCATCTGGACGTAATGAAGTTTCCCGTCGAGGAAGTGCGCGACTACATCCACGCGAACCGCAACCATTTCGGTGAACTGGATGACGCGGCAGAAGCGCTCTACGACTATCGGAACTTTGCCCAGGATGAGCTTTACATCGGGCTGCGGCGGCATCTGGACGAGGCCCATGGGCTGAGCGTCAAGGTGATGCCGGTGGACGTGCTGGGTGCGACGGTGCGCCGGTATGACCGGCACAGCCGACGGATACTTCTGTCTGAAGTGCTGGACGGCCCGGCGCGGACGTTTCAGCTGGCGTACCAGATTGCGTATCTGGAGCAGGCCGATCTCATTGAGCGGATGGTCAAGGCATCGTCGCTGCAGGGGGACGAAACGCTGCGGCTGGCGCGGATCAGCCTGGCGAACTATTTCGCGGCCTCGCTCATCATGCCGTACTCGCGGTTTCATTCGGCGGCTGAGGAAAGCGGCTATGACATCGAGCTGCTGGCACGGCGCTTCGGCACATCATTCGAGCAGACCTGCCACCGGCTGACGACGCTTCAAAGGGCGGGGGAGCGCGGCATTCCGTTCTTTCTCATTCGGGTGGATGGGGCAGGGAATGTGTCGAAGCGGTTTGCGGCAGCCGGGTTTCACTTTTCCCGTTATGGCGGCACGTGTCCGCGGTGGAACCTGCATGACGCATTTCGCACGCCGGGCAAGATCATCACGCAGATTGTTCAGTTGCCGGATGATACGACGTATTTCTCAATCGCGCGCACGGTGCGGCGGCCAGGGGCCGGCGTGCTGGCGCCGGAACAGGAACTGGCGGTGGGGCTTGGGTGTGAAATCAGCGAGGCAACGCGGCTCAAATATGCGCGCGCTTATGATCTGCAGGCCTCTGAGGCGGTAACGCCGATCGGTGTCAACTGCCGCCTGTGTGAGCGGCCTGACTGCGCCGAGCGGGCGTTCCCGCCGATCAACCGCAAGCTCATTGTGGATGAGCAGGCGCGCGGGCTGTCGAGCTTTACGTTTCAGAACGTCTAGCCACATGCGTGTCCCTCCGGCTTGACCGGAGGGTCCACTCGCATCTGCTGCGGGGTTCGGCATAGGCGAGTAGGCTCCGGGTCAAGCCCGGAGACACGGATAAAGAGAAGCCCCATAGAACATTCTCCGGGGCTTCTTTTTTTTGACTGGATCCCCCGGCCAAGTCGGAGGATGGAAGGTCATCAAGCCTTTGGGCTAGTAGCCTTCCAGCTCCGCGTAGCGCTGGCTGTGGAAGGCGACATTGCCGAAGGTGGCATCTGCAACGCGGGCGCGCTTGAGGAAGAAGCCGATCTCGTATTCGTCTGTCACGCCTATGCCGCCGTGCATCTGAACGGCTTCTGACGACACCTCGTTGAAGGTGGCGCCGACGCGGGCCTTGGTCAGAGACGCTGACTGGGGCACGTCGTTGCGGCGTTCGTCGATGGCGTCCAGCGCATCTGCAACCACGGACTTGCAAAGCTCAAGCTCGCAGAACATCTTTGCGGCACGGTGCTTCAGGCCCTGGAAGGACCCGATGACAACGCCGAACTGTTTGCGCTCCTTGAGATAGTCCATGGTGCGCTCATAGGCTTCCTGCGCGCTGCCGAGCATTTCAGCTGAGAGGCCGATGCGGGCACGGTCAAGCGCCTCGTCGAGAATGGCGAAGCCGCCATCCACATTGCCGAGCACGTGGTCGTGGCCGACCTTCACGTCCTTGAAGGTGATCTCGGCGGTGTTGCGGCTGTCCACCATGATGTGACGGTCGCGAGAAATGCCGTCTGCATCTGCATCCACAACGAAGAGCGTGATGCCGGTCTTGTCGCCGGGCTCTGAATGGGTACGGGCGGCGACAATAAGCTTGCCGGCCACGTGACCGTCCAGCACGAATGACTTGGTGCCGTTGATTGTGAAACCGTCGCCGTCCTTGTCTGCGGTTGTTGCGTTCTTGGCGGGGGCGTGGTGGGCGCCTTCGTCCATGGCCATCGCCATGACGAGAGATCCTGTAGCGACTTCTGGAAGAAGTGTCTTCTTCTGCTCTTCAGACCCGCCGATCAGCAGGGCTGAGGTACATAGAAGAGAGGTGGACACCAGCGGAGATGCAGCGTGTGACCGGCCTGCCTCTTCAAGCACGAGGCCAAGGCCACGATAGCCAAAGCCGACGCCGCCATACTCTTCCGGGATCACAATGCCGGCGAAACCCATCTCGGCCATCTGTGACCAAAGAGCGGAGTCGAAGCCGTTTGCGTCCTTGCTGTCACGCAGGCGGCGCAGTTCGGTAACCGGTGACTTTTCGGCAATGAAGCCTTTCGCGCTGTCGCGCAGGATCTGTTGTTCTTCGCTGAGTACAAAGCTCATGAGCCTGTCTCCTTAAGTATGTGTATTGGCGCTTGAAATGTCTGGGGCCGGAGTTAGTCCGGCAGCCCCAGCACGCGCTTGGCAATAATGTTGAGCTGTACTTCCGACGTGCCACCCTCAATGGAGTTGGCCTTGGAGCGGAGCCAGGCCCGAGTGTTGCCGATTTCAGCGGCATCGTAGGTATCGTCCGGTTCCCAGCCGAGCATTTTTGTGCCCATGGTCTCGATCAGCAGCTCGTATTTGCGCTTGTTCAATTCCGTGCCGAAATATTTGAACACGGAGGACGTGGCGCTCACATCGTTGGCCGCTTTGGCCTCTTCCTGCACGCGGCGCATGGTCAAGGCAAAGGCCTTGCTGTCCATGTTGTGCTTGGTGATGTGTTCGCGGACGATTGGATCTGCGACCTTGCCGCCATCATCGCCGAGATATTCCTTTGCGGCACCGGCGAGTGTCTGGCCGGTGGCGCCGGAAAGCGCACCGCCAAGGCCCATGCCCGAAATCATCGCACGTTCGTGCTGGAGCAGACGCTTGGCAATGGTCCATCCCTTGTTGACTTCACCAATGAGCTGTTCTGCCGGCACCTTCACATCGTCGAAGAAGGTTTCACAGAACGGCGAGTAACCGGAGATGAGACGGATCGGCTTGGTGGACACGCCTTCGCTGGCCATGTCGAACAGCAGGAACGAGATGCCATCATGCTTCACGGTCTTATCCGTGCGTACGAGGCAGAAGATCCAGTCAGCCTTGTCGGCGTAAGATGTCCACACCTTCTGGCCGTTGACGACATAGTGGTCGCCCGTGAGCTCGGCGCTGGTTTGCAGACCTGCGAGGTCCGAGCCCGCACCGGGTTCCGAGTAGCCCTGGCACCAACGGATTTCGCCGCGGACAATTTCCGGAATGAAACGCTGCTTTTGTTCTTCGCTGGCGAACTCCAGAAGTGCTGGCCCAAGCATCCAGAGGCCAAAGGAGTTCAGCGCTGGACGCGCCTTGATGCGGCGCAGTTCCTGCTGCAGCACCATGTTCTCGTCCTTGGAGAGACCGCCGCCGCCATAGGCTGCGGGCCATGTGGGTGCCGTCCAGCCTTTGGCACCCATGGCGTCCAGCCACTTCTTTGAGTCCGGGTTCCTGTACGTCGCGTTACGGCCGCCCCAGACCACTTCTTCTTCCGGCATCGGCGTGCGCATGGAAGGGGGGCAGTTTTCTTCAAGCCAGGCTTGAACGTCTTTGCGGAAGGCTTCGAGATCGGCCATGGGTTTCTCCCTGACAGGGTCAACTTATGTGTGATTTTCTGTCAGCAAATATAAAGGGATGCCGCGACAAGGCGAGTCCTGAATCTGCAGAATGTTTTGCCTGTCAAAGCCGCCTAGAGACGAGGCGGAGGGCGTCCGAAGCGGTCGCCATTGGGCGGTCCACCGGCGCGATTTCCGCCGGGTCCGCCTTGGCCGCCGCGGCCCGGACGCAGGCTCGTAAAGCTTGAAGATGGTGTGCCTGCGAAGCAGCGGGGGATGACTGGCCAGTCTGCGGTCAGGAAATAGGCATAGGTGCCATCAGGAAATTCCGGCGTGATGGTGACTGTACCGTTGCATTCATCCAGCGTTCCGTGACCTGCCACATACTCGTAGTCGGCGACAAACGTGCCGTCGTAATAGCCGCCGGGGGTGGTGCCGCCGCGCCCACCAGCTATTGGCTGCCGTGTGCCCTGCTTCAGCGTGTAGCTGGAGCGGTGCTGGATGATGGGCGAGGCCGCATCATTGCCATTCAGGTGGCCGTATTTCGCGTAAATGGGAAAGCCATCAGCGGCCCATCCAACAAGGGCTGAGTGGGTGTCACGGCTGAGGCCGAGCTCGTTCATCAGGCCCATGGGCAGGCCGTGATAGTGGTAGGACCCATCCGGTTGCACATGAGCGTTGTTGGCATCCACCCCCATTGAGATTGCCCCGGACAGTGGCTCGTATTGCCAGGGGCCGCGCTGGCCCTGATACCATTCCGCCGCGCCGGGATCGAAGACAACACCGCTGACGGCAATGCCAAAGGGATAGCCACGTGCTGATGTTGTGCGGCTGGCGCGCAATGGTGTGGCATTCAGGACGAAGTTGTAGCTCTGCGTGCTGATGCGGTGGGGATTGCCGGAAGAGGGAAAGTGGCCGACGGCGTGGTTGGGAATTCCGTTGGCGGTGATACGCCGCTCATCACCAACCACCTCCATGGTGAACCGGCTGGTGCCTGGTGGATTTGTGTCCGCCGGCTCACGGTCGACGTCGCCATCCGATTGCAAGGTCGTGTGGGCGCGGGTGCGCTGGCCTATCTGGGCGGCAGCGGTCGCGATCATGCCGGCAGCAAGGATGAGGGCCATTGCCGGGATCAGGCTTGATCGGGCGGAGGGGCGCAGAACGCTTTTCATTGTCAAAGCCTTTGATGCGTTTTAAGCGAGTGTATCAGCCTTCAACGATCTCTCACGCCGCATTCCGTCGCGGACGTCCTGATTTAGCCGAGCACGAGAAGCGCGATGCCGATGGCAACCAGTGTGGCGGCGAAAATGCGACGGCCTGCGAAGGGCTCCTTCATTAAAATGGCGCCCGCGAGGGCTGCAAAAATGGCGCTGGTTTCGCGGGTGGCAGCAACGGTGGCAATGGGCAGGTGTGTCATGGCCCACAGGGCGACCAGAAAGGTGAAGACGCTGCCGAAGCCCAGCAGGACATTGCGGCGGGCCACTCTCGTCTGGACATAGGTCATGACGTGCCCGCGCCGCCGGACGCAGGCGAAGGCGATGAACGGGACGCAGGTCAGCAGTTCCAGCCAGGCTGAGTATCCCAATATGGTGCCCGCCTCACGGACACCGACGCCGCCGAGAAACGAGTTGGCAGCGATGGTGAACCCGGTGAAGAGGGCGTAGCCGATGGCGCGCCAGTTTTGATGGAACGCACCGGATCCAGCGATGATGAGGCCGACGGAAACGATGACTACGCCGGCCATGCCGACGGGTGGCAGCGCTTCGTTGATGAAGAGGAAGGCGGCAAGCGCGACCAGCAGGGGGGCCGTCCCGCGCGCGATCGGATAGACCTGTGAGATGTCGCCGTGCTTGTAGGACGAAATCAGGAAACTGTAATACGCCATGTAGACGATGGCGCTTGCAATGAGCGGCTGCCATGCCGCTGGTGACGGCAAAGGCGTCATGGGAATAACAACTGCCGCGAACAGGACGCCGGACATGCGGATGGCGGCCATATCGAGGATGCGATCCGCACCTGTCTTGAGGGCGACATTCCACGTGGCATGGAAGACTGCTGCCAACAGAAGTATGACGATGATGGCTGTGTCGCTCATGGTCGCGGAACGCTACAGGCGTCGGGCCGTCAGGGCACGTCCTAATTCTGCATTGCTGCTGTTCTAGCCGAGCACGAGAAGCGCGATGCCTATTGTGACGAAGGCGGCAGCGATGATGCGTCGGCCCGCGAAGGGCTCTTTCATCAGGATGGTCCCCGCGAGAGCTGCAAAGATGGCACTGGTTTCGCGAGTAGCGGTGACAGTTGCCAGCGGCAGAAGCGTCATAGCCCACAGGACGATAACGTAGGAAAAGACACTGCCGAAGCCCAGTATGAGGTTACGTCTCGCAACTTTACTCTGGATGTAGGGGACCACGAATTCGCGTCGGCGAACCAGGGCGAAGGCAATGAAGGGTGCGCAGGACAGGAGTTCCAGCCATGCCGCATAGCCCAGTACCGTGCCGGACTCGCGCACACCAATGCCGCCGAGGAGCGAGTAGGATGCAATTGAGAGACCGGTGAGCAGAGCAAACCCGATGGCGTGGAGATTTTCGCGGAATGCTCCTGTACCTGCAACGATGATGCCGATGGAAATGACGATCACGCCGGCCAGGCCGATGGGTGTGGGTGCCTCGTTGATGGTGAGGTAGGCCGCAAGTGCAACCAGCAGCGGCGCTGAGCCACGGGCGATTGGATAGACCTGGCTCAGATCGCCGCGCTGATAGGAAGAAATGAGGCACGCATAGTAAAACATGTGTGCGACGCCGCTGGTGATGAGGAAGGGCCAGGCGGCGGGTGCGGGCATGGGTGCCAAGGGGATGAAGACAGCGGCGAAGACGATGCCGGATACCCGCATGGCCGCCATATCCAACACCCGGTCTTCGCCGGTCTTGAGGGCCGCGTTCCAGGTCGCGTGCATGACAGCTGTCAGCAGCAGGATGGCGATGATCGTTGTGTCGCTCATGGTGGGGCGACGCTACACGGCGGTGTGCGGAACAACATCCCTCATTTGCGCAAGGCCGTTGCCTTAAGCTGCAACACCGGTGCCGCGCACCATCACCCGATCAGGCGTTTCGCCGCGTGCGAGCTTGTCCAGATTGGAGGCGATGGAAATCATGCGGCGGTAGTCCGCTTCGTTTGAGTGCGCGGAGCAGTGCGGCGTGACCATCACATTCTCAAGTTCTGTGAACGGATATGCGGACGGTGACGGGTCCTCGGGCACCTCGCCGGGCGCAAGGCCACGGGCCGGATAGCGGTACCAGGTGTCGATGATGGCCCCGGCAATCTGCTTTGTTCTCAGGGCCTGATAGAAGGGCTCTTCCTGAATGACTTCGCCCCGCGCCACATTGATGACCACGGCGGTGTCCTTCATGGCGGCAAGTTCATCGGGTCCGATCATGCCACGCGTGGCGTCATTGAGATCGCAGGCAAGGACGATGTAGTCGCTTTCCTTGAGCAGGGTCATCAGGGCGGTAGGGTCGTCGGCGCTTGATCCCAGCCAGTCGAGTTCCGGCGGGCAGGACATGGCAGAGCGTTTGAGACCCATGGTCCGCATGCTGAAGGCTTTGGCGCGTTTGGCTGTCTCTTCGCCGATGCCGCCATAGCCGACAATGCCGACAGTCTTGTTCCAGATTTCCCCGTGCTTCGAGGTGGGGTCTTTTGACGAGCCGGAGAAATGCCAGCTGCCGGACCGAAAGTCCGGATCCATCACGCGGAAGCGGATTTCCCACTCCAGCATTGCGCCGATATTGTATTCGGCAATCGTAATCTCGTGGCCGCTACAGCCTGCTGCTATGGCCTGAGGCGGCAGCAGATCAGGCGACAGCCAGTCGGTGCCGGCAAAAGGGATCTGCAGCATGCGCAGGTTGGGGCTGGCCTTGAGACCTGAAAAGAACGCGCCGACAAAAAGCGTATCTACACCTGGCACAACCACATCCGCGTCGGCGAGCAGGGCTTCAAGTGCCGGTTCGCCATCACTTGCAGTCCAGGTTCGGATGTCCCAGTCGGTGGTCAGGTTCTTTTCAATCTGGTCGCGCACCTCACCGGCATGGGTCGTGGCCATTGAGCCGGTGAGGGCGAGAACGGGTCTGGTGTCAGCTGGCAACGCCTAGCTCCTGTTTTGCATAACTTGTCGCACCCTTGTAGGCCGCTTTGCCGGTTGGCGCACGGAAGGCGTCGGCTGCCACCAGCACACGCTTGGGGGCCTTGTAGTGCGCAAGGTTGTCCTTCACATGAGCAATCAGCGCTGCTTCGTCGGCGGACTGGCCGGACGCCATGGTAATGACACCGGTAATAGCCTGCCCCCATTTGTCGTCCGGCAGACCAACCACCAATGCGTCCTCGACAGCAGGATGTGTCTTGAGGGCTTCTTCCACTTCCTCGGGGTAGACTTTTTCGCCGCCGGTGTTGATGCACACGGAGCCACGGCCCAGCAGAGTCAGGGTGCCGTCTTCTTCGACAGTGCAGAAATCGCCGGGTATCGAATAGCGCATGCCGTTGATGGTGCGGAAGGTCTTCGCCGTCTTCTCTTCGTCCTTGTAGTAGCCAAGGGGAATGGGCTGGGCGACCGCGATGACGCCGGATTTGCCTGAGCCGGGCTGCACTTCCTCATCGTTTTCATCGAACACCTTGCAGCGTTCGCCGATCTGGAACTTGGCGGTTTTGACTTCGCCTTCAGCCGTGAAGATCGAGCTGCCAAAACCGATGCCCTCAGACGAGCCGAAGCTGTCCATGAGCAGCGCCTGAGGCATGTGTGGAATCATCTCGCGCTTTACTTCCAGCGACCACATCACGCCGGAGGAGATTATGCTCACCAGCGAGGAAAGATCGTACTTGCCTGGCTCTTCTTCCAACGCTTTCAGCATTGGTTTGGCGAAGGTGTCCCCGACAATGGCGATTTGTTCGACCTTGTAGTCGTTGACTGCCTTCCAGATGGCGTGTGGGTCCAGGTGCTCGTTATCAAGTGTCACGATGCAGCCGCCATTCATCATGTTGCCGATGGCTGTGAAGAGTCCGGTGCCGTGCATCATCGGGCAGGCGGGAATCATTGGACCGGCGCCGGTGCCGGCTGCCTTGAGAGCGGCCGAGAGTTCTTCCAGTGTTTCCGGCACCTCACCCAGAGCACGCAGGGCATAGAGCTGAGCTTCGCGCAGATCGTCTGCCGGCCACATGACGCCCTTGGGCATGCCGGTGGTGCCGCCGGTGTAGAGGAACAATTGGTCGTCGCCGGAGCGTTCAATGCCCAGCGCACCGCCATTGACGATTGTTGTGAGGTCTTCGTAGCGGTTTGCGAAGTCGTTGGCGGGTGAGCCGTCCGTCACTTCAAGGAATGTGCCGACCTTGCCCAAACGCGGTTTCAGTTCCGCGATGTGGTCTGCGAACTCATCGCCATAGACGATGGTCTGGGCGTCTGAGTTATCAAATATGTAGTGCAGCTCGTCAGGCTGGTAGCGGTAGTTGACGTTGACGTGGGTCAGGCGCGCCTTGAAGCAGGCGGCGAGCAGTTCGGCGTATTCCGAGCGGTTACGCATATAGAATGCAACCTTGTCGCCCGGCTTGGCACCGCGCTCGATGAGCTGGCGGGCGAGATTGTTCGAGCGGGCGTCAAACTCCGCCCAGGACTTGATGTGCGATGAGCCGTCTTTAGCAATGTGGATGAGCGCGGGTTTGTCACCCGGCAATACCGGGGCAATGGTGTCGAGGATGTCGCCGAAATTCCAGGCCATGGTCGTCTCCCTGAGTATCCAGTTTCCGCGCGCCAACACCTCTGTTGAGTGGGTGCCTTGTTTAAGCGCTGCGGGATTATTGGTCTTTTCGGGAGCTACTATAGCGTTGGAATCGGCGGCGTCATCTGTGAGATTGCATTCTGGTCTTTACGCTTACGCAGATTCGCAGGAGCATGGCGGCCGCAAACAGGCTGGCGCCGATGATGCCGATCCACAGTGAGTCAGGGTCGGTGAGGCGGCCTGCATAGCTCTGGGCGAAAATCGCCCAGATATAGATCATGCCGAACAGATGCAGCCTGTCCCACCAAAGGCCCATGGCACGTTTCGAGAGCCTGTTTGATGTGGCTGACATCGCGAACATCAGTGCATAGGCAAACCCGTCGAAGGTCACGGTAATCGCAGTCACTTCAAGTGGGCTGACGGCCCAGAAAGTGGTAAGCGCGCCCAGATGAACTGTATGGGCTGCGGCGAATGCGAGCCCTCAGTGGCGGCGGATGCGCATGAAGGAAGTTATCCACGCCGGGGAGGCAATTGCCGCATCGCCAGACGCGAAGGCAGCAAGAGCTGCTTACGGCCAGGCTATGTCGACCATGGTTTCAGGCATCGTGGCAGGGGGAGCTGCGGCCTCAGCAAAATGACGTGGCCTGGGCTTCCGGGACAAGAGCGATTTCAACTGCCAGCGCCATGATGCTCGGTGTCATATCGGCTTCGCCAGTGCAGGACTCCGGCAGCACTGAGAATGCCACTTGTTCGTCCGCATCCGGAACAAGATCACTCGCATTGAACGGTGTGTTGGCGAGGCGCTTTAGAGTTGACTTGAAATCGCCGTCATAGCGGATGGCCGTATTGGCAAACATGCGCGGGTGATATGGGTCCCCTACTTTATGGATGATGCCGTTCAACTCAGTGGCGTTGATGCCGACAATGTGGCGCGCGCCATTGAGCATCATCACCAATGGCCCGCCGGACCAGCCTGGGATCATGTCGCAATTGTGGTTGAGTTCGCCGTCCGAAAAATAGCCATGGTGCCAATGCAGCTTGGGCACGGGGGCGCAGTTCTCCGAGATCAGCATCCGCGGACGTTCGCCGTTCTTGCCGATAAGTGCATAGCGGCCGCCGGCTTCCTCGACGGCGGATAGCTCTTCGTGGTCCAGCGTTTTGAGGGGCAAGGCGCCGTACGTGTCAGACAGTCGGCCGGAGACGACGGCAACGGCCCAATCGTGATGAAAGGCGCGACCCGGGGTCAGGGTGCCAAGTGCCACATGCAGGACCGGTGCGGCAGCAGACCTGTCGCCGCCCGGCAGAAAATCGCACCGGGTTTCCATGCTACCACCGCGCCCTCGGAAGGTATGGGCCACTGTGACAACCAATTCGTAGTCCCGCCATTCGGGAAGGTCCTGGTGATCCACAAGGGTGCCGATTGGCAGGCGCGTAGAATTGGCGCAGCTGATCTGGCCAACGGCCGCAAAATCATCTTCCACTGTCAGCAGCCGACGGTCGTCTTCATCAAACACATTGGCGCTGCCGGTTGATGGCGCCATGGCGGTCAATGCCATGCAAGCAATGATGGTTGCGGAAAATAGCGTAGGTCGTTTTGAAGACGTAGCGGCTGGCCCCGTTCGACTACAGCTCGTGCTGTGGTCGAGATTTAATAGATGGGAATTGCTCGCGCTGCGCTTTCTCACATACCGCCTCGACGACTCAGGCCCAACGCTCCAGGTCAGGCGACACTACAAAGTCTTGCATGGTGCATGCAGGGGCTGCAACTGCGACCGTCGATGACGAGTGAGATTTGGCGGAATGCGGGCAAGGCCCGGCCAATTTTTATGATCCGACCAGCTTTTTCTTTGACTTTACGGCTTCTTCCAAGCGGTCGATATGGACCATAAGGGATTCGAATTCTTCGTCCCCGAACAGGTGCTGGATTTCCGCCAGCGCGATGCACATGGATCTCAGAGCTTCTTCGGATCTGCCAATTTTTATTTTAAGCAGCCTTGACTCTGTCGGCTGCGACTTATTCGGATCTTTGGCCTGGGCGCACATTTGAATATGACTTTCTGTCTACGCAAGAACGCATTAATGAACACTTGTACGCCCAATAGGAGTACTGACGGTTTGCAGACTGACAAATTGTCTGCGGGTAGATACTACAACCAGAGATGGGAAGTAAAAGCTTTGTTCCCCTTTTGCGTTAGTTGTGTGGGTCGCTGAACTCCGCAAACCGGAAATCTTCAAGCTCGCTTTCAATGGTCAAAGGGGCGGCACCGAAGTGCCGCCCCTTGAGTAGATCAACGTGCCGCTCTTGTCTGTTATTCAGCCGCGACGGTGGCATTTGGTGACACAAACTTGCCGCCATTGATGCCCAACAGAAACTTGATGCCGTCTTCGGCAATCTCATCGCCGACCATCCGGTCACCTTCGGACCGGAGTTCCTTGATGTTCACAAAGGTGGCGTAGTTGGCGGCGGTGCGATCGGTGATGATGCCGGCATTCAGAAGCGTCTTGATCAGAACACGGAAGATGTTTTCCTGCTCCTTCATGTCTTCTTGAATGTTTTCGTCCGTCAGGGCTTCCATGAAGGCACCCTGGACCCATTCCCAATCGAGCCCAACCTCCGCGTAGATGTGCTTTTTCTGCTCAGGTGATCCCAGATTGTAGAGCAGTACCTGAAATACTTCCCAGGCCCAGTCCTCAATCTGATCGCGCTCTTCAGCCGGGACATTGGGGACGGTACGGTCGGCCCAGATCTTACCAAACTTATGGTGAAAGGCTTCATCGGTCATGGTGAGCTGCATCAGCTTCACCAGCAGCGGGTCACGGCCCCAGCGGTAGCACGAGGCGCAGGCACCCATGGCCAGGCCCTCGACCATCATCTGCATGCCAACGATCTTCTTCCAGACCAGTGGTGAGTTGACCAACTCGACCAACAGGTTTTGAAGGGCGGGGCCGCAGGCCACCGGCTTGCCCCAGCGGGCCTTGATATAATTGGAGAAGCCCGTGACATGACGCGCTTCTTCGCGGGTCTGGTTGGCGGCGTACTCCTGGGCACCGGGGTCTTTCAGGATGTGGCAGAGCGACGCCGACAAAGAGAGTGCTCCAGCTTCCCCATGCAAAATCGAAGAGAGGCTCCACTGCGTGTTTAGGTTGACCAGCTTGATCTTCTGCTGATCGTCCAGCTTGTCGCCGATCGCGGTTCGCAGCTCGAAGTTCTGTTCCGGTTCGAACAGAAACTCCTTCTCCATATCGAACGGCGATGAAAAATCGATGTAGCGCGCATCCATCGGATCCCAGAAGTGGTCATGGGTGGCCGAGATGATCTTGTCGAAGGCGTCTGACCGGCTGCCGTACCGGTCGACTTCGATCATCGCAGCGAAATCATCAGGCGCCACTGCTTCATAGGCTGGATCGACGGTAAATCTGGTTTGATCGTTGGCAGAATTGCTCACTCTTGTGTCCTCCAAGGGCTGAACCGGCGGGTATGCCGAGGCGGCTTGATGGGGACAGTTCTAGTCGTGTCCCTCATTTTTGGCTGGGCATGAGCTTAGGCACCTGCGAGGGGTTTGTGAAGAAGATGACGAGGCGTCATTCACAGGGGCTGACAAGGGCATGTCCCGCCCGGTTGCTTTGCTCCGGCTCTCTGCGCCGTTCGGTCAATAGTGAAAACTGCAATTGCACCCGTCTGGACAACTGATCTCCAGCTCCTTTTTTCGCAATGCACAGAGACTTTCGATCAGATACTGGCCAAGGGCATTTGTGGTGTCTTCTTCCTGAGACGCCCGCAATAAAGATGATGCATGTAACCAGATGATGTTGGACCGCGGCGTCAAGTTCAAGGTTCGGCTCTCTTCGATATAGCTGCAAAGCGCGTCTGCGATGCCGGCTAAAATCGTCTCTTCCATCGTGCCGCACAATCCGCGCAGGTCGTGAGACTTGAAGTAAATTTCGTCCAGTTGTTTTTGGGTCCGGTCGCCACTGTCATCTACTAAGCACCAGAGCGCAGCTATTTCCTCCAGCATGCCGTCATGGGCAGCATCAATCGCCTGCCGGCATGCTGCAGCTGTTCGGTCTGCAAAGGCCTTGGGCATCTGTTTGGGCATTGTATTGCCAACAAGTTGTTCAAGGCGTCTGTCTGGTCTCAGGAATTCAACGGTCATCGTTCCATGGTCCATTGCTGCTGCGCTTGATGTGGTTTGCCGGATGGATCAAGAACGCCAACACTCTGCTGAAATTCTGTCAGAGGCTGGCGTGCGGACTTGCGTGGTTTGCCCATATGGACCGCCTCGGCGTATGTCGGCGGACCGACGCGTCTGTCGGTGGCCCGCCGGTATGGGCCGGTGAAGTTTGGATTGGCGCGGCGACGCCGGTTCGGCCCGAAATATGTTGGTGTGCGGACGAAGGGGCGCGGCGTTGAGATGACCTGGTGGATGCGGGAGTAGAGGCCAGCGGGCGTGACCGGTTTTGCCAGATACTCATTGACCCCGACGTCGCGTGCCCGTTCGACGCTGGCACGAGTGTGATAGCCCGTCACCATAATGATCGGGACAAGTGGATTGGGACTGTCGGCTGCTGTGCGGACCAGATGCACAAAGTCAAAGCCGTCAAGTGGCTGCATGGCTGCATCGGTGATTATGATGTCAGGAGGAAAATCGCGCATTAGCTCGAAGGCCTCTGAGCCGTCGGCCGCCATGCGAATTTGCTCGAACTCCATCGCACGCAGAATGGCGCTGTAGAGATTGCGCATGAACAGGTTGTCCTCAACGATGAGGAGGTGAACTCGTTCGATTCCTAATGCAGACATGAACGCCATCCTCCCAGGTCGACTGGCTCTTCCATTTTCAGTTGAGACACTGTAGGGG
>JBHJJF010000005.1:0-30628 GCA_050042885.1 Candidatus Phaeomarinibacter sp.
TATCGGGGCGCGTGAACAAGCGCATCGTGCAGGCGATCAACGGCCAGGGCGGCAAGGGCGTGGGGCTCTCCGGCAAGGATGCGGGCATGTTCACCTGTGATGCGGCCGAGCCCTCCCGCGTATTGGTCGGGGTGCCGTCGATGGTGAACCCGTCGATCCTTCACTCGCTCTTTCGCGAGCTTGCCATCGATTTTCTCCACCAACTCAATGAGGCTTGCGCCTGTATGGGTGTCGTTGAAGCGAATGTTGATGCGCGCACGGGCTGATGCCGGAATGACGTTGGTGGCTTCGTTCGCCACATCAACGGTCGTTATTTCCAGATTGGAGGGTTGGAAATGCTCCGTTCCCTGATCAAGATCAAGGGCATCCAGCGCCGCAAGGGCGGCCACGAGATGCGGCACCGGGTTGTCAGCCAGATGCGGATAAGCCACATGGCCCTGCCTGCCTTGAGCAGAAATGACCATGTTGACGCTGCCGCGGCGGCCGATCTTGATCATCTCGCCAAGCTCATGCGGGTTCGTCGGTTCGCCGACGACGCAGTGATCGATCTGCTCGTCGTGACGCTCCAGCCAGTCCAGCATCTTGACCGTGCCATTGACGGCCGGGCCTTCTTCGTCGCCGGTAATGAGAAAGCTGATGGATCCGGCCTCGGTCCCGTTGGCCGCGATGTAGTCCGCCGCTGCCGCAGCAAACGCCGCAATGGAGCCCTTCATGTCTGACGCGCCGCGGCCCCACAGAATGCCGTCCTCAACCTTGCCCTCAAAGGGGCCGACCTGCCAGTCACGGGCATTGCCGGTTGGGACTACATCCGTATGACCGGCAAAACATAGGTTGGGCGCAGACGTGCCGATGCGCGCATAGAGATTTTCCACGCGATCTTCGCCTGGCTCTTCAAACGGCAAGCGATGGCATGTGAAGCCGAGTGCCGACAGGCGCTCCTCCAGCAAATCAAGCGCCCCCCCTTCCGCAGGCGTCACACTGGGACAGCGGATCAGTTCAGCGGCGAAAGCGACGGGATCAATGCTGGTGGGTGCGTCTGTCACTTAATCTCGCAATAGTTCGTTGATGGAGGTCTTGGAGCGGGTCTGGGCGTCCACGCGCTTGACGATGACGGCGCAGTAGAGGCTCGGGCCCGGGGTGCCATCCGGCAACGGCTTGCCGGGCAGAGAGCCGGGCACAACAACCGAGTAGGCAGGCACTTCGCCCATGAAGATGTCGCCTGTCGCCCGGTCAATGATCTTGGTGGACTGGCCGAGGAACACCCCCATGGACAGTACCGAGCCCTCGCGGACAACGACGCCTTCGGCCACTTCCGAGCGGGCACCAATAAAGCAATTGTCTTCGATGATGACCGGGCTTGCTTGCAACGGTTCCAGAACGCCGCCAATACCTGCACCACCAGAGATATGAACGTCCTTGCCGATCTGTGCGCAGGAGCCGACCGTGGCCCAGGTGTCCACCATAGTGCCGCTATCCACATAAGCGCCGAGGTTGACGAAAGACGGCATCAACACCACGCCGGGGGCGAAATAGGCAGATCGGCGCACGGTCCAGAAGGGCACGGCACGAAAGCCGGCCGACCGCCACTGGTTGTCACCCCAACCCTCAAACTTGCTGGGCACCTTGTCCCACCAGGTCGTATTGGCGCCGGGGCCGCCTTCAATCGGAGCCATGTCATTGAGCCGGAATGACAGGAGCACCGCCTTCTTGGCCCACTCATTCACCTTCCAAGTGTCACCCTGCTTCTCCGCAACACGCAGTTTTCCCGAGTCGAGCGCGCTGAGTGTTTCATCAACTGCATCACGAACCTCGCCTGTTGTCGTGGTGGTTACGCTATCGCGATTGTCGAATGCGGTTTCGATTGTGGCGGCAAGTTCAGCAAAGCTCATTTTTGTCTCTTGTAGGCTGGAAATCGGGTTGAGACCGGATCAGTGGTCGATTTGAGGCGCACGATAGCCTTAGCCCCCCGCCAGTCAACAAGATTGACTCGCCAGGTTTGCGGCAGGATGAAGCGGCCTATAAAGCCTCAAGAAAGCTCACAAGATCATCCGTGACATGGTGGACGTGATCACCATCCCTGCCATGGTGGGCTTTTTCCGTGGCCCAGTCCTCATGGGTGTGAACCCAGACCGTACGCATACCCAGCCGGTGAGGCACCTCAAGATTACGGGCAATGTCCTCAAACATGGCTGCACGGGCTGCATCCGCCTGCGAATGACCAAGAAAGTGGCCAAAAGCATCCGCATGGGGCTTGGGCACAAAGTTGCAGGCTGCGATGTCGACAATGCCGTCGAAGCGATCCAGCACGCCCAGCTTGCCGGCCACATTCTCCGCATGGCGGCGCGACCCATTGGTGAATATGAAGCGCTTGCCCGGCAGGCGTGCCAGGGCTTCATCCAGTGCGGCACTTTCCTCCAAAACAGCCAGATCAATGTCGTGGACATAGTCCAGGAAGGGGCCCGGCGGCATGTTGTGCTCTGACATCAGGCCGGCCAGCGTTGTGCCGTGTTCCACATAGAACTTCTTCTGAATCCGCCGCGCTTCGATGCGGTCGACATCCAGTTCTTTGGCAATGAAGGACCCCATGCGCTCATCTATCTGAGCAAACAGGTTGCAGTGGGCGGGATACAGCGTGTTGTCGAGGTCAAAAATCCATGTATCCACATGATCGAACTGTGGATGGCGGATTTGCTTCGGTGCGGCATCTTTAGGGCTGTGCGTCATGGGGCAGAATGTGGATCGGGACCCCTGGCTTGGCAACCATTTGTGCTGGATATCAGCCATCCGCGGACGAGGCCAAATCCATCGAACCTGCGAAACGCGGTTAATTTCCCGTTAGGTGCGGGCCTCTAGACTTACTGGGCGGAAAGCCACCGGAAACCGGTGCATCCGGTGGAATTACTCGTCTGGGTTAGACAATGCTGAAGCTCATTCAAATGCTGACCGGCAAGGACAAGGCCATGCGCGAAGCGCTGGCCTATGAGGAAGCGCGCAGCCTGCTGGAAACCCAGGACGCCAGGACCCGCCGGACCCTTGCCGCCCGTATCGATCTTGAACCCGAGATGCTCTATTATCTCGCCGGAGACACCGAAACCCCAACGCGCGCTCTGGTCGCCGCCAACCCGACAACGCCGCATCAGGCCAATATGCTCCTCGCTGACGACGAGGACCTGCAGGTGCGCGCAGAGCTCACCAGCAAGATCGCCCGCCTGCTGCCAGACCTCTCGCCGCAACAGGCGGAATCCCTACGCGAGCAGACAATCGACCTCATTGAGAAGCTGGCGCAAGATCAGGAGCCGCGGGTACGGGCCATCCTTGCGGACGAGATCAAGAATTCGACGTTCGCACCTGAAAACGTCATCCATACTCTTGCCCATGATACAGAATTATCTGTATGCGGACCAATTTTGCGCTACTCACCGTTACTCAGCGATGCAGATCTCATTGAACTCATCGCCACGACACAAGTGACAGGCGTCATTGAAGCTATTGCCGGACGCGAGGCACTTAGTGCCGACGTCTCTGACGAGGTTGTCGCGTCACTCGACATTCCGGCGGTTGCGACACTGCTGGCGAACACGAGTGCGGAAATTCGTGCCAGCACCATGGAAAAGATCGTCAAGAACGCTGAAGAAGTTTCCCAGTGGCACGGGCCGATCTCCATGCGTCCGGACCTGTCCATCCGGGCTGTCCGGCGCATTGCACAATTCGTGGGGCGTGATCTGCTCTACGGCCTTGCAGACCGGCTGGGTCTGGACGATGAAACGCGACGGCTTTTGTCCGGTCGACTTCATGACCGGCTGGATGAAACTGTTTCTCCGGAAACAGAAGCCCATGCACTGAAGCTCGTGCAACAGGCGCGGCAACAGGGGCGTCTGGACGGCAACTTCATATCTGAGGCGGCTGAAGCCGGTTACACGGAACAGGTCGCATTCGCATTGAGCATGCTGTCCGGCCTCAAGGCTCCGGACGTGCAGCGCGTTTTGACATCCCAGAACGCCAAGGCACTGACAGCTCTTGTTTGGCATGCCCGGTTGCCGATGCGCGTGTCGGTGCTCATTCAAACGCACATCATGCGCCTTAAAGGCGCACAGCTCCTGCCTGCCCGCGGCGGTAGCGAGTTTCCGCTGGCGGAAGAAGAAATGACGCGGCTGCTGGACTATTTCGGGCTTGCCGCCTAGAAGCCGGGCCGCCTAACGCAGACGCATGGTGTGGGTTTCCTGACCCGACACATCTACTTCCTGAAACGGTACTTCGTCATAGCCGCGGGCGGCACAATTGGTGCGCCCACGAATAAAGAAGCGCGTCGGCTTGGTGCAGAATGACCGGTCGCCCCCCCACACAAGCGGAACGTCATTTCGGGTTGCGACCTCGCCACCATCCGTAACCGCTTCCGCATAGGCATAGTAGATCGGCTCATCCAATGCGCTTGTCATGGCAGGGGCGCAGTTTCCAGCGGGGACGCGGATCCACCCCGAGGAGCGCCACTCGTCAGACTGGCGATAGCCAATGGATGCCCAGACAAGCAGTTGCGTATCATTGCAGAAATGAAAGCCGGAGCGACGCTGACGTTGTTCGCCCGCTGCTTCCAGCGCCTGGAAGAGTTTGGCGTTGACCTCACCATCATCGGTCAGGCCTGTGGCCTTCTGGAATTCCTTGATGGCGCGTGTTGTGCGGCCGCCGGAAAACCCGTCGACAGAGCCCGGTTCATATCCAAGCTCGCGCAGCAACCGTTGCGTTCCGGCAATGCGGGCACGCTTGTCGTCGTAGTTGCCGCTTTCGGAAAATGTTGCTGTCCAGTCCTTGCGCCCATCGGTTTCGATGCGCGCGAACTCAACTTTCTGGAGCCCTCGGTCTGTGCAGCCATTGGCACTGACAAAGCTGAAGTCGGTTGTATCAATGCACAGCATCCGATCGCCAGATGTCAGGCGCCGGCTTGCCCCGTGGGCCTGGCGGGTGCGGGCAAAGGCATAGTGTTCGCCGGTGCCGAGATCTTCGTCAAACACAGTCTTGCACTGACCGGGATCAAGCTTGACCCAGCCCTGCACGAGAAAGCCTGCATCCACTTCGTGGGCAGAAGCCGCGTCCAGCAGATAGCTGGAGCGGTTGCAGAACTCCAACTCCGCTTGTGCGGGCATAGCCGACAAGAGGAGCGCCGCCAATGGGGCAACGACCGCGACACACAGCTTGAGCATGTTAGCCAATGAGTGAGCCCGCCCCATGTTCGGTGAACAGTTCCAACAGAACCGCATGAGGCACCCGCCCGTCGAGAATAACAGCAGCTTCCGTGCCGGCTGCGCGGGCCTCAAGACAGGTTTCGATCTTGGGAATCATGCCGCCGGAGATTGTACCATCGGCGATCATGCCCTTGGCATCATCAGGTGTAATATTGGTCAGCAGATCTCCGTCATTGTTCAGGACACCGCGTACATCTGTCAGCATCAACAAGCGCTTGGCATTGAGCGCACCAGCGATAGCGCCTGCTGCCGTGTCTGCATTGATGTTGTAGGTGTGTCCGTCGTCCGAGACACCGATAGGCGCGATGACAGGAATGAGGGCAGATCCGAGAAGTACTTTCAAGACATCCGGGTTGACCTCTTCCGGTTCACCGACAAAGCCGAGATCGAGCACACGCTCAATATTGCTGTCGCTGTCCTGCACTGTCTTCTGCATCTTCTTGGCGACGATCAACCGGCCGTCCTTGCCGGACAGGCCCACAGCCTTGCCACCCGCCTGATTGATGGCCGTGACGACTTCGCCATTGATCTTGCCGGACAGGACCATCTCCACGACTTCAACAGTCGCCTCGTCGGTCACCCGCAGCCCTTCCTGAAACTCGCTCTCGATTGCCAGACGCTTGAGCATGGAACCGATCTGCGGCCCGCCGCCGTGGACGATGATGACGTTAATGCCGACCTGCTTGAGCAGCACGATGTCGCGCGCGAACTGGGCGGCGAGCTTGTCGTCGCCCATGGCATGGCCGCCATATTTCACGACTACGACTTCATCCTCGTAGCGCTGCATGTAGGGCAATGCTTCGGAGAGGATGTGGGCCTTCTCCAGCCATGCTTCAGCTGTCTTGTCTGTCATCGCGCGGATGTCCGCCATATCTAAGCTGTTGGGGTCTGATCTATTTTGGCTCGGGTCTGTTTGATCTTGTTATTGAGCAGCAAGTGCGGCCCGTTGTGCCCCATGATCTATACCCAAAACGTCCGTCTGCGGCCAGAATGTGTCGTTGTGTGAGATTAATAATCGCGCAGGAATGCGATCTCGGCGCGCACATCTTCAAGGCCCAGGCCCGTTCTGGATGCTGTGACCAGAACCTGCGGGTGGGCAGCCACGTGGCCGCGCATGGTGGCCTGCGTCTTTTCGATGACTTTCGCCAGTTCGTCTTTCTTGGGTTTGTCGGCCTTGGTCAGCACCACCTGGTACGAGACGGCCGCCGTATCCATCAGGCCGAAGATCTCTTCATCATTGGCTTTGACGCCATGGCGGCTGTCGACGAGCACAAAGACGCGGCGCAGGGCAGCGCGGCCAGCCAGATAGTGCTTAATGAGGTTGGTCCAGGTGCGGACCTTCGATTTGCTCTCGCGGGCATAACCATAGCCCGGCAGGTCCACGAGATAGACACCGTCTGGGTCACCTGCGGGGAGCCCAAAGAAGTTGATTTCCTGGGTGCGGCCCGGGGTGTTGGACGTGCGGGCCAGATTGTTGTGCCGCGTCAGCGCATTGATGAGGCTAGACTTGCCCACATTGGAGCGCCCCGCGAACGCAAACTCGGGTCGCCCGCCTGGAGGCAGACCATCCACATTGACGACGCCCTTGAGAAACTCCGTCGGACGCGAAAAGAGCAGCCTCCCGGCTTCAATAAGCCGGGCACGGTCCTGCTCGTCGTGATCTGACATGGACGTGTGTTCCGCTTCCTAGGACGCGTCGCTATCGGACTTGAACCGCTTGGTGAGCCATTCAAAATCCTGTCCCCACTCAGGCGAGACACCCTGACGCCGCATGATGACCCACTGCTGCAGGATCGAGAACGCGTTGTTGAACGTCCAGTAGATGACGAGACCTGCCGGGAATGTTGCCAGCACGAAAGTGAAGATGATCGGCATCCAGCGGAAAATCTGCTGCTGGATTTCATCCGTAGGCGCTGGATTCATCTTCATCTGAAGATACATCGTAATGCCCATCAGGATCGGCCAGATGCCAATCAGCAGGAACGACGGCGGATCAAACGGGATGAGCCCGAACAGGTTGAAGACGGATGTCGGGTCCTGCGCAGAAAGGTCGTTGATCCAGCCGAAGAACGGCGCGTGCCGCATTTCGATTGTGACAAACAGCACCTTGTAGAGCGCGAAGAACACTGGGATCTGAATCAGGATCGGCAGACAGCCGGCTAGCGGGTTCACCTTTTCGCGGCGATAAAGCTCCATCAGTTCCTGCTGTTGGCGCTGCTTGTCGTCTGCATAGCGCTCGCGGAGCTTCATCATCTCCGGCTGCACCTTCTTCATCTTGCTCATGGCCACATAGGACGTGTTGGCAAGCGGGAAGAAAGCCAGCTTGATCAGAACGGTGATGACGATGATCGCAACACCAAAGTTGCCGACCATGCCCTGGATGTAGAGCAGCGCCAGGAAGAGCGGTTTGGTGAAGAAGTAGAACCAGCCCCAGTCAATGGCGAGTTCAAAACTCTCAATGCCATAGGTGCCTTCGTAGCCGTCGATAATCCTTACGACCTTGGCGCCGGCAAACAGCTGGTCCGTGATTGACGTACTGCCGCCTGCGGGCACCACTACCGGATCGCGCAGATAGTCTGCCTGATAGACATCGCGCCCGCGAACCGGTGTGTCAGAGAACGACATGCGGCTCTCGGTGGACTGATCAGGGATGAGCGCCGTCATCCAGTATTTGTCTGTGATGCCAAGCCAGCCGCCATTTGTCCGCGACCGGATAGCACCTGTTTCCTGCAGGTCTTCGTAGTCGAGTTCCTGGAGACCATCCGCATCCGGAAAATACCCGATCAGGCCTTCATGGAGAATCCAGATGCCTTCGATCTGCGGCGTGCCTGTGCGCGCCACCAGACCATAGGGATACAATTCCACATTTGCTGCGGTGGCATTCTCGACGCTCTGCTCAACAGTGAACATGTAGTCGTCATCGAGAGAAATCGTCTTACGAAACACAAGGCCAGCGCCATTGTCGTAACTGAGGGTCACCGGCGTATCCGGGGTCAGCATCCCCGGCGTGTCCTGGGTCCAGACCGTATCGGCGCCGGGCAGGCTGATGTTGGCAGAGGCGGGAGCCGTCCAGCCGAATTCAGCGTAGTACGGATCTTCCGAGCCGCGCGGCGAAAGCAGAACGATTTCCGGGCTCGTGGGGTCGACCGTCTGGCGATAGTTTTTGAGCTGCAGATCGTCAATGCGCGCGCCGGTCAGGGAGATTGATCCATCGACGCTGGGACTGTCCAGAATGACGCGCGGTGACTGCTCAAGAGCAATCGCACGCGGCAAAATTGCGGAGGCGGCAGCAGGCAGCCCCGCACCCCCAACCTGCTCATCCACCTGGGGTTTACCGGAGGTATCGGGCACGGGCGCCACACCCGCGGTTCCCGGTGCGGCAGGTGTGCCTGTCGCCTCTGCCTGGGCAGTCTGGGAATCAATCGGCTGCAGGCCAGGTTCTGGCGGCGTTACAAAAAAGTACTGCCAGCCCACGAGGACGGCGACACACAAAACGGCGGCGAGGATAAAATTACGATTTTCGTCGGTCATCGTCGGGGTGCGTCTCACTCACGGCAGAACCAGGGATAGAAGTGGTGGCAGGCCACAGGTGGGGGCGTCCATGCACTTTTGCCAGCGCCCTTTCAAGGTCGCCCAGCAACAGCGCAAATGGACGGCTCAGCGTGCCGGCGCGCCCGATAACTACATAATCACAGCCCGGAAGGCCATAGCGCGGAAGGATTGCTTCTGCCGCAGCTCGCAAGCGGCGCTTGGCCCGATTGCGGATGACCGCATTTCCGACCTTCTTTGTCACTGTAAACCCAACCCGAAACGTCGGTTGGCCGACATTTTCGATCTCGGAAACAGGACGCAGCCGCATCTGCAGCACAAGTCCGGGCATAGCCGCACGCTTGCCGCGTGCCGCCTGCAAGAAGTCCGCCCGCTTTTTCAGGCGTTCAATCATGGTGATGTCCGAGATTTGGCGGAAATCCGCCAATTCCGCCGCCTAAACTAGGCTGAAAGGCTCTTGCGGCCCTTGGCGCGGCGGCGCTGAAGCACCTTCCGACCGTTCTTGGTGGCAAGGCGGGCGCGGAAGCCGTGACGGCGCTTACGCACGAGGCGGCTTGGCTGATATGTCCGTTTCACGGCACAAACTCCGGGTCTGGCCCCGGAATTCCGGGGAAATCATGCAATATCTTGGTCGGCGTCCGTCAGGGTTTGCGCGGTTCGTGTTGGCAAAAAGCCTAGAGCTCGCGCAAGCTGAAAGCCTGCAGCGCCGGAGCCGCGGGTTGTAAGCAAGCGTGGTTTGCTTGTCAATTGGGGGGTACGGTCCACCACGCAGCATCCACACGCCCCCTCACAGGCAAAAACACCCGTTCACAAGCCCGGGAGCCGCTCTTTCATACGGAGGCCCGGTAGGCCAATTAGGGGCCAGCACGATGACCCAACAACCTGCCGGGACCGTAACATGCTGCAATCGCCTGATTTGACTGCCGAAAATACACGCCGGGCTTCCCGCCGTGGCACTCTCACGGCAATGATGCTGGGCGGTCTTCTCGCCCTCGCGGTTGCGCTGACGGCATCATTCCACACCGCTCAGGCTGCTGAGCTGGCTGAAACCTTCAAGGGGCATGACCCGATGAGCACCAAGACCGTGGATCACAGCCAGTGGGCAGACATCCTCACTTCTTATGTGACCCTGGGCAACGACGGCATCACTCGCGTGGACTATAAAGCGCTGGGCGGCAGCGCCGCCGATGCGGAGAAGCTTGGCGCCTACATTGACCTTCTCCAGGAAACAAAGGTGTCCGGGCTGAACCAGGCTGAGCAGTTTGCGTTTTGGGCCAATCTCTACAACGCAGTGACGGTTGAGGTGATCCTTGACCACTATCCGGTGCGCTCAATCCGCGACATATCCATCTCGCCGGGGCTGTTCTCAACTGGCCCCTGGGGCAAAAAGCTGGTCACCGTCGAGGGCGAGGATCTGTCCCTCGACAACATCGAGCACGACATTCTACGCAAGAACTGGGATGAGCCGCGGGTTCACTACTCGGTCAACTGCGCCTCTTATGGCTGCCCCAATCTTGCGTTGGAACCCTTCACCGGCACGAAGCTTGAAGCCCAGCTTGAAAAAGCCGGCAAGGATTATGTGAACCATGCCCGCGGCGTGAGCTTCGAGGGCAGCAAACTGACAATTTCCAAGATCTACGAGTGGTATGGCAAGGACTTCGGGTCCACCAAAGCCGCCCAGCTCAAAAACATTGCCAAACATGCCGACCGTGACCTTGCAGACAAACTCAAGGCTCATACCGGTCGCGTTTCTTACGACTATGACTGGTCGCTAAACGACACCGCCAACGCGCCAGACGCTTAACCAACAAACGCCTATACCGGCTTTCATGAACTCGCGGGGGACATACGCGATGACTGACGAACATAAGACTGACGAAGAAAAGAAAGACGAGCAGGGGTTCAGCCTCAAGCGCTCCCTTCCACTCATCATTCTCGCAGCCCTTATTGGTACGGCCTTCTATTTTGATTTGCATACGTATCTTTCGTTGCAGCACGTCGCGGAGAACCGTGAAGCTCTGACAGGGTTTGTCGCCTCCAACATTGTTGTCGCTATAGCCGTGTTCATTGCCATTTACGTCGTGGTGGTGGCGCTCTCGTTGCCCGGGGGCGCGTTGATGACGATCACAAGCGGGTTTCTTTTCGGACCTGTTCTGGGCGGGCTGACAGCAGTCGTCGGCGCAACCATCGGCGCAACCATCATCTTCCTCATCGCCAAGACGTCTTTCGGCGAACCACTTGCGGCGCGAGCCGGTCCGTGGCTTGAAAAGCTGCGGGATGGGTTCCAGAAGGACGCCCTCTCCTACCTACTGTTCCTGCGCCTCGTCCCGGCCTTTCCATTCTGGCTGGTGAACCTGGCACCGGCGGTTCTGGGTGTGGGCCTTTCCACCTATGCCATCGGCACTTTCCTGGGAATCATTCCCGGCACCTTTGCCTTTGCCTTTGTGGGTGCTGGTCTCGACTCGATCATCGAAGCACAGCAGGCCTCATTTGATGCCTGTGTGGCTGAAAACGGAGCAGATGGTGGATGCACCTTCGCGCTGGACCCCGGCGCGCTGCTGACGCCTGAAATACTCATCGCCTTTGCAGCGCGCGGGGTGGGTGCTCTCATTCCCGTCGTAATCCGCCGCATCCGCGACCGCAAGTCTGCTGCCTAGGGGAACAAGACCATGAAAAAGATCTCGACAGATATTTGCGTTATCGGCGGCGGTTCGGGCGGCCTTTCGGTTGCAGCGGGTGCCGTACAGATGGGCGCCAAGGTCGTTCTGCTTGAAGCAGGCGAAATGGGGGGCGATTGCCGCAACTATGGCTGCGTCCCCTCCAAGGCCCTGCTGGCGGCAGGCAAGCACGCCCATATGTTCGGCCACTCGGAAGCGTGCGGCATTGCCGCAGCAGTTCCACAGGTGGATTTCAGGAAGGTCAACGCCCACGTCAAGGACGTGATCGCAACGATTGCACCCATCGACAGCCAGGAACGGTTTGAAGGTCTGGGCGTCACGGTCATTCGTGAGTTCGGGCGCTTCAAGGATGCCCGCACGGTCATTGCCGGCGATACGGAGATCACTGCCAAGCGCATCGTGATCGCAACGGGTTCAAGCCCCTTCGAGCCACCGATCCCTGGACTTGAAGACGTGTCCTTCTTCACCAACGAGAATATTTTCGACAATGACGTGCTGCCGGAACACCTCATTGTCATCGGCGGAGGCCCCATTGGTATGGAAATGAGCCAGGCGCATCGCCGGCTTGGTTCCAAGGTGACAACGCTGGAAGGTGGTAAGGCCCTGGGCAAGGACGACCCGGAGCTCACGGCCATCGTCAAAAAGCGGTTGCTCGATGAAGGCATCGACCTGCGCGAAGAGACCATGGTCCAGCGCATTGAGAAAACGGACACAGGCATACGCGTGGTCTTTGAAAAAGACGGTAGTGAGCAGAGCGTCGAAGGCTCCCACCTGTTGCTGGCTGTTGGTCGCAAGCCCAACGTGGACAAGCTGGACCTTGAAAAGGCTGGTATCGAGTACACCAATCGCGGCATCCAGACCGACGCGCGGCTTCGCACATCAAACAAGAAAGTATTCGCCAGCGGCGACGTCGCTGGCGTGCTGCAGTTTACCCATGTGGCCGGCTACCACGCGGGCATTGTCATTCGGAATGCACTTTTCAAGATGCCCGCCAAAGCCGACCATTCGGCTGTGCCCTGGGTGACCTATACGGACCCGGAAATGGCGCATGTAGGTATGAACGAGCAACAGGCGCGTGAAGCTCATGGCGACTCGATGCGTGTCCTGCACTGGGGATTTGATGAAAACGATCGTGCTCAGGCAGAGCGGCGCACGGAAGGTGTGATCAAGGTCATGGTTGACAAGAAGGGCGTCGTGCTCGGCGCATCCATTGTCGGGGCGGGAGCAGGTGACCTGTTGGGCCCATGGATTCTGGCCGTTGGTCAAAAGCAGAAGATCGGTACCATGGCGCAGTTCATTGCGCCCTACCCCACCATGACAGAAGTGTCCAAACGGGCAGCCGGATCCTACTATACGGGCACGCTCTACAGTCCGCGGGTAAGGTTTGTAGTGAAAACACTGATGCGTCTCTTCGGCTAGTATAGGCAGGAGGCCGGGTGACATGTTGCCCGGCACAGAAGCGGGCCAAAGATGACAGAAGAGAACCAGACAGAAGAGGCTGAAGGAGTGGTGGCGCGTGCCAGCCTGCAGTCCTGGCTGCCTGAACGTCTGGCCCGCAGCCTGTCGTCGCAGCTTCTGGTGCTGACAGTTGCTTTCGTAATGCTGGCGGAGGTCTTCATCTACGTGCCTTCCATTGCCAACTATCGCGAAACCTGGTTGATGGATCGCATCAACGCGGCACAGCTTGCAACGCTTGCGGTCATTGCTGCCGCCGAGCGGGGCGTCATGCCGGACCTCGAGGCCGAACTGCTCAAGAATGCCGAAGTGAAGGCGGTTGCTCTGAAGCGCGACAACCGCCGGGAGCTTCTGCTGGCGAGCCCGATGCAGGACATGATCGTGGCGCGGTATGACCTGCGCGACGCAAGCATCTTTGAACTGATTTACGATGCGTTCGAGACTGTGTTGTTTGGCGGGGGTCGCACCGTGGCCGTCGCTGGGGAACCACGCTTCAGCGGTGGCGAGTTCATCGAGATCGTCATCGATGACACGCCCCTGCGCGAAGACATGCTGGTTTTCTCTGGCAATATTCTTGTCCTGTCGATCATCATTTCGATCTTTACCGCAGCCCTGGTGTTCCTCGCGCTCAACAGGGCTCTGGTTCAGCCAATGATGCGCATCACCGAGAACATGGTGACCTTCCGTCAGTATCCGGAAGATATTTCCCGCGTCATGGTGCCGTCGGACCGTCGTGATGAAATCGGCACGGCAGAGCGCGAGCTTGCATCCATGCAGGGCGAGATACGCCAGGCTTTGCGGCAGAAGACGCGGCTTGCCGCACTTGGAACGGCCGTCAGCAAGATCAACCATGATCTACGCAACATTCTGGCGAGCGCGCAGCTTATCTCAGACAGGCTGAGCGGCGTTGATGACCCGCAGGTCCAAAAGCTTGCCCCGCGCCTGTTTGCATCGATCGACCGCGCGATTGCGCTTGCCACCAACACCATGAAGTTCGGCAAGGCGGAAGAAGCACCGACCAGAAAGCAATATGTCCCCCTCGCGGACCTTGCCAAGGAAGTGGTTGAAGCAGTTCTTCCCACCGACAACACCCGCATCCGGGCAGACATTCTTGTCGACGAAGAAGAGCAAATTTACGCTGACGCAGATCAGCTATTCCGCATATTGCTCAACTTGGCGCGCAATGCTGTTCAGGCGATGGAAGAGGCAGACGGCAGCGGTACACTAACCATCGCCTGTCAAATGATTGAAGGTGGCGGGCGGCTTGTGGTGTCAGATACCGGCCCCGGACTGCCCGACGAAGCACAACAACACCTGTTTGAGCCTTTCGTCGGCAGTGCGCGCAAGGGCGGGACGGGCCTTGGCATGGCCATTGCGGCAGATCTCGTCAGAGCGCATGGCGGGCGCATCGAGCTGTCGGAAACAGCCCCCGGCAAAACTGTGTTTCACATCTACCTCCCGGCTGCGGATGGCAGCATTGCGCCCGCCATGGCTGGTGTCGCGGCAAGCTGAGATGCTACATCCGGCCCCATGAGCTGGGACCCTTCGATCTATCTCAAATTCGACGACAATCGTACGCGGCCCGCCGCAGAACTTTTGGCGCGCGTGAAAGCGGAAGCGCCCAAGCGCGTGGTTGATCTTGGATGCGGACCGGGAAACTCGACAGCCCTACTGGCAGCGCGCTGGCCAGACGCACAGGTTGCAGGTGTCGACAGTTCGCAGGAGATGCTCGACAAGGCGGCAACGTCCGACATACCAGCCTCGTGGCACACCTCGGACATTGCTGCGTGGCGTAGCGAAGCGCCTGTAGATGTACTTTTCTCCAACGCCGCCCTGCACTGGCTGGGTGATCATGACACACTGCTGCCTGCCTTGATGGATCAGGTAGCCCCCGGCGGAACGCTTGCCGTGCAAATGCCGCGCAACTTTGATGCTCCCAGCCACACGCTGTTGCGCGACACTGTCGAAGAAACCGGCAATCCGGAACTGATTGCCCTTCTCCGCGACAATCCCGTGGCGGGCGCGGAAATCTATCATCGAATCCTTGCTCCCAAGGCAGCGTCTGTCGATATCTGGGAGACAACATATCTGCAGGTGCTGACTGGCGACGACGCCGTGTTGGCCTGGACAAGCGGCACCGCACTTGTGCCATTCACCTCCGCCCTTGAGGGCGAGGCGTGTGACACTTTTATAGAAGCGTATCGGCAGAACCTTGCCCTAGCTTATCCTCCGGAGCCGGACGGCTCGACGCTTTTTGCGTTCAGGCGCATTTTTATCGTGGCCCAAAAGCACTAGCCCACAGGCGCATGGCAGAACCTGCTTATGGTGCATTGCAACCAACGCCGCCGGGTGTCACCCTTGGGAAGATAAGTATCTGTGCAACGTAGATTCTAGGGTTCCATGTCCACTCTTGATCTTGGTGTCATCGGCAACAGCAGTTTCGGTGCGCTGATAAACCCACAAGGACGCATTGTCTGGTCCTGCCTTCCCCGATTTGACGGCGACCCGGTCTTCTGTGACCTGCTCAATGGTGGTGACAATGCTGTTGACGGGGGTGACTTCGGGTTTTGGGATGTGGCGCTCGCCGACTTTGACCACAGCGAACAGTTCTACGTTCCCAACACAGCCATACTCAAGACGCGCCTCTATGACACCGACGGCAACGCCGTTGAGCTGACCGACTTCGCGCCACGCTACCTGAACCACGGCCGCATGTTCCGGCCGGTGGCACTCATGCGCCGGATTGCGCCCCTGGCAGGAACACCGCGCATCACCATTCGGCTGCGACCACGCTTCAACTGGGGGGCGCGTGTTCCCGATGTCAGCCGCGGAACCAACCACGCCCGGTTCTTCCACACAGGCCAGACTCTTCGGCTCAACACCAACGTGCCGCTGACCTATGTCATGGACGAGGTGCCGTTCCTGCTCGAAGAACCCGTGGATATGATGCTTGGTCCCGACGAGCCTCTCATCGGCAACCTGCGCGAAACGGCCAACACGTTTGAAGAACGCACGGCGGAGTACTGGCGCATATGGGTGCGACGACTGGCGCTGCCGCTGGAGTGGCAGGAGGCCGTTATCCGGGCAGCCATTACACTCAAGCTGTGCACCTATGAAGAAACCGGTGCAATCATTGCCGCGATGACAACCTCCATTCCAGAAGCGGCCAATACGCAGCGCAACTGGGACTATCGCTATTGCTGGCTTCGGGATGCATTCTTCGTGGTGCGCGCGCTCAACTCCTTGTCCGAAGTTGAGACGATGGAGCATTACCTGCGCTACCTGCACAACATTGTTGGTGAGGCAAATGCACATCTACAGCCCGTGTGGGGCATCAGCCGCGAAGCAGCGCTGGTTGAGTCAGAGATCACCAGCCTCTCCGGCTATCGCGGCATGGGTCCTGTACGGGTGGGCAATCAGGCTTACGAGCACTTCCAGCACGACGTGTATGGGAATGTCGTGCTTGCCGCGTCACAGTCGTTCCTCGACAGGCGCCTGTTTCGCCCCGGCACGGCGGAGAACTTCCAGCGCCTTGAACATATGGGTGAGCTGGCGTTCAAGACGTACAATCAGCCGGATGCAGGCATGTGGGAGTTGCGCACGCGAGCGCGGGTCCACACATCTTCCAGCCTGATGTGTTGGGCGGCTTGCGACCGCCTGGCAAAGATCGCCCGACACATGGGCTTCACAGATCGTGGGTCCTATTGGCAGGATCGGGCGGACACCATTCATGCCACCATCATTTCGGAAGCGTGGAATGACGACATGGAGTCCTTTGCTGAAAGCTTTGGCGGCAAAGGTCTGGATGCAGGCCTGTTTTTGATGGCGGAAGTCGGCTTTTTGAAGCCGGACGATGAGCGCTTCCGCAAAACACTTGATGCGGTTGAACGGACTCTCAAGCGCGGCAAGCATATGTATCGATACGCGGAGGCTGATGATTTTGGGGAGCCGGAAACCGCCTTTAACATCTGTACGTTCTGGTACATCGATGCATTGGCCCGGGTGGGCCGCGAGCAGGAAGCTCGGGAGATTTTTGAAGAGATGCTGAGCGCCCGAAACTCGCTCGGACTCTTGTCGGAAGATACGGATGTGAAATCCGGTGAACTGTGGGGCAACTATCCGCAGACCTATTCCCTTGTCGGCATCATCAATGCCGCCATGCGGCTTTCGCGCCCATGGGAGGATGAAGTATGAGCCGGCTTGTTGTTGTCTCAAACCGCGT
Source organism: Candidatus Phaeomarinibacter sp. (assembly GCA_050042885.1). GTDB lineage: Bacteria > Pseudomonadota > Alphaproteobacteria > CGMCC-115125 > CGMCC-115125 > Pyruvatibacter. The sequence continues at coordinate 17,142 of JBHJJF010000005.1, forward strand.
AGGCCCGATCGGCGATGCAAAGCGCGCGGGCGGCCTGGCCATTGCACTTGTGGAAGCTCTCAAGTCATCCGGGGGCATCTGGTTTGGCTGGACAGGTGAAACCATCGCCGAGCCGGACAGCCGCCTCAAGCTTGAAACTGCCGGACCGCTGACGCTGGCCACGGTGGATCTGTCGGAAGCGGACCACGAAGACTATTACAATGGTTTCGCCAACCGGTCGCTTTGGCCGCTGTTCCACTTCCGCACCGGGCTTGTGCAGTATGATCGCCAGAACTTTCAAGGCTATGAGCGGGTCAATGCGAGCTTTGCGAAATCACTCCTGCCACTGATCCAGCAGGATGACCTGATCTGGGTGCATGACTATCACTTCCTTCTGTTTGCCGAGGAACTGCGCAAGCTGGGGTGCACTCGCCCGATCGGGCATTTCCTGCATATTCCGTTCCCGCCGCGCGAACTGCTCACGACGCTGCCGCATCACGAGCAACTGGTGCAGGCGCTCTTTGCTTTCGACATCCTCGGATTTCAAACAGAGCATGACCGTGACCGGTTCTTTGACTATGTGCGCATGGAAGCTGGCGGCAGCATTCTGGGCGACAAGGCGCGCTGCTTTGGCCGCACCGTGACAGCGCGACATTTCCCGATCGGCATTGATGCTGAAAACTTTGTGAACTTTGCCGCATCCGACGAAGGTCGCAAGCAGTTTAGTTCGATGCGCGACATGCTGCGCGGTCGCAAGCAGATCATCGGCGTGGATCGCCTTGATTACACAAAAGGTATTCCAGAACGCTTCAACGCCTTTGAGCGGATGCTGGAAGACCACCCAACGAAACGCGGGCAGGCCAGCCTGCTGCAGGTTGCCCCCCCATCGCGCACTGACGTGACGGAGTATCAGGACCTACGCCTCGAACTTGAGGGCATGGCAGGTCACATCAATGGCCGCTTTGCGGAGTGCAACTGGACACCCATCCGTTACCTGAACAAATCGTTTGGCCGGCAGGCGCTGGCGGGCCTGTAGCGCGCCAGCCATGTGGGTCTGGTGACACCGCTGCGCGACGGCAGGAACCTTGTCGCCAAGGAATATGTCGCAGCGCAGGACCCGGACGATCCTGGTGTGCTGGTGCTGTCGCGATTTGCCGGCTCTGCAAAGCAGATGAAGGAAGCCGTCATCATCAACCCGTACGACATTCAAGGGATGGCCGATGCGCTGGCGCATGCACTGGACATGCCTCTTGACGAACGGCAGCAGCGTCACAACGCCCTGATGAAGACGGTGTCTGAGGAAGACATCAGCCACTGGCGGACCGACTTTATGGATGCCCTTTCAAGTGTTGAGGATTCAGGGGTTACGGGTGGCAGCATTCACGCAGAACAGGGTGGCGCGGTAAACGGGTCCACCGGCTAGATGTCACTCCGGGAAACGCAGCCTGTCCTTGTTGCCGACATTGGCGGCACCCATGCCCGGTTTGCCCTGGCGCAGCCTGGCAACAGCAAACCTGAAACTCCCACCATCCTGATGACGGCGCTCTACCCCACGCTTAAGGAGGCGTTGCAGACATTTCTGCAGCAGGTGGATCATCCGGAGCTGGGCGGCGTGGCTATGTGCGCGGCGGGGCCGGTCCAATCAACCGGTGCGGCGGCCCGCATCGAGATGACGAATTGTCCATGGGTGGTTGATGCCCAGGCGGTTGCAAAGGCCACCGGATGTGCGGCACCAGTTCTTGTAAACGATTTTACGGCGGCCGCTGTATCACTTCCCCATCTTCATGCTGAAGACTTGCTGCAGATCGGTCAGGGAGCCGCAAAGCCGGCTGCGCCGATTGGTGTCCTTGGCCCGGGCACCGGCCTTGGTGTCTCGGGTCTGGTTCCGCAGACGGATGGCACGTACACAGCGCTTTCCGGCGAAGGTGGCCATGTCTCGCTTGCGCCAGGGAACGAGCGGGAGATATCGCTGCTGTTCCACCTGATGCAGACCTATGGTCACGTATCTGCTGAGCGCGTGTTGTGCGGGCCGGGCCTGGAAACGCTCTATGCGGCCCTTGGTTCTCTTGATGGTTCGCCGGAGATCGGCAAGCCTACTGCGGCGGACACTGCCCGAATGGCGCAGGAAAGGACCTCGCCTCTTGCACTGGAAACGATTGAGGTCTTCACGGGCCTTCTCGGCTCCGTGGCCGGTGATCTCGCACTAACGCTTGGAGCCACTGGCGGGATCTACCTCGCCGGCGGGATTCTTCCACGCTGGGGAGACCTCTTGAACCATCGTCTCCTGCGCCACCGGTTTGAGGCCAAGGGTCGGTTTAAGCCCTATCTGGCGGACATCCCGGTCTATCTTGTCACGGCACCGGACATTGCCTTGATCGGTCTCACCGCGCTCGCGCGCCGGGGCTAGTCCAGCACGACACCTTCGCGGCGTGGGTCGGCGCCCCCTTCAAGCTCATCACCCACAACCCGCAGACCGTGCAGCCCGCTGGTGATTTCCTTCACCTCAACCTCATGCCCACGGGCTCTCAATCCATCCGCCAGCGTGGCAATGAATGTATTCTCTTCAAGCTCGAGCGTCGTATTGCGGTGGACGTGGCGCGGCATGTTGATGGCTTCCTGCACCGTCATATCCCAGTCCAGAATGCCGATGAGGCTCTGCGCTACGAAGGCAATAATGCGGCTCCCGCCGGGTGAGCCGATGGCGGCGTAGAACTCTCCATCCTCATCCAGCACAATCATCGGCGACATGGAGGAGCGCGGTCGTTTGCCCGCCTCCGGACGGTTGGCAACAGGTTTGCCATCGATGACCGGTCTGAAAGAAAAATCCGTCAGCTGATTATTGAGCAGAAACCCGCCGGCCATAACATGACTGCCGAAGGGCGCTTCAATGGAGGTGGTCATGGATACGACGTTCCCCCAGTCGTCGCGGACCACAAAGTGCGAGGTGGAATGTGCAGGCTCCGGTTCTGATGGAGACAACGAAGCCGACGACCCGGCCGGGCGTCCTGCCTCTAACGGGTTGCGCGACGATGTCTTATCGTGATGAAGCAGACGGCTACGCAGCCGCAGGGAGGACCGGTCCACCATCCCGTCGAGCGGTACATCGACAAAATCCGGATCAGCCAGTTAGAGATTGCGGTCCGCATAGGCAAGCCGACTGGCCTCGGAAATCAGGAGAATGGCATCCGCTGACTGGGGTTCCGCATTCTGCATATAGAAGCTTTCGAGCAGACCCATGATCTGGATAACCGTCGTGCTTCCTGACGTCGGCGGCGGCGCGCCGCACAGGGTGTAGGTGCGATAGGGCGCGCAGACAGGTTCGCGCTTGACCGGCTTGTAGGCAGCCAGGTCCTCTGCCGTCATGCCGCCAGGATTGACCGGCGCGTTCTTCACTGATTCCAGAATCTTGTCTGCGATTGCACCGTTGTAAAAGCTATCTGGTCCATCCTCCGCAAGAGTGCGCAGGGTCCTTGCATATTCCGGGTTCACCAGAACCATGCCAACGTCAAGAGGCACAGGATTTCCGTCGTCGTCCTTTTCACCGGGTTGAAAAAAATATTCGCTGACGACGGGCATACGGGGCAGTGCCGGCGACCAGTTGATGAGCTTGTTGAGGCGCGGCGTTACCTCAAATCCTCCTTCAGCGAGACGGATGGCTGGTGCAAAGAGGTCCGCCCAGGGCAGACGGCCATGCTCCTTATGGGCATCTCCCAGCATAGCGACGACGCCTGGCACACCTACCGCATGCCCCCCAACGACCGCTTCAAAGAAGCTCATGGGGCTGCCATCCGATTTCAGAAAATGACGCGGCGTGACGGACGCTGGAGCGGTTTCGCGCCCGTCCCAGGTTTCGACACGGCGGGTGTCTTCGTTCCAGTACACAATGAACGCGCCGCCACCGATGCCACTTGACTGTGGCTCTACAAGCGTCAGCACCAGCTGCACAGCAATTGCGGCGTCCACCGCGGAGCCACCTTGTTCCAGCATCTCAAGACCGGCTGCACTTGCCAGAGGATGCGCTGCGCTCACCATATGAACGGGGCGCGGCGTTAGAGCGGCGTTGAGCAGGATGCCCACAGCAGCGAACCCGATCAGGGATCCGACAAGAGTGAGAAAGAGCTTGATGCGAGCCATTTACGGCGCCTTTGGTTTACGTCTGGTGGCGCAGCATACAGATGCACGACGCGCAAAAACCAGACTTGACAGTGGAGGCACGCGCACAGGTGCGATTATTGGCTTTGCGCCGATGCTTCGCGCATACTCCGCGACCTGATGATGCGACGACAGGATAAACCATGACGCCTTTCTCTCCCGGTCCACGCAACCTGATTACCGATGTCGATGGGATTGAGGTCGGCCAGTCTGAGGATGTGGTATCGCGCACCGGGGTTACGGTCATACTCCCGACCGAACAGGCTATTGGCGCGGTTGACGTGCGCGGCGGCGGACCAGGCACCCGCGAAACCGACCTTCTGTCTGCGGACTGTCTGGTGGACGCGGTCGATGCCATTGTCCTGTCGGGGGGGTCCGTTTATGGCCTGGAGGCTGCATCCGGTGTTGCTGCATGGCTTGGTGCGCGCGGGCGGGGGTTCAGCTTTCAGTCGACACAATTGGTGGCGCCGATCGTGCCGCAGGCCATCCTTTTTGATCTCACAAATGGCGGCGACAAGGATTGGGGAGAGACGCCGCCCTACCGCGCCCTCGGTACGCAGGCTGTTACTGCAGCGTCTAAGGATTTCGCGTTAGGCAACAGGGGTGCGGGACTTGGCGCCCGGGCGGGCGCGCTCAAAGGCGGGATCGGCAGCGCGTCTGCCAATGCCCCCGCCGGCTTCACGGTAGGTGCGATCGCCGCGAGTAATCCGTTTGGATCGACTGTTGTACCGGGAAGCCGGCGCTTCTGGGCTGCGCCTTTTGAGAAGGCGGGTGAGCTTGGCCATCAAACACAGCATGCGGTCCCTGATGTTTTGTCTGACGACCCTTTTGCTGACAGCAAGATCGGCGCTTCTCCGGGTATGAACACCACCATTGGCGCGGTTGCCACGGACGCCGCGTTGACGCCGTCCGAGACACGGCGGTTGGCCATGATGGCGCAGGATGGCTATGCCCGCGCCATCCGGCCCGTGCATACGCCGATTGACGGCGACGAGGTGTTTGCCATGGAGACTGGCACCCGCGTGATGCCGGATGACGCCACCAGACCCGGCATGGTGGCGATGCTCGGCGCACTGGCGGCCGACACGCTTGCCCGCGCCGTGGCACGCGGTGTGTACGAAGCCGAAACGCTGGGTGAAACCACAAGCTACCGGGATGCCGCTGCAGCTAGTTGAGCGACGTACTCAGTACGAGAGGCGCCACATACGTCGCTAGAAGCGCAATCAGCAAAATGCCGATGATATTCAGGGCGAAGCCGGCCCGCATCATTTGCGGAACAGTGACATAGCCCGAGGCAAAGACAATCGCATTGGGCGGCGTTGCAACCGGCAGCATGAAAGCGCAGGACGCGGCCATCACCGCGGCAACCGCCAATACGATCGGCGAATGGCCTGTCGCTTCCGCAATTGCAGCCACGACCGGCAGGAGGGCTGCAACCGTTGCCGTGTTGCTGGTGAGTTCAGTCAGGAAAATGACCATGGCAGCGATGGCCAATACGAAGACCAAAACGGGAAGCCACGACAATGCACCCAGTCCCTCTCCCAATGCGGCAGCCAGCCCCGTACTTGAAAACGCACCCGCAAGCGCAAGACCACCGCCGAACAGGATCAATACATCCCACGAAATGTTCTTGGCGTGTGCCCAGTCAAGCAATCTGCCGCCATCGCCCTCTTTCTCATCAGACGACTTACCCTCGGCACCCGACCCATCACTCTTGCCGCCGGCAGGAATAAGAAACAGCGCCAACGCCCCGGCAATAGCGATACCAGGATCGGTGACTCCACTCAGCAGTGGCAGATCATCCAAGAGGGGGCGGAACAACCACAGGACTGCCATGGAAGTGAAAACAATCGCCACGCGCGCTTCCGGCGTGGACACAGGCCCCAGATCCTTGAGCTGCTTGCGCACCTCTTCCTGACCGTGGGCCGCGTCCTCCACCGTGGTGCCAAGATCAAACCGGCATACGATCCGTGTGAGGACAATCAATACGGTTGGCAGCATGATTATGACCAACGGCATGGCGAGCACCATCCAGCCGGCGAATGACACCTCGAAGCCGAACTCCTGAGAGAAGAACGCCGCAAAAAGGGCATTGGGCGGGGTACCGACGAGCGTCGCGATGCCACCGACGCTGGCGCTGTAGGAAATCGCCAACATGGTGGCGAGCCCGAACCGCTGTGCATCCTTGTGGCCGGCATTGGGGCTGTTGAGGATCACCACAGACACAACTGATGCTGCGATGGGCAGCATCATGATTGTTGTGGCGGTGTTGGAGACCCACATGCTCAAAAAAGCCGTAGCCGCCATAAAGCCAGCGATCAGTCGCGTTGGAGACGCACCGGCCCGCACAGCAATGGACAAGGCGATGCGGCGGTGCAGGTTCCAGCGCTGCATCGCCTGCGCCACCAGAAACCCGCCCATGAAAAGGAAGATGAGCGGGTGGCCATAGGCGGCACCCGTCGGGCGGATCGCCTGAACGCCGAAAAACGGAAACGCGACCAGCGGAACCAGCGCGGTCGCCGCAAGGGGAACCGCCTCGGTGGCCCACCAAATGGCCATCAAAGATGCTATGGCAAGCGTGGTCCATGCGGGCTCCGGCATCCCTTCCGGCGCCCCGATGGCCATGAGAATGAGAAAGCACGCCACGCCGCCGAGCAAACCAAGCCGGCGATGGCGCGGATGAGGTCGCGACGCCGTGTGAGCCGCAGACAGGACACCGGGTGCCATGTCCTTGGAAGACGACTGCTCTGGCTCAGCCACGCCCAATCAGCCCTGGCAGGCTATCGAACGTAAACGCGTACTTCGTTGGCAGAGACGTCTGCTCGTGTGGTCGCGGACAGGCGAATGCGATCTGCGGGCAGACCCATTTCATTCATCGTGCGGACGACCGTTTCCGCATTGCGGCGCGACTGGCTCTGGCCAAGCTGTACCCGGTCCGGGCTGCCGGCTGACGGGCTGACGGCGACAACATCAAACTGTGCGGCCGGGCGCACTTCAAGCGCGCGGCTCAAGGCTGTGTAGAGCGCCTGCTGGTACTGCACATTCGGACGGTCAAAACGAATTGTCACCAGCGCTGGCGACCCAGCGGCAGGCGCAGGGCGTGCTGTTGCTGTCGCTGCGGGCGGCGCAATGTTTGAGACGGCGAGACCAGACCCGAAGAGTTCGCCGGCCTTAATGGCATTGGCAAGTGTGGTCAGGCTTGAGCGCTCATTGGCCACGTATGTAGTCTGGCGGGCAATGTCGTCGCGCAGTTCTGTCAGCAGACGTTCGATGAGCACTGTCGTCTGACGGGTTTCATCCTGGAGGATGCGCAGCTGACGATGGTCTTCCTCAATGGCGCCGGACAGCGAGAATGTCGCCTGAGTGGCTTCAAGCAGGTAATTCGCCGTGGACGCATTGGTCGCGATCTCGGTGGAGAGGCCGGACATCGTATTGATGTCGGCGGAAATGGCGTCCAGTTCAGCCTGTGCCGAGTTCCACTGGGTTACCAGCTCCGGGTTGCCCGGCGTCGTGCCACGCTGCAGGCGCGATGTGATGGCGCCCTTTGTTTCATGATAGTCCCGCGAGTTGGCCGTCGCGCGGGCCCGGGCGGTGTTCACGCGTCCGGTCTGAGAAACCATCGTGCTCTGCAGGCCGCGCAATTCATCTCGCAGGCTTTCCACCTTTGCACCTACGCTGGTGCCGGTGTTGCTGCCTGCGGTCACACTAAGCGCTTCGAAGCTGCGGGGCGAGACACCCACGTCAGTCGCAACGCCCGTGGTGCCAGCGTCATTGGAGGCGGATGTTGTGCTGCGGCCCGAATTGCCGAACAGGTCTGAGTCCTGAAGTGCCGCACAGCCGCTCAACAGCAAGGCCGCGCCGGCTGCAATCGCCAGCGTAGACAGTTTGAGGGAATGGGCGCGGGGAGCATTTAAAATCTGGGGGGTGGTCATCGCGCGCTCTTGTTACCCTTTGTTTCTTGCAGAGAGGTAGTGCCTTCCGGTGCGGCTCGTCCGGACACTTGCCCGGAATGCGCTGCCCCACCTTGTGAGAAGGCTGCCCCCCTTAAACTGGGCGCTTTCGCTTAAATCTGGCGAAGGCCCGGTTGATTACGGATACCGGGCTGACGTGCCTGCAGCCTCAAAGCCACAAAGCGCCCTTCCGGCGGAATGGATAGTCAGACTGGCATGGTCAAAAGCCGCCGCATTGGCTTTCCCCATCCAGCCCATGGAAGTCTGATTCGCATCTAATAGTGCAGCGCGAAACCGAAGTCACTCTAACCAATGCGAAATCCGCCCACAAGCGCGGGTTTTATGGTGAATTGGCGCACTTTCCCGCAGATTTCGCCTCCTGTGCCGCACCTCGCGGGCTTGAAGCACCCAAATGGCATCGCGGACAACGCGCATGACCGGGCTCAAAGGCCCTATGGCCGCCGATTGCCCCTTGCGCTCGGTCCACGGGTGCATTAGAGCTACGCGCCTTCGCGGGCAGGGCACATATTCCCTGCATCGAGACGCCCTATCCCACCTGATAGCGATGCCTCACGTTCCGGCTTCCGGACCACCTAACGCGAAACCTGCGCCGGTAGCTCAGCTGGATAGAGCACCAGACTACGAATCTGGGGGTCGGGAGTTCGAATCTTCCCCGGCGCGCCATTATTGGATAACACCTTATGGCAGCGTCGTGCTCGCGATGGATTACAGCGCTCTAATTCCAAGGCTCCTATTCAAACAGCATGGTTCTGTAGGTCAGTGACACGCGTCGTTCGCGAGGTTTGCGCATTCCGGCAACTGGGTCTGATTTGCGGGCCGGAATGCCATGTAACCATTCAAAGCGGGCGGCTCCGGCAAGAACCAGCAGGCTTCTAGGCTCGAGCATCCATCTGACTTTTGCGCTGTTGCCTTTCCTAGTGAAAACAATTTCGCATTGAGACCCCAATGAAAGCGAGGCGATTACCGGGCCGAAACATGGGACGCAATCAATATGCGGCGCGATTCCCTGCCCCGGCTCGTATTCATTGACGATGATCTGACCTGGCTCTTCGTCAAACAAGCCACTACTGCATAGCAAATCACACTCTGGTCGCAGATTTGCCGGTAGTGGTCCGATGTAGGCATCTGCTGAGACGCGTCTGGCACCGTAGTCATACACCCAGCCGTAATGCTGGACCCGGCGGCGCAAATCATCTCGCCAGTCCTGACCCTCAATCCAGCTCAGCAGTTCCGACTCGCGCATTGACGAGACGAAATTGGGGATCATCACAGAACCAGGTGGCAACTCAGAAGGGACATTCGTCAAAACGCTGTTCATGAGAAATCTCGCTGCTTCGGTCTGAAAACCCAAGTGCTGAACAAGTCGTATTGAACCAGTGCACTGTCAGGGCCGTCTGGATTCACATGGACGTATCCTGCAAAATCCTTCGGACGGAATGGGTAGACCTCCGGCTCGCCAAAGCCCGCGGCGGCCGCAGCATCGGGCAGGTTGAACGCTCCAAGATAGTAGGGGCTGTCCACAATAGAAGTCACCACCATCCCGCCAGGCAAAAGGCCGCTTTTGGCGGACCTCAAAAACCGGCGCATCATCACATGGTTTGGGTTTCTGCCGTGGATTGGATCCCTGCTGTGGACGTTGGGAAACTGAAAAATGATGAGCCGAAACTGCTTCAGGCCAATGGACCTAGTCAATTTGGTCGCATCAACATTGTGTTCTACGCACGACCTGAGTGATCTCAGTTGAGAAGCGTTACATTTGGCCAGGTTCGATACGTCTGTGGCCGGCTCGAAGGTGGTCGCGAACAGATTGCGCGCATGATGTGTGCTCAATTTCGCCAGACTTAGAGCAAAACTGAGATTTCCTTCACCAACTAACAGCGTTGCACCTGCGGCCACTTGCCGTGAGAAGTCAAAGGAAGCCTTCTTCGCCTCGAGAAGACATCGATATCTTCGATATGCGTCATCGAGTTTCATCTTGCGGACGAGAGTCTTCGGGTCGGATTTCTTCAGTCGAAGCAGAGTGCTTTGCGGGGCCTGTGGCCCCAGATCCCAGCCGGATCTAGCGTCATGCATTTGAATGTCCTTGAGATTTGCAACATGCAATTTTCTCATGAACTTCACGGACGGGGATAAGTCCGACCAAATCGGCTGGGAGGCAAAGCATTCGCCGGTTTTGGGTCACCTAGTTGCTCATTCCAGCCAGCCAAAGTATTGAAAAGCTCATTCGCACTTTCTTCGCTGATGTGCGCATTCCAAGTTTTCGACAAACCGACAAGATCGCTGCTTTGAGTTTGCCGATGACGCGATCACTTCCCCAATACGGGCGTGCGTTGTTGTGCGCGTTCCTGCGACGCTTTCAGTGAGCATCACGCGTTCTAACGGGTTTGTAATTTGGATGTCCGGCATGTGACTGGATAGTGAACTGTGGTTTGGCGCACAAGATGTTTCAACGTGACCGTGGATTGCGGTTGGGCGGGGGCGCTCACGAAACACTCTTCAAGGCTGGACCAAACAATGAAGACGACACACTCCACTTTCAAACGCGCCGCGCACGCATCAGCAATTGCAGCCGTCGCCTCCCTCGCCTCTACCGCAGCACTGGCTGAAGAAGGTGCCAACGACTGGTACCTGTCGCTCAACGGTGGCGCGAGCATCCACACTGATGATGTTGAATTCACAAACGGGACCAACACGGTTGAGACTGATTTCGACACGGGCTTCACCTTTGGTGGCGCCGTTGGCTACCGCTGGAACGACTACAATTTCGGCGGCTTTGTGCCACGCACCGAGCTTGAGGTCAGCTATACGGAAAACGATGCGGATACGATCGATTTCTCCGGCAACGGCGTTGGCAATGAGCTTGTTGCAGATGGCAGCCAGATTTCCAGCGTCGGCATTTACGGCAATCTGTTCTTTGACCTTCCAAACGTCATCAGCCGTGACATCACGCCGTATATCGGTGGTGGCGCCGGGCTCAATATCGTCAACCACAACCTGATCTATGGCGCGGGTGGCCTGAACCTCAATGACGATGGTGACACGGTATTTGCCTGGCACGTGACCGGTGGCGTCAGCTATGCGCTATCTGAGGAGCTGTCCACCTTTGTCGATGTCGGCTTTCGTCAGGCTGTAGACGCAGGAAGCGTCCGGCGTAGAGGCAGCACGACACTGACGGGCGCTGCCGGCGGAAACTTTGAAGATGACATCAACGCGATTGTCGTTCGCAGCGGGCTCTCTGTCGATTTCTAAGACATAAAACGGCCGGCTCTATGTGGCCGGCCGTCTTCCTTCTCAATAAGGTCCGGGCAGGGTCCGTGCCTAACGCGTCGGCATACCCCGCACCAGGGTGAGGAACTTGAGCTTGGTACCTGCACGACGGTGCTTGGATAGTTCCTGATAGGCCGGGTCCGCATACCAGGCACGCGCCGCGTCTTCACTGGGAAACCGGAAAATGATGACGCGGCCCTCAAGCGTTTCTTCCCCTTCAAGTGTCTCCGCCTTGTCATCGAAGGTGACAAACTCGCCTCCATGTTTCTTCAACAACGGGAAAAACCCCTTTTCGTATGTGCGATAGGTGGCGGGGTCGGTGATTTCGCTCAGATTGACAATCATGTGGACAGGTGTATCGGCCATCGGGAGGTCCTCACTTGGCGAAAAGTCCCGGTTCATGACCGGAAGACTCTCGCATTATTGTATTTTAATGATAGTTTTGAATTTCAGCAGGCCATCAGAGCCTGACATCAATTTGGCTGCGTGTGCAGTCTTTTGGGGGAGATAAATGGCTGAAATTCTGGCGAAGGCCGCCCACTACATCGACAATGGCGTTTATGAGGGTGCGGGTCTCATCAACAGTCACACCACAGAGCTGTCTGAAGTGGCAGACGGCGTCGCGCTGATCGAAGCCTTTTCACATGTGGTCGTACTCAAGTCCGGGGACGGCCTCGTGCTGTTTGATACCAGCCTTGAAGCCTTCGCCGGGGGCGTTCTCAAATCATTGCGGCGATGGACAGACGAGCCGGTGACTCATGTGTGCTACACCCACGGCCATGCTGACCACGTGGGCGGAACAGACGCAATTGTATGCGAGGCCTGCGAGAAGGGCCATACACGTCCTCAGATCGTGGCCCATGAAAATGTCAGTCCACGCTTTCGGCGCTATGAACTTACCAACGGCTACAACTTCACCATCAATGCACGGCAGTTTGCGCCGGCAACGGAACTGAAGATGGGCGCCGGCGCTTCAAACGCTGACGGGCCGCCTGTCGCTCGCCGCTTTGGACCCGACCCGTGGGTTGATCCGGATACGACGTTTCGCGATGCCATGACGCTGCGTGTAGGTGATCTCACTTTTCAGCTCAATCATGCCATAGGCGAAACCGACGACCATTTGTGGGCGTGGATCCCTGAGCATAAAGCTATCTGTTCCGGTGACTTTGTAACCTGGGTGTTCCCCAATGCCGGCAATCCTCAAAAGGTGCAGCGCTATCCACTGGAATGGGCAAAGGCCTTGCGCGACATGGCGGCGAAAGAGCCAGAACTGTTGCTACCGGCGCACGGGCTACCGATTGAAGGCAAAGCGCGCATTGCAACGGTGCTTGATACCATTGCCAGCGCACTGGAACTGCTGGTGCAGCAATCACTTGAGATGATGAACAACGGGGCGCGGTTTGATGAGGTACTGCACTCAATCAAGCTGCCATCCAGCTTCATGGACAAGCCCTATCTAAAGCCGGTTTATGACGAGCCGGAATTTATTCTGCACAACATCTGGCGGCTCTATGGGGGCTGGTATGACGGCAACCCGTCACGACTGAAGCCGGCCCCGGACGCGGCCCTGGCACAAGAGATGGTGGCGCTGGCAGGTGGCATCGGACCAGTGGTTGCTCGCGCGCATGCGCTGGCAGCTAGCGGAGATGAGGCAGACATGCGGCTGGCGTGTCACCTTGTGGAGTCAGCCGCCCTGGCGGAGCCGGACAATCGGGAAGCTCACGCTGCACGGGCAGAAATCTACGGCACCCGCCGCAAGGCTGAGCTGTCTTTGATGTCAAAAGGCATTTTTGGCTGGGCGGAGCGAGAGTCCCGGCTGAAGGCCGGCGAGAACGACGTCTAGTGCTGCGGGACTAGAACAGGCTGACAACCGGAGACGGGTTTTCGCCTTCGTCAAGCAGCGTGCGTAGCTGCACCAGCATGGCGGCATCAGAGCGCGTCATGCCTGTTGCGATTGTTATCTGAGCACCGGTGTCATCAAGGCGCGGGCGGCCTTTGGCATCTCTTGCTACAATCTTGTAAGTGTCGGTTTCGCGGTCATGGGCGACTCCCCACGGGGCAGGTGTTGAGTCCAGCAGCCATTGCTGGAAAAGGCTCTTTATACGGGCATCCAACACA
>JBHJJF010000006.1:0-4292 GCA_050042885.1 Candidatus Phaeomarinibacter sp.
CTGCTGACGGTGAACTGACATCTGATCTGGCAATTGCTGCATCCAGGACAGCGCTCAAGAGTGCCGGTGTCCATGCGGATGACCTTGACCTGATCATTCTTGCGACTGCGACTCCGGATGATACGTTTCCCGCGACCTCAACAGTCGTGCAGGCGGCCCTGGGCATGGAGCGGGGTTTCGCCTTCGACATGCAGGCGGTTAGCTCCGGGTATGTCTAAGCAGTCGCGACAGCAGACAATTTCATCAAGGCGGGGCAGGCGAAGAATGTCCTGGTGATCGGTGCTGAAACCTTCTCGCTCATTCTTGACTGGGAAGACCGGACGACCGCTGTTCTGTTCTGAGACGGCGCTGGCGCATTGGTGCTGCAGGCGGGCGAGGGTAAAGGCACAAACCAGGACCGTGGGGTTTTGACCAGCCACCTGCACTCAGACGGACGTCATCGCGAAAAGCTATATGTGGACAGTGGGCCATCGCGGGGCTCTGTCGGCCATCTGCGCATGGAAGGCAAAGAGGTCTTTCGCCATGCGGTCGTTAATATTGCCGAGGCGATTGACGAGGCGCTGGACGCAACCGGCCTGGAAGCCAAGGACATCGACTGGTTTGTCCCGCATCAGGCCAACAAGCGCATCCTGGATGCAACAGCGAAACGGATAGGTCTTGCGCCAGAGACTGTTGTGATGACAGTGGGCGACCATGCCAACACTTCGGCTGCCTCTGTGCCGCTGGCACTAGATGTGGCGGTGCGCGATGGGCGCATCAAACAGGGGGATATGGTCTTGCTGGAGGCCATGGGCGGCGGATTCACCTGGGGCTCGGCGCTTATCCGCTGGTAGGCCAGACACGCAGACGCATTAACTTTTGCGTTTAACCTATTGGTCTCACAATGTGTTTCAGGCTTTTTGCCCAGCTTGCAGTCGTTTCGATAGCAGAGTAAAAGAGTGGCATGACTCGTACACTTACACGCGCAAATTTGAGCGAGGCCGTCTATCAGGAAGTTGGCCTTTCCCGCAATGAATCTGCTGACTTTGTCGAGCGGGTGCTGGAAGAGATTTCATCCAGCCTTGAGCAGGGTGAAACCGTGAAGGTCTCGTCCTTCGGCGCGTTCTCCGTGCGTGAAAAGGGCGGGCGCATCGGCCGCAATCCGAAGACCGGCGAAGAAGTGCCCATCAAGCCGCGCCGGGTTTTGGTGTTCCGCCCCAGCCATGTGCTGAAGGATCGGGTCAACAAGTCCGCCCCTCGTGATGAGGTTGCGCAAGGCACGGATATTCCTGATCCTGCTTAACCCGGTTGAGCCCTGATTCCCGGGCCTGAGGGTTCCATGAACGTGCAGAAATCGCCTGATGCATTTAGAACCATTTCCGAGGTCGCCATGGACCTGGACGTGCCTCAGCACGTGCTGCGGTTTTGGGAAACAAAGTTCACGCAAATCAAGCCGTTGAAACGTGGCGGCGGACGCCGCTACTATCGTCCAGAAGATGTGGATCTGCTGCGCGGCATCCGCACGCTGCTTTATCATGATGGCTACACCATCAAAGGCGTGCAGAAGGTATTTCGTGAACAGGGTGTTCGCCACGTAAATGACATTGGTCGCGAGGAATACGAGGCCGAACTTGCGGAAGCCAAAGCAGCTGGAGAGCTGGCCGGCGAAGTAATTGATGACAGCCCCTCGGGCGTGCCAGAGGCACAACAGTATGCGCCGGCACCTTTTACGCCAATACCCCTGAATGAAGATCAGCAGATTGAGCTTGAGCTTCTTCTCGAGGAGCTGGAGGGGCTTAAAGACAAGCTGGAAAATGCCCGCGCGGTCGCCCGGCTCTAGCAAAAATTCGGTTTGGTTTCTGTAGGTGTGACGTGGCGGATCAGGCGTTGCGGATCAGTAGAACCGCCCCTATAGTCAGCGTCCCTCCCGGGGGGATTTTAGTGTCCCGCCGCGATCTAACGGAGCGTAGCGCAGCCTGGTAGCGCACTTGTCTGGGGGACAAGGGGTCGTCGGTTCAAATCCGGCCGCTCCGACCAAAAAGGCTTCATGCCACATTTCAGGCCGTGTTTGACGTTGTTGTCAGACGCGGCCTGTTTTGTTTGCGGATAATGTCCAGCCTGCCGGAGGCGCCGCCAGCATCAATCCCCAGATCATGCCCATCAGGACGTAGAGATGCCGCCAGTGATTGATATCAATGATAATGGCTTCGGCGATCAGTCCGATGAAGCTTGCGAAGGCCACGATGAAGACACCGCGCCGTGGGCCATTCATGGCGTAGCGAAATCCCCGAACCAGTGTCAGTCCGAAGGCACCGACGAGTCCGACAAGGCTGATGAAACCACCGCCAACAAACACATTGAGATAGACATTGTGGGTGTCCTGACCCGCCAGCATGCCCCAGTTGTTGGGGCCGATGCCAAACGGATAGGTCATAGCCATCTTCAGCGCTTCAAACTGGCCGGAAAAACGCCCACCCTCACGGGTGTCATAGGATTGCAGCCCCAAGCGCTGCTCCAGCAGGTCCCTAACTTCGGGAATCGTAATGGCCCAGCCGATGGCAAGTGTGAACATGATGCCAAGCAAGACCGTGATCATTGCAATGCGCCGACGCTGACCGCGTGACTCAGGTGCCATGCTCGTGAGGATCGCGAAGACGCCTGCGGACAAAATAAGATGCAGCCATGCCCCACGCGAAAAGCTCAGAAACAAACCAAGGGCAATGAATGTCGCAATGGGCCCCCAAAAGAACAGGGCCGGTCCTACGCCGCGTGTGGTCATTCGCCAAATGGCGTAAAGGATCGGTGGCACCAGAAATGGTCCGTATACGTTTGGATCTTCAACGAGTGCCTTTGCGCGGCTCGACCCCAGCAGGATTTCGCTGTTTGGGATCACACTCATATAGGCTCCGATGCCCAGCGCCGCAGCACACAGCCCTGCGAAGATGTATCCGCCCCACAGAGCTTTCAGAGCCCGGTCCGGAGATGCGGTGACGACAGCAGTAAAGAATACGAATGTGAGCGTAAGGTATGTGGAGGTCTGCAGGAATTTTATCGACAGATCGATGTAGCGCGCATTCGTGCCGCCGATCATGTATCCACACAACACCAGCGCCAGAAGTCCGAATGGTAGGGCAGCACCTGCCGGGATGCGCATGCCGAGCGTTAGAAGAATGCCTGCGGTCGCAATCAACAAGAGGTCATACGGCGCGGGTTCGCGTATCACGATGTGTGCGATGGCCATCAAGATAAAGAGCATGACCGAGGCAAACAGTGTGTTTGCGATGTCGATGCTTTGGCCCCATCTGGCGGAGGTGGAGGCGAGGGCCGCTGAGGTCATGTCAGGCACCGTTGACGGGCTGATGTTCCGCTGCAGCGACGAGGTCAGGGACACCATCATAGACAGGCGTGCCGGTCAGAACGGTCCGGTACACATCCTCAACGCCCCGCACCATCGTACCAACAGAGAAGCGACGGGCGATTTCCTGGCGCATCTGGACTGCCGTTGCCTGCGCATTGGCAGGCATGTCGAGCACCCGCGTGATGCCCGCCGCAAGCGCAAGTGCGTCGCCGGGTTCAATGAGCTCTTTTGCTCGATCTGCAAAGATCTCCGGAATGCCGCCACAGTTTGTTGTCACCAGCGGCATGGTGGCGGCAAGGGCCTCAAGAACAATGTAAGGGAGGGATTCTGCAAGAGACGGCACCACCAGCATTTTTGACGAGGCAAAGACTTCGCGTGCCGGCACCGTGCCGGGGAACGTCACCATCGAGGCCAGGCCCAGATTGCAGGCCCGCTCCATAAAGTAGTCCCGGTCAGGACCATCGCCTGCAATCAGGATTCGCAGGTTGCGGCCGCGCAGCGTTGCCAGCGCATCCAGTAAGACATCCAAGCCCTTCAGCAATCGCAGTTCGCCGACAAATGCAACGTCATATTCCCGCTTGCGCGCGGGCAGGGGCAGGAAGTCCGCTTCGCCCACGCCATTGTGCACAATGCGTGACACGGCTTTTGGATAGCCCACCTTGTCGGTAAAAACACTGCGGGCAAACTCGCTTTCAAAAATGAAGGCGTCCGTGCGGCCATTCAGTATTTTCTCGACCCTAAGATAGACCATGCCCGGCAAAGACCCCGGTTCATAGTGAAGCGACCCGCCATGAGGCGTGTAGATCGCGCGGGTGGCCGGATCAGGAAAAAAGAAATTGGGCGGCCGATGTACGGACAGCCGCGCACTCAGCCCCCCCATTGCGCCGTGGCAGTGGACGAGTGCCAACCCCTGCCTCCAACCACGTGCCCGTACCGTCGTGATCGCACCGACACC
>JBHJJF010000007.1:0-11392 GCA_050042885.1 Candidatus Phaeomarinibacter sp.
AAAAGCGCATTACCATCGACGATATTCAGCGCAAGGCGGCAGACCACTACAATCTGCGTCTGGCGGATATGTCGTCGCCGCGCCGCTCCCGCTCCGTCGCCCGCCCGCGGCAGGTGGCCATGTATCTGTGCAAGCACCTGACAACGCGCTCGCTGCCGGAGATCGGCCGCAAGTTCGGGGGACGTGATCACACCACCGTGCTGCACGGTGTCAACAAGATCGAGCAACTGCGCGCCGAGGACAAATCCCTGGACGAGGACATCAACCTCATCCGCAGAAAAATCGAAGAGTAAGATCCAGGCGCAACTTTGATTGTCGAACAAAAGGCCGGGATGATAGTCGTCATCCCGGCCTTGTCGCGTGTCGTATCAACCGGCCTAAAGCCGCTGTTCAATCCGCATGTGCGGTGTACCGTCCGACAATTTGGTTGGCGCCACCAGGTCCTCATCCAGCGTGCACGACACCCGCTGGCGGAAGGCCGAAAAACTGTCGAACGTCACAACATCAACCGGCTCGTCAAAGTGCAACGTCAGGCGCGTGTGCCCACTGCCCATTGAGCGGATGCCGATGACCCGGCCAACGAACTGCTGGCCCAGATAGGTGCCGGCAACTTCGTCTCCGACCTGGAGCGGCCGTTGGGAGAGGGTCCGTGCCCGGTCGTCCGCACACCGCTTGGATACCGCACACAGCGTGTTCCAGTCGGAATAGCCATATTGTCCAGCCACCAGCTCAAGCGCGCGGGCATGGGGCACTGGGGTTTGCGGGGTATCCAGCTGAATGCGCAGGCGTTTGGCCTGTGCCTTCAGGTCGTCAATCCTTGGAATGTCTGGTTTCGTGACCATGGGAAGCCTCATATCAGGTGAAATGCTGCTGTTGGTCTGATGGGGCCCGCATTGCCACCAGGCAGCAAAAGCTGACATGGCTGGCGTCGCCAGCACGGCACTCGTCTGTGAGCTGAGTGTGCTGGCCAATCGTCTCAGTTTCAGGGCTTCACCAGGGCACAAATGCCTGCGGGCGGCGGGGGCCTGAACCCCTTAGTCGTATAAGGCGATAGGTAGGGGCTGGCTTCAGGAATGTCAAAACCACGATCTCACATGGCTGCCGTGTGAAATTGCAGGGAAACCCGCCTTGGAACCCGCTTCCACAAGCGGGATTTTGTACATTTCCGCCTCGGAACTGCTATAACTTCAGGGCTGATTCTGGCCCCTTAAGCGAGGGGTCACTTGGGGAGTCAAGCAGGCTTTGCGTGCCCTCTTTGCGTGCCATGCCCATTTGGACCTTCCCGATGTGAAGTCAGCCAGCTTCAGATCACCAGGTGTTGTCAGGTGCATTGTAGCTGCCACCCGCCAGACCTGCCGTTCCCGGCCCGCAAAACACGGAAAAACCCAGTCCCATGAAGATCACGATCGAACGCGGCGCTCTCCTTAAGGCCCTCAATCACGTGCAAAGCGTGGTGGAACGGCGCAATACGATCCCCATTCTGGCCAATGTGCTGCTGTCTGCCGATGACGGCCAGTTGAGCCTCACCGCCACCGCTCTCGACATCGAGATCGTGGAGGGCGTGCCGGCAGACGTGGCATCAGGCGGCGGTACAACCGCGCCGGCCCATACCATGTACGACATCGTCCGCAAGCTGCCGGATGGGGCGCAGGTCGAAGTTAATCACGACACCGAAACCGGTAAGGTCGCAGTTGTTGCCGGCCGCTCTCGGTTTGCACTCCAGAGCCTGCCGCGCGAAGACTTCCCGGCCGCAGCCGCAGGTGACCTGCCCTACAGCTTTGAGATTTCCACAAAGGACTTGTTCCGCCTTGTCGAAAAGACGCGGTTCGCGATTTCCACTGAAGAAACCCGCTACTACCTGAACGGTATCTATCTGCACACCGTGGATGGCAAGCTGCGCGCCGTGGCGACAGACGGCCATCGCCTCGCCCGCGTCGACAAGCCAATGCCAAGCGGTGCCGACGGCATGCCTGGCATCATCGTGCCGCGCAAAACCGTGACGGAACTTCTCAAGCTTCTTGAAGCTGGCGATGAGAGTGTGAAGATTGCCGTCTCCGACACCAAGATCCGGTTTGACCTGGGTGGCGTAACCCTGACCTCCAAACTCATCGACGGCACCTTCCCGGACTATGGCCGTGTCATCCCGTCTGAAAACGACAAGTCCATGGAAGTGGACGGCAAGCTGTTCGCCTCTGCTGTCGACCGCGTGTCCACCATTTCCACCGAGCGCAGCCGCGCGGTGAAGCTTGATCTGGACGATGGCAAGGTCACGTTGGCGGTTAACAATCCTGATTCAGGCTCAGCGACAGAAGAACTCGGCGTCGACTATAAGGGCGATGCGCTGGAGATCGGCTTCAACGCCCGCTACCTGCTCGACATCACCCAGCAGCTTGATGGGCCCACGGCGCATTTCGAACTGTCTGACGCCGGCTCGCCGACCGTCGTGCGCGACACCGACGACGCAGAGGCGCTCTATGTGCTGATGCCAATGCGTGTCTAGGGCGCGCGTTTAGCTCACGCCAAACCATCCTGAAAGGTCCTGATTGACCCTTGTTGAAACCAACGCACCCGTGACCGCACCGACACCTGAATCTCAGGGGTCTGTCGCGTCTGCACGACTTGCGGTGCTTCGGCTGGTGGTCACGGGCTTTCGCAACCACGCCCGCACCGCACTGGCGCTGGACAACCGCTGTGTGGTGCTTGTTGGCGACAATGGTGCTGGCAAGACCAACATCCTTGAAGCCGTCTCCTTCCTGACGCCCGGCCGCGGCCTGCGCGGTGTCCGCCTCTCGGACGTCTCCACCCGTGACATGTCTGCAGGGGAAGATGCGGTTGCCGAGCAGCCCTGGGGCGTTGCCGCCACGGTGATGACACCCGAAGGCACGGTCGACCTTGGCACCGGTATTGGCCGCACCAGCGATGGCGACAAGCGTGTTGTAAAAGTCGACGGGGCCGCAAAGCCAAGCTCCGGCGTGCTGGGTACCTACGTGCGCGCCTTGTGGCTGACCCCTAGTATGGACCGCCTCTTCATGGAAGGAGCGGGTGGCCGTCGCCGCTTTCTGGATCGCATGGTTTTGGGCTTCGACGCGGGGCACTCCTCTCGCGTGACGTCCTATGAAAAAGCCATGCGCGAACGCACCCGGCTATTGGCGGAAGAAAACTGGGACGCGTCCTGGATATCAGCTCTCGAAGCGCAGATGGCCGAGCACGGCATCGCAATTGCGCTTGCCCGCTCCCACATCATTCGTCAGCTGGCGGCAGCCATTTCAGAGCATGACGGCCCAAGCGACACAGCCTTCCCCAAGGCGGATTTGGCCCTGGCGTCTGGTTTCGCGGATGACATAGCAGGTGCATTGGACACGACGCCGTCTGTTGATCTGGAAGATGCCTTTGCCAAACGCCTGGCGGCCTCCTGCGGCCGCGATGCCGCTGCAGGCCGTGCCCTTGAAGGCCCACACCGGGCGGACATGCTGGTGCGCCATGCGCCCAAGAACATGGACGCGCAGGCGTGTTCCACCGGCGAGCAGAAGGCGCTTTTGATCGGCCTTGTGCTCGCTAACGCGCGTCTGCACTGCGCGAGTTTCGGCGCACCGCCGCTGTTGTTGCTGGACGAAGTAGCGGCCCATCTGGACGCCCGCCGCCGCGCCGCGCTGTTTGACGAGCTGGAACGTCTGGGCGCGCAGGCCTGGATGACCGGAACGGATGCAAGCCTGTTTGAAAGTCTGGGCGATCGCGCACAGCTTTTTGACGTGGCCCATGGAGAAATCACGCCTCATGCCTGACCCAAGGCAGTGCGGCCCACAGACGACGATTTATTCGGAGACGAGAACATGACTGAAACCCGATTTGACGCAGACCCGGTGGACATCGCCAAGAGCTTCACCAACCCGATGATGGAAAACGCGCTGTTCAATTCGCGCACCGTCCTCGTCGTGGGGGAAATCAACGACCGTATCGCCCGCACCACAACAGAGCGCCTGCTCGCTATGGCCTCTGACAGCGATGACCCGGTCACCATGATCGTCTCATCGCCGGGCGGCCACGTCGAGTCCGGCGACATGATCCACGACATGGTCAAGTTCATTAAGCCGAAGGTCCGCATGGTCGGCTCCGGCTGGTGCGCTTCTGCCGGCGCACTGATCTACGTGTCAGCGGACAAGGAAGAGCGCGTCTGCCTGCCCAATACCCGCTTCCTGCTGCACGAACCGCGCGGCGGCATTGGTGGGTCCGCATCCGACATCGACATTCAGGCCCAGGAAGTCATCAAGATGCGTGAGCGCCTGAACCGCATCTTCGCGGAAGCGACCGGCCAGTCCTACGAGCAGATCGTCAAGGATACGCACCGTGACTACTGGATGAGTGCCGAGGAAGCCATGGAATATGGCGTTGTCTCCCGCATCATCACCAATATCGGCGAACTCGGCTAAAGAACCACATCCTCCGTTTACGGAAGAATGAAAGAAAAACCATGAGTGACGAGAGCAACACGCCAGACGGCGTCGACCCGGACGAGTATGGTGCGGAGTCCATCAAGGTTCTCAAAGGTCTTGATGCTGTGCGCAAACGTCCGGGCATGTATATCGGCGATACCGATGATGGCTCGGGCCTTCACCACATGGTTTACGAGGTCGTGGACAATGCCATTGACGAGGCGTTGGCCGGCCACTGCGACACGGTGAATGTCACGCTGAACGCGGACGGTTCTGTGGCCGTACGTGACAATGGTCGTGGCATTCCCACACAGATGCATCCCGAAGAAGGCATCTCTGCCGCTGAGGTCATCATGCCCCAGTTGCACGCGGGCGGAAAGTTCGACCAGAACTCGTACAAGGTCTCTGGCGGCCTTCATGGTGTGGGCGTGTCCGTTGTGAATGCACTATCCGTGCGTCTTGATCTCACCATCTGGCGCGACGGCAAGACTCATGAAATGCGCTTTGTCCATGGGGACAGCGAAGGACCTTTGTCTGTCACCGGTGAAGCGCCCCAGGACGCGGCCAAGGGTGAGCTGCGCACCGGCACGGAGATCACTTTCCTGCCATCATCTGACACGTTCACGATGACGGAGTTTGATTTTTCAACACTTGAGCACCGTCTGCGAGAGCTCGCCTTCCTCAATTCCGGCGTGCGCATCACCATCTCTGATCTGCGCGGTGTCGAGCCCAAGGAGGTGGAGCTCTATTACGAAGGCGGCATCGAGGCCTTTGTGCGTTACCTGGATCGCAACCGGGCATCGGTATTTGAGACACCGATCTCCATTCACGCCGAGAAAGACGACATCACGGTCGACGTTTCTTTGTGGTGGAACGACTCATTCCACGAAAATGTGCTGACCTTCACCAACAACATTCCCCAGCGCGATGGCGGCACGCACCTTGCGGGCTTCCGCGGTGCACTGACCCGCGTCATCAACGGCTATGCCAATGCGCACGGTCTGCTGAAGCGCGAGAAAGTGTCTCTCACCGGCGACGATGCCCGCGAAGGGCTGACCTGCATCGTCTCGGTCAAGGTCCCGGATCCAAAGTTCTCCTCCCAGACCAAAGACAAGCTGGTGTCGTCCGAAGTGCGCCCGATCGTGGAAAGCGTCGTCAACGAGCAGCTCACCAGCTGGTTCGAAGAACATCCTAGTGAGGCCAAGAACATCATCGGCAAGGTGGTGGATGCCGCTGCTGCCCGCGAAGCCGCCCGCAAGGCCCGTGAGCTAACGCGCCGCAAAGGCGCATTGGATGTGTCATCGCTTCCCGGCAAGCTCGCGGACTGTCAGTCAAAAGACCCGGCGATCTCTGAACTCTTCCTGGTGGAGGGTGATTCAGCCGGTGGCTCCGCCAAGCAGGCCCGCGACCGCACAAATCAGGCGGTGCTGCCCCTGCGCGGCAAGATCTTGAATGTGGAACGCGCCCGTTTCGACAAGATGCTGTCCTCCAACGAAATCGGAACGCTCATTACGGCACTGGGCACCGGCATCGGTCGAGACGACTTCAACATCGACAAGCTGCGCTACCACAAGATCATCATCATGACCGACGCCGACGTGGACGGCGCGCATATCAGAACCCTGCTGCTCACTTTCTTCTACCGGCAGATGCCGGAGGTGATAGAGGGCGGCTATCTCTACATCGCCCAGCCACCGCTCTACAAAATCAAGCGCGGCCAGTCTGAGACCTACGTCAAGGATGAACGTGGCCTCGAGGATTATCTCATTGCCACCGGTCTCGACGGCGCGGTGCTCACCCTTCACTCCGGCGAGCAGCTGGCAGGCGAAGACCTGCGTACGGTGGTCGAGGAGGCCCGCAAGGCCCGCACCTCGCTTGACTCAGTGCGTGCACGGTACCCGGTCTTCATTGTCGAGCAGGCCGCCATTGCCGGCGCTCTTAGCCCCGACGTGATGGCGAACACCGACCAGGCACAAGGAGCCGCCGACTATATCGCGCGCCGTCTCGACATGCTGTCCGAGGAGACAGAGCGCGGCTGGAAAGGTGAGCCTACGGATGATGGTGGTTTGCAGTTCGAGCGGGAAGTACGTGGCGTGCGCGAAATTCACGTGCTGGATGGCCGCCTTATCGCCTCATCAGACGCCCGCCGCCTGGACACGATGACAGCCCATCTGCAGGAGGTGTATGGCAAGGCTGCCCGCTTTGAGCGCAAGGACGGCGTCACAGAAATCCGCAGCCCCATGCAGCTTCTCGACGCCATCTTTGATGCAGGCCGCAAGGGCAACGCCATGCAGCGCTACAAGGGCCTGGGCGAAATGAACCCGGACCAGCTGTGGGAAACAACGCTGGATCCCGCCGCCCGCACCCTGTTGCAGGTCAAGGTCGAGCACATGGATGAAGCTAACGACCTGTTTGAAAAACTCATGGGCGACGGCGTCGAACCCCGCCGCGAGTTCATTCAGGACAACGCGCTGCAGGTGGCGAACCTGGACGTCTAGGAAGGCAGAACCATGCGACCTCAAAGTGATTGGGACGTCGAAGGCCCGACATCCGGTTTCGCGGCTTTCATGCGAAATTTCTCCGGCAACCGTCGGACGACTTTGGAGCGGCGCGCCGCTTTTGCTGCAATGACGGCCACGCCGGCTTTGGCGTTGGCTGCCATCCTGATCGAGGGCCAGGCCCTTGCAATCTGGCAGATCGTTGTCCTGATGGCCCTGGCCGTTGATCTTGGCGGTGGTGTGTTCGTGAACGCCACAGCTGCCGCCAAACGCTGGTTCCATCGTATAGGTGCGCGTGATTGGCATCACCTGGCCTTTGTTCTTCTGCACATACATCCTCTGCTTATTGCGTGGCTACTTCCGGAATTCGGCTGGGTCTGGGCTGCGTACCTGTATGCAGCCACGGTGACATCAACAGTCATTGTTCTCGCGTGCCCGCTTTACCTGCGCCGACCGATGGCCCTGACGGCCGCAGCTTTTGTTCTGGCCGTAGCGCCTCTCTTGGCAGGCACACCGCTGCTGTTGGCATGGATTGCACCGTTCTATGTGCTGAAACTTCTAGTCGCGCATATCGTCCATGAAGAGCCCTACGCCGCCTAAAAACGGTCACACCAGTGCCAAACCCGCGCCTTCACCTCCCGTTAAGACTTGGGATCAGACAATAACGTCTGGTTAACCAATTCATCGCGGACGGCAGGTCCGCAGGGCGTATGACAACGCGAAAATCGGCAGGAAACCGGCGTTCCCGTAATCCTTGGGGCAGCCAAGCAGATGACATGCCTGAAGAAGGCGTGATCCCGTCCGCACGCCTTGCCCGCATCCTGTCAGCCAAGCCGCAACCCGCCCTCCAGTCTGGTCGGGCACGCTCCGCGTCGCCCCGCGAGATGCTGGCGGGCGTCGAAGAGCGCCGCCGCGCCGCACACCGCCCGCTGGAGCCTGATCCCATTCCGGCACCGTCTGTTGAGTCACATCGCAACACCGGACCCCGAGTGATCCGCCCCCGGAGCATCGAGGCGTATGAAGCCGAGGCTGCTATTGAGCAGACCCCGCCACCACGCCGCAAACCCAAGAACAGCGCCCGGCCCACATCCCGCAAACCCAAACAGACGCGCCCGACCAAGCCTTCGTCGTCCCGGCGGAGGACGGCGACCGGCGGAGGCGGCTCTGGTGGTCGTGGTGGATCAGGCGGTTCCTTTGGGAGCGGGTTTGGCGGCTGGCTTAGCGGGCTAAGTGACAAACTCACAGCCCGCCGTCTTGGATACTGGGCAGCCGTGACCTGCCTGTGGTTGGGTCTTGGCGTTGTGGTGCTGGCTTTCAGCTGGGCCATGGAACTGCCGGAGACCCAGGACCTGGCGGTGCCCAGCCGCGCACCTACGGTCACAATTCTGGCCAATGACGGCTCGGTCCTTGCCCGCCGCGGGTCCGGCTTTGCCGGCGCCGTCAACGTCGATGACCTGCCGCCGCATGTCCCCCATGCCTTCATCGCCATCGAAGCCCGGCGCTTCTATGACCACGCAGGCATAGACCCCGTCGGCATTACCCGCGCCATGGTCGCCAACCTCAAGGCCATGGGCGTTGTGCAGGGTGGCTCGACCATCACCCAGCAGCTTGCCAAGAACCTGTTCCTGAAACCGGACCGCACTTTGAAACGCAAAGTGCAGGAGACGATGCTGGCCCTGTGGCTCGAGAGTGAGTACTCGAAGGACGAGCTGCTGACGCTCTACCTCAACCGCGTCTACTTCGGCGCCGGTGCCTATGGGCTGGAAGCGGCCTCGCAGCGGTTCTTCGACAAGCCGTCCACACAGCTCACAGTGCCTGAAGCCGCCATGCTGGCTGGTCTCGTCAAGGCGCCATCGCGTCTTGCACCAACTAATAACCCAGAAGGCGCCCAGGCTCGCGCCAATGTGGTGATCGACGCCAT
Organism: Candidatus Phaeomarinibacter sp.; assembly: GCA_050042885.1. Taxonomy (GTDB): domain Bacteria; phylum Pseudomonadota; class Alphaproteobacteria; order CGMCC-115125; family CGMCC-115125; genus Pyruvatibacter. The sequence continues at coordinate 8,850 of JBHJJF010000007.1, forward strand.
GCGCCGCTATGGCTATCTGGCCGATCCGGATGCCGACACGGCCTCTGCCTTCCCCGCGGAGTTGGCCCAGCGCGCGACAACGGAAGCGGGCTACGCCGTTGACTGGATCGAAGAACTGCTGGGTGATTATGTCGGCCTGGCCGATCGCGACATCTCCGTTGAAACGACCATCGACCCGGACCTGCAGATAGCCGCCGTCGGGGCGATCAAGAGCGGGCTTGCACTCGTCGGCGAAGCAGCCAATGTCAGCCAGGGCGCGCTAGTGGCCATGTCGCCCAATGGTGCTGTGCGGGCGCTTGTCGGCGGGCGCGACTACCGCCGCAGCCAGTTCAACCGCGCCATCACCGCCAAGCGTCAGCCCGGCTCAGCCTTCAAGACATTTGTCTATCTCACGGCGCTTGAGCGCGGCATGACGCCGGTCACCATCCGCCGCGATGCGCCTATCCGCGTGGCCAATTACACACCGTCCAATTTCTCGGACAAATATGAGGGTGATGTCACTCTCATGCACGCGCTCTCCAAGAGCATTAATACGGTGGCTGTGCGGCTGACCCATGAAGCAGGCCCCGGCACTGTGGCCCGGACGGCGCGCCGCATGGGCATCACATCAGACCTGCGCGCCGACCTGTCATTGGCGCTTGGATCTTCCGAGGTCACGCTGGCCGAACTCACGGGCGCTTATGCGCCTCTGGCCAATGGCGGGCGCGGTGTCTTCACCCACATCATTACCCGAGTGAGCATGGTCAATGAGGAAGGCGGTTCCGACGTCCTGTTTGACCGTTCAGGCGACGGGCCGGGACGGGTCGCTGCCCGCGCCAATGTTGCGCGTATGAACGCCATGCTGGGTGAAACAATCGCCACCGGCACCGGCCGCCGTGCCCAGATCGGCCGCCCGGCGGCAGGCAAAACCGGCACCAGCCAGGACAACCGCGATGCCTGGTTCATCGGCTACACCGCAGACGTGGTTGCGGGCGTGTGGGTCGGCAATGATGATGGCGCGTCCATGGTTGACGTCACCGGCGGCAAGCTGCCGGCACAGATCTGGGCCAACTTCATGACGGCCGCACATACCGGAAAACCCGTTCGTAACCTGCCCGGCAACTGGCAGCCGCCTGTCACCATTGCGGCTGTTCCCGCCGAGCCTCAATACGACCGGACAGCACCGGCCTATGATCCGCGCTTCGGCCCGCCGGGCTACACGCCCGAAGGCTATCAGCGCCGCACCCCGGACCCCGAGCCGGGCTTTTTCGCGCGCCTCTTTGGTGGTGGCGATGACGAGTATGATGAAGGCAGCAACCGCGGCTGGGCAGATTGACCCACACCATGGCGACGACCCGTTTCCGTCAAGCCGGGGTCATCTGACTAAGAGGTGTGGACCGCACCGTAGCGGTGCAGATCTGCGCCATTGTCGGTGAGCCAGATTTTTGCCCGCTCGATGTCGCTAATGCGCGTTCTGACAAGCTTCCAGAACTTGGGCCCATGATTGTGCTCAATCAGATGTGCCGCTTCGTGTGCGGCCACATAGTCCAGTGCATAAGGCGGCGCAAAGATCAGCCGCCAGGAATAGTTGATGACCCGGCTTGTTGAGCAGGACCCCCAGCGACTTGCCGTATCCCGCAAGGTGATACGCGCCGGGGCGGTGCCATAGGCTGCAGCGTGGGCCAACGTGGCATCTTCGAGGTCACGCCGCGCTTCGCGTTTCAGCCAATCTGTCACCCGGCGGCTGAGATGCTCTGCTTTGCCGGAGACCAGCAGCCGAGCTGGAGCATTCGCACTGGCAAACAGCGGCAAGTCAGCATCGGTGTTGACCTGCCGGTCTTCCACGCGCACCGGCGCCCGCGCTCGCCCGCTGGCATCATGCACGATCTGGTGCAGCTCGCCGCGCACAGGAATGATTGCTCCGTCGACGAACGGCACGGGCTCGGGCAAATCCCGCAGCCGCTCCGCCACCCACGCCTCGTGCTTCTGTGCAAAAACCAGAGCCTTTGAGAACCCGCGCACAGTCGGGCTGGTGATGGTTACCTCGCGCCGCACTGGGTCGACCTTGAGGATCATCCGCCGCGCGCGCTTGTTGGCCTTGAGCACCACGGGCACATCGCAGCCATCCACCATCATGGTGGCCTGCTGTGTGCCGTCCTGCGATGTCAAAGCCTTGTTCATGCGAGCGTTATTGCTAGTGTCATTTCGAATCGACCATCAGTTTAAGAGGTCTCCATGACCATGCCACGCTTTCATCTTGCCTTCCCGGTCGATGATCTGGACAAGGCCCGCGCATTCTATGGCGGCGTGCTGGGCTGCGCCGAAGGCCGGTCCTCTGACAGCTGGGTGGATTTCGATTTCCATGGCCACCAGATTGTTGCCCACCTGGCACCCGGGCATGCTGCTGGCGGCGCTACAAATGCCGTGGATGGTGACGATGTTCCGGTCCGCCACTTTGGTCTGATCCTCGACTGGGATCAGTGGGAGGGGCTTGCAGCAAAACTTGAAGCGGAAGGAACTGAATACATCATAGAGCCACATACGCGTATCAAGGGTCAGCCCGG
>JBHJJF010000008.1:0-27320 GCA_050042885.1 Candidatus Phaeomarinibacter sp.
CAGTCGACTCAGGTGTGTTGCTGGAAGACCTCAACTGGTTGAATCAGAACCCGTACCGCAACGTGGCGGCGGTGGTTGAACCCGGCCGCAAGGCCGGCGAGACCAATCTGACCCTGCGCAGCCGCGAGGTGAAGCCCTGGCAGGTTTATGCCGGCTATCAAAACAGCGGTGTCGAAAGCACCGACCGTGACCGGGTGTTCGTGGGCTTCAACACGGCCGGTATTCCGCTTACCGACCACCTGCTGAGTTATCAGCTGACCGCCAGCCCGGACTTCTGGTGGGACGAGGGCCCGTTTGGTGATGCGGGCCACGCGGACTACGAGTCCCATTCCGTCAGTTACTTTGTACCTCTTCCCTGGCGTCACAAGTTGACGGTTCAAGCCTCCTACATCGATTCCACCGCCACGCTCGCTGCGCCCTTCACACAGGAAAGCGAAAGCGCACAGGTCTATGTCGACTATGCCGTGCCCATCGTTTCACAAGGTGATCTGCGCTATGACGGCTATGGTCTGGTTGAGTGGAAGCAGCAGAATACGAACGTCAGGTTTGGCGGCATCCCGGCGAGAAAGTCCACGCTCGGCATTGGTCAACTCGGCGGCGGTGTTCGTGGCAGCATGCGGGATGACTGGGGCGCGACAGGTTTTGACCTGCGTGTCGTTGTCAGCCCCGGGGGCCTGGTTGGCCACAATGACGACGGCGATTTTGTAGCGTCCACCGGCAATCCCGATGCCGATGCGACTTATGCTTATCTTTTCGGGTCCGCGCAGCGGCTGACGCCGATTAGCCTTATTGACAGCGATCTCAACACCGCCTTGCGGTTTCAAGTCGGCAGCAACGATCTGGCTGGCATAGAGCAGTTCTCCGCCGGCGGCGCAAACACAGTCCGAGGCTATGAGGCACTTGAGGTCTCCGGCTCCCAGGGCGTTGCTTTTTCCAACGAGTTACGTCTGCCCACGCTGTCGCCATTCGACACCGCAACAGGCGTGTCGGATGCGCTGGTTCCTTTTGCGTTCATCGATACAGCGTATGTCAATGACGACTTCAGCAACACCGACGAAGTCCTGCTGGGGACAGGCGTTGGCGCCGACTACAGCATCGACCGGTTCTTCTCGCTGGGGGCGTCGCTGGGCGTGGCGGTGCTCGAAACTCGGACCACCGACGCGGGTGACGTGCGAGGCCATATATCTGCAACGATCCGCTACTAAGGTTCAGATTGCACATGATCCGGCAAGCGACCCACATGATGCGGCAGTCCATGGTTCTTGCAGCCCTGGCTGGCGGGGCGCTGGCGGCAGGCGTGGGATCTGCGTTTGCGCAGACCGCAACACAGACACAGTATGGCGGCTGGCTCCTGGCCTGCTACGAGCCGGGCGCAGACGAAGACAGGGCGAAGTCCTGCATCCTGTCGCATCGGGTCTCGGTCGAAAGTGGTGCACGGCTGCTGGAAGTGCGGTTCGGGTTTGACCCGGAAACCGAGGCCTACCCGGCCCAGTTCGTGACGCCCTTGTCCACGTCCTTGAAACGCGGTCTCGCCTTGGTCCCTAAGGGGCAGACCGGCAGTCGTCTTCCCTTCACCCGCTGTGATGCCGGCGGCTGCTATGTGGAGCGACCGTTTGATCTGGCTGCCACGGAAGTCCTGGCCGCAGCGCCGTTCGCTGTGACGATCGCCGACAAGGCAGGCACACCGATCCGTGTTGAAGTAGACTCCGAGGGGCTTGCCGAGGGGCTGGCCAGCCTGCGCAGCGAGACCCTCGGCGTCTTTGCGCGGCTGTGGCGGTTCACCAGGCGCCTTTTTCCCGACCAAGACGCTGAGGGTGATGACTCTCCGCCGCTAGCCACTTCTCAGGAGGCTGACACATCAGCTGTGATAGACCTGACGGATGAGGAAGCGGAATGATTAAGCGCTTCATGCAGGCCCCATTAGTTTCCGTTGTGGCGGTCTTCATAACCACCTGCGCTGCAGCCCAGCCAGCTGAGACCAGCGCTTATGAAGACTGGGTCCTGGTGTGCGAGGAACGCGAAAATGCGCTTCCCTGTCAGATACGGCACCGGATCATTGATCAGGCGTCAAAGACGCAAGTACTGTCATTCTCGATCGTTTACGCACCGGACCAGGCCCGCCACGGGCGGCAACTTGTCTTTCCGCTCGATTTTCTGCTGGAGCCAGGGGTATCCCTCGCTGTTGACGACTATCGCGTCGACTCTATCGCTGTGGACTATTGTGATGCCAATGGTTGCTATGTGGAAGCAGCGCTTGAAGCGGTTGCCGTGGAGGCATTTCGCGCTGGCACCAAAGCCCATGTTCATCTCACGGCCCGAGACGGCCGCCGCATAGGGCTCCCCTTTTCGCTGACCGGCTTTTCCAAAGCCGAAGCACGCCTGCGCCGCGAGACAGTCGCTCGCGCCCAATAGATGTAGCCGCGGCGGCTTTGTCACAAACTCAGCGCCGTTCGTCGGCGTGGCGGGCTAACATGATCAAATGACCCGGATCAGCTATCGTAACCTCCACTTCCCCCGTCGATTGTCCAGCAAGCTGTTTGGATGTATGTCCGCTTCAAACTAAGACTGCACAACGCTGAAGATTTATTTGCAGAACGCGGAGTTGAAGTCTCCTATGAGACAATTCGACGATGGGTTGGTCGATTGGGACCTCAGATGGCACAGCGGATGAGACAAACTCGTCTGAACGTAGGCAGACGCCCGCCGAAAGACCGCCTCACATGAGAGGAGGTTGCTCGGATTGTTACCAATGGGGACAACACCGGAAGCTTACTTGAGCCGCTTGCCCCACGTGGCATTCACCTGATCTTGTCGGTCGCGGGCTGTCTTTAGGTTCGACGTATTGATCGACTGTTTAACAACGGCCTGCCCAACACCGTTTTGCGCCGAAGCGGGGACTCGACGGCGGAAGTACCCAGCGCCATTGCGCTGGATGAGATAGTCGTTGCTAGGCACCTCAGACATCCACTTTGTGGACCACAAATGTGACCCACAACGGATTTCTAAGCGGCTGATTTCATTGAAAGTATAGCCGCCTCAGGGGTTTTGGTCGTGTATGGTGGAGCCAGGCCGAGGCGAGACAGGCCGCCGTAAAATCATAAAAATCAATAGCTTAGAAGGCGTGCGAGCAATGCACGTGTACCCCGAATGTGGACCAACTGGAATGCGGCTGAGCCGCGCCCAGTGCCTGCGACCTCTTCAATAGTTAGCACTGCAAGCCGACTACACGCAGTTGATTGTCTGGGCGCATTTTGGATGGTTACAATGTCGAGCCGATGACTCGCCGGGCGAATGTGACGTCTACTGAAAGTCGAGGTAGTCCACAGAATGAGTACCAGCGCACGAAGAGACCTAGCAGCAATACTGATGCGGGTTTTCCGCAAGCTTGTTGATACGTCAGAGCCTGCCGGTCGGCGGCAGGTGATGTTGAACGACAGGGTCGACCTGCTTTTCCGGCTGGGCACCGTGGGCGTAGTTGTGCACACAATTGTCATCAGCCTGCTGACATATCTTTTTTGGGATGAAGTGCCACACACCGACCTCTTGGTATGGGCGGTGGTCATGCTTGTTCTTGGCTGGACGCGGGGCATAGTCATCTACCTGTTCCGGAATACTGAAAGATCGGTGGAAGACGCAGCCTTGTGGGCAAGTCTGTTTGTCCTACTGATAGGCCTTATTGGGATTACATGGGGGTATGCCGGTATATGGCTGGTCCCTGACAGTACGTTTGAGCAGGTAATGTACATCCTGTTGCTTGGCGGCACGGCCGCGGGAACCGCGTCAACACTTGCGCCGCTTTTCTTCTCCATCGTTATCGCCCTGTCTACGTCGCTAATTCCCCTCATTCTCCGCTTTGCAACCGATGGGCAATTTGAACAGCAGGTGATGGCAGGTGGCCTGGTGATGTTCTTCATGGCAATGATGGCAACCGCGCGCAACGCCAGCGATATGATTACGCTGGCGCTGTCCCTGCGTCTGGAAAATGCCGACCTGGTGTCTTCCCTGGAGCATGAGCGGCATGCGCTCGAGATTTCCAACCGGGCCAAGACGCGTTTTCTGGCCGCCGCCAGCCACGACCTTCGCCAGCCGATGCATGCAATGTCCCTGACCGCTGCTGCATTCCGGCTTCAGGACAAGGGGCGCGACCTCGATCCGCTTTTTGATCGCCTGGACAGATCCATTCATACGATGGATGGGTTGGTTACAAGCCTGCTCGATATCTCGAAACTGGATGCAGGCACCGTTCAGGTAACAAGAGCACCCACCCGCATCATTGACGTTTTCTCCAGCGTGCTCTCGGAAGCGATGGTGATGGCGGATGCCGCGGACAGCCGGCTGGAAACTGATCCGACCGACATCGTTCTTGTGACTGACCGCACTCTGCTTGAAAGCATCATTCGCAATCTTGTTGGCAATGCCATTCGCCATGCGCCTGGTTCGACGGTGCGACTGTCAGCCAGTCCGTCCGACAACGGAACAGTTGTCATCTCAGTGTGTGATGACGGCCCCGGCATTCCCGAAGCGCTTCACGAACATATTTTCGAAGAGTTCTTTCAGGTTGATGGGCAGTCCTCCAGTCGGGGCGGCCTTGGGCTTGGGCTCGCCATTGTCAGCCGCCTGACCCACCTGCTCGGCGGCAAAGTTGCTCTGGCCCCGCAGCAATACAGTGGCGCACGGTTCAATGTCACTCTGCCAAATGAAACGGCCCAACTTGAGACCACCCCAGCGGATACGGACGATGCAGATTATCTGGATGACCTTGATGGCCTGCGTGTGGTCGTGCTGGAAGATGACGCAGATGGACAGGCGGCCGTGCTGGACCTGATGGCGTCCTGGGGATGTGAAGCGGTTGCCGGTCAGAATGCCCGGGAAATAGTGGCAAGTGCGCTCGTCACTCAGGGCGGATTTGTGCCACATGTGGTGATATCTGATTTCCAGCTGTCAGATGGCCATCATGGCCCGGATGAGATACGCGAACTTCGCCACCACTTTGAGGATGAGCGTCTGCCGGCCGCCTTGCTGACCGGGGAGACCGGATCAGATCGTCTGCGTGATCTCGATGCGTTTGGGCTTGAGGTGCTGCACAAGCCCGTACGTGCCGATGATCTAGCAAAATTGCTGGCACGGATCGGAAGATAGGTCACTCATGGCGTCGGCTTTGTGCTTTCACCGGCGGCCTGCTTTGCCACAAGTGCTGCCTGCGTCCTATTGTGCACACCCAATGCCTTGAAGATTGCGTTGACATACACCTTCACGGTGCCCGCTTCGATGCCGATCTCGATAGCGATCTCCTTGTTCGACAGGCCCCGGCCCAACAGCGCAAGAACCTGCTGTTGCCGAGGCGTCAACTCGTCCAGCGGGGTCGCGCCATCATCAGTGTGCCGCTTCTGCGGCGTCGACGAAATTCCGGGCGCAAACAGGCGCTCGCCTGCCAGCACACGCTCAATGGTCTCAAGAACCTTCTCATGCGCCCGGGTTTTCTCAATGAAAGCCGCAGCGCCCGACTTGTAGGTAATGCGTTGTGCATCCATATCATCACGCGCGGATATAACGATCAGGGGCGCAAGAGGAGCAGACCGCTTGACGGCCCGCAGGCCGGCGCTGGCATGCATGTCCTCCATCGTAAAATCGGTAATGATGAGGTCGACCGTCCCTTGTTCTCTAAGAGCAGAAAGAATGTCACCGAAAGAGGCCGCCTCGACAACATCACAACCCCGGTAAGCTGACTGCACAAGCAGCCGCAGCCCGTCACGGACCAGCGCATGATCGTCGGCAACCACGACCCTCATCTTCCACGATATCCCGTTGTCGTTTTTCCACAGATCCTGCGCGCAGAGTACCACATCTGATCGCTACACGGACTATTCTGTCGCAAACACTCCATGCTGCGCCTCACCCAAACACAAGCCCTAGCCCCGCTGCAACCATGAGAACGGCTGCAAAGAGCACAACAATGAAAAGCAGATTTCCAGCGAAGCCATGGCGCCATGTGGCGTCGTCTTTGTCGATCACCTGATACCGGCGGGTCTTCAGATAGACAGGCAGCAACGGGGCCATGAGCGCCGCAAATATTCCAGCCATCCAGGCAACGCTCGAGCCGTCAAACGGCTTGCTCGTCAGCCAGATGAGCCCGGCCACAAACAACCAGGCAACAAGGGCCATCGCCATCCACCCGCCGGTATCAGCAAGCGGCGTTATCTTCGCCCTGTGGCCGCATGAACGACATTCATACCAGGCAAAGGGACTGAACGACTCTTCCCCCACTTCTGTCGCAGACATGGCGGCACCACACGGCACACATCTGCGTTGCGGCAGTGTGTCAGGGTCAACACTGTCGTTATCATCATGCATGGTCGTGCGCCTCGCCTCCGGCCCTGCCTGCAGTGTGCCCCTGTCCGGCCAGCAAGATGGCTCGCATGACCAGTGTTGAAATGGCCCCGGCGGGAACAGCGTTTCCCACAAAGGGCAACAGGCCATCTTTCATGCCGATCAGGAGCCCGGCGGCGGCCATGGTCATTCCGCCTGCGACACCTCCAAGCAACGCCCAGAGGCACCAGTGGCGCAGGGCCCATTTGTCAAACCCGAGGAATATGATGCCGCCGACCGCCAGTGCGCCAATCGCTGACGGAGGGGTCCCCAGCGACAGGGCAACGATCGCTCCGCTGACGATGCCATGAGCGTATTCGCTTGTAGTGCTTGCCCCTTGAAAGACGATGTGACCCCAGAACAGGAACAGGGGCGAGACCAGCGGTGCCACCACAATAGTCAGCGCGAGGGCAAAGATCCATCTGGTTATGGATGGCCGCTTGAACAGATCCTGCGTCATCCTGCCAAGGTAAGCGGGCAGCCGACGCCCGACTACTACCCCAAATGGTATATGGGAACGCTACGCAGAGAACTCTAGCATCAGGTCTGTTGGCGGGCATAAGACGCCGGTCAAATTCCGTATACGGAGCTAGGGAGTCTAACGGTATGATCAGGTCCACCCTGAGTCTTTTCATTGCAGCCAGTTTTGCATTAGCGGGTCCGGCATTTGCAAGTGATCGAGTTTTCTTCTGCGCGGCGAACAACGATGTGAAATCGCGAAACACAGCCGCTATTCAGATCCGCTTCTGCGAGCAGACCTCATACAATTGCGGTTCATGGATCAAACGCTCGGTTCAGCATGGCGGCACCGAGCTGTTTATCTCTCCAAACAGGTCCGGACGATATGTTGAAATCGAAGCGCAGTCTGGCGGACTCACCAACAATAGTCCCCAGTCAGCACGTACCAGTCGCAGGGCTGCGACGGCATCCAACAGATATTTTGCGGCTTCGTCGGTAGGCCTTCTCTGCCAGCAGGGCAAAGTGAAATATTGCGGGTCCTACTTTGTGGATGGCTCGAACCAGTGCTGAAGCACCGTGCCATGGTGCGCACGGCACGACGCGAAGGGGCTGCTCTGGGCCTGGCTTCTTGGCTGGTCTTGGGCGCCACTCATGGCGTGGCCGTCGCAGCCGACGGTCCTGCCATCTCAGGCCGTGCCATGGGAGCGTGCCTTGTAGACGCGTCAAATACTGCAAGCAAGCTTCGTCCGTCATTCCGCCTGAATATGATCCATATGCCAACCTTCGAAAGAACATTTGACGACAAGGATGAGGTTGGCCAACCGATCACCGTCGCCCGCTACAACGGACGGATCGAGGCAACTTTTGCCGGTCGCGAAGCCGCGCAGCTTTACAGCTGCACCTTCTGGAAAGATGCAACAAACCCGTGGACTTTCAGTTGGTCCGGACTCGGAGCAACCCATGTCGAAGAGTTTCGATAAGCTATGCGTTCATCAATCACAAAAATGGAGCCAAAAATGCGCCAGGCCTTTGCCGCCCTCTTTTTGACCATGGGCCTTCTGGTGGCCCAGCCGTCTTTTGCATCGGAGCACTACATCTGTGTGACCAACAATGATGCGACATCCACCGCTTCGGCCGACGTGCGGGTTCGGTTCTGCAAGAGCAACTCCGAAGGCTGCAGCAACTGGCAAGAGCAGTCGATCGCGCACGGCGACACCTTCCTGTTCCAGTCCTTCGGCCACAGCACAAGAATTGTCGAAGTTGACGCACAGTCAGGGGGCTTGAGCAATGGCGAGCCTGTTTCCGCCCAGATTACCAGGCGTCCGAAATACTATGCCAAGAATGATTTCTTGACCCAAGCCGTCAACAACAAAGCGGGCATGTGCGAGCGGGGTGCTTCGCGATTCTGCGGTACCAAATTCGTCGGCTCGAACGGCCGCTGTTAACGAAGGAAAGAGACCATGTCATCCATTTCAAAACCCATTTGGCTGGTCATCATGGCCATGTTGATCAGCGCCCCTGCATCCGCTGAGGAACTGTTCGCCGGGATGGTCAAACCCGGAGTTACGGGTGTGTGGTAGCAGCTAAGGGTTAGCACGTCCCCTACCAGCACTTATGCCATAGGCCCGGTAACTGTGTGCGACGGCATATCGATATGGTTTGAACAGGATGGGCATGCGGCAGGAATGAGCGAACGTTGGCAATGCGGCTTCGACATGGCGCTTGGTCACACCCACAGCAATATTGACCGGTACAGCAACATCATCTGTGCAGCGAAGACCACCTATCCCTGGAACCCTCAGAAATGCGGTATCTCGTGCTCAATCGCTGACTGTTGACTGTCGTCCCTGATGGCTGGCTCTGTGGCTACCCAGTAGACCTGCGGCAACCATTGCGGTCTGCCGGGCCGCAAGCTTACATCCGCCTGGAGGAAATGGTGGAGCCAGGCGGAGGCGAGCCATAACGCCAGAAAACTATATAAATCAACCACTTAGAAGGCGCGTGGATTTCAATTGTGTACCACGAATGTGTCTCAAAATGTAAATGAAAATATCTGCGTAATGAGATGGGAAGGTTGTAGTGATCGGCGCCTAACCGAGTCAGCGATGGCTAAAAGACTTGACGGATCAGCGCGTGATACGGACCGCTTACCGGGACTACTGAGCCGTCTGATATCTCCAGCGACATTTTACTTCCACCGGTCTTCACCCGAACAACAGCACTGCGTCTTACCCAATAGGATCGATGCACCTGAAAGCCGTCCTGGCCCTGTAGGTCTTTCAACGCTAGTCCAAATGAGAAGGCAACAAGTTCCTGGCTGTGTGCGCCAGTCACTCGCACGTAGTGTTCTTCAGCCTTAACGGTGAGTATGTCAGACAGGTTGCCAAACTTGGTCGAGCGTCGAAGCAGTTCACCTTGCTCTGCATCCTGATCCGGACACTCAACGATCGGAGCCTGCAACTGGTGCGCACTTTCGTACCTGAATCGGGGGTAATTCAACAGCCGGTCAAACACATAGTTCGCGCCAATCCAGAAGAACATTGCGCGGGCAACTTGCATGAACACATCAACAGGTGTGCTTTGGTTTTGAGGAGGTAAGCCTTGCGACAAAGCATGGCTCGACCAAGAACCATAAAATACCGATGAAACATAAGAGACGTAGGGGCCGATAAAAACACAAGCGACAAGTATGCCGACAGTGCACACGAACCAAAGGGGCGGCGTGAGAGGCTTCATGGCAAACCAAGCCACCCGTGTCGTCCCTTCGCCGACCCACCAAGGGATAACCGATAACAAAGAGACGTAAAAGAAAGCGCCCACAAGCCCGAAGGTTTCAGAATACCCAGTCGTGGTCGCTGTTACTGCTGCCAAGGCCAACGGCGTTATGACGAAAAAAGCGAAACCCCGTTGGTCCGAATTAGAGTTAGGCCATTGAAATACTCTGCTAAATGTATCGATCAACATGGTCCTTCTGCTCACTTGTTATACAGCAAATGCCTTCTTTCTCATGGGGTCATTCTTCCCGACAGACTGCGCAACACCTTGCTTCGATGGCATCGAACAGTTTTGCCATAAATGGCTGAGCACGCCTCCAGACTTACAAGGCATTGACCAGGTGCCTCCAACTCCGGCCAAAACCGGTCTAACGAACGCCCCGTTCGTGAAATTATGGGGAAAAGGTCTTATCCGCGACAGTTTGCTCCTTTTCCACCCTACTCATCAGCCTTTTACTGCGATTGATTTTCTATTGCAGTTTGAATGAGCAGGCGTATGCGCTCAAGTACGGATGACGACGTAACAGAGAGGCTTCGTTCTCTAAAAATTGACCGTACAGATGGCGGCACACCCCAAAGGCGTGGCTGGGCCCCTTTCACTATCGTGCTATTGGCGATTGCAGCTTGCGCCGCCTCCATATATCTCGTCTGGCCCAAAGATGATGCGGAGCAACAGCAGTCGGAGGTGGCTGCTGCGGCGGCTGAAGTCCCCGAAGTGGCAATTCGAACGCCGGCGGCCCGCCAGGCCCGATCGGATTGGGTTGTCGCGGGCTACCTTGTTGCACGCCGTGAGTCTCTTGTGAGCGCCGAGGTTACAGCCACTGTCTCGGACCTTCTTGTCGACGAAGGCACCTTCATAGAGAAGGGCGCAACACTTGCGATTCTCGACGGAACGCTGGCCGCGGCCGATCTACGTATTGCCAGAAGCCAGACGGAAGCAGCCGCGCGCGCAATAGATTCTATTCAGGCAGAACGTAGGGAATCTGCAAAAGCTCTAGAGCGGACGCGAACACTTTCGTCAAGCAATGCATTGAGCCAGGCCAGTCTGGATAGAGCCGAGGCAGCTTATCAGTCTTTGACGGCGCAATACCATCAGGCCGAGGCAGAGCGCCAGACAGAACTCGAAGAAGCCGAACGGGCATCTGCCTTTCTCGACAAGCATACCATCACCGCGCCCTTTTCAGGCATCGTCACAAGTTGTGATGTCGCAGTGGGCGAAACGGTTTCGCCCATGTCGGCAAACGGCTCCTCTGGAGTCGGCATTTGCACGATCGTCGATCCATCTTCAATTGAGATCGAAATTGATGTGCCCGAAGCCATGATCAGCCGCATCAGTTTGGGAACAGCGGCAGAGGCCTTTTTGGATGCTTACCAGGAAGATGGTCTGTCGGTGACTGTAACGGCGATAGCCCCTCAGGCGAACCGCCAGAAATCAACAATAGGTGTCCGATTGAGTTTCAAAGATTCGGACGCACGCTTGCGCCCCAATATGGCGGTCAAAGTACACCTGCAAAAATCTAACCGGAGTGATGAGAATGGCTGATACGCCTTTCGTCGAAGTTATTGATGCAAAAAAGGAATATGTAATAGGCAAGAATTCGCTTCAGGTTTTCGAGAATCTGAACTTCTCGGCTCCGGACGGGAGTTTCACGGCACTGATGGGGCCATCGGGCTCTGGAAAGACCACACTCCTCCATTCGATTGGCGGTCTTGAGCTTCTCACTAGCGGTTCTGTTCGCGCTGGTGAGCATGAGATCGCTTATGCATCCGAGTCCTCTCTATCCGAATGGCGCGCCCGGACGATTGGCTTCATTTTCCAGTTCTACAATCTGATGCCGATGTTGACGACATATGCGAATATAGAGTTACCACTTCAGTTGACATCGCTCGGAAGATCAGAGCGCAAGCGCCGTGTCAAAGCCGCAGCCGAGCTTGTCGGCATATCTCATCGCCTGCGGCATCGGCCGCGCGAAATGTCGGGCGGCGAACAGCAACGTGTGGCAATTGCCCGGTCGATCGTGACAGATCCGCCATTGCTTCTTTGTGATGAACCAACCGGCGATCTTGACCGTGCAACCTCCGCTGAGGTGCTTGACGTATTGCAAAAACTCAGCCGCGGACTGGGCAAAACGATCATCGTGGTGACTCATGATCCCGAGGCTGCGAACTATGCCGACCGTGTTTTCAACCTGAACAAAGGACAACTCGAACTTGCACGAGGTGACAAATGAGCGGAATGCGTCTCATTTTGAGCAACATCCGATACGCTTGGTTGCGGAACGCGCTGCTCGTGCTCTCAATTTTGATCGCCTACTTGCTGTTCGGGGCGCTGTCAGCATTTGAGCGAGCCTACAGCACCAGCGGCGACACAGGCGCCGGTCGCATTATAACGGCCAACAAGATTAGCTTCACCCAACCCATGCCCATTTCACATTTTCGAACCATGCAGTCAGTTGGTGGAGTTGACGCTTCCAGCCATGCGACCTGGTTCGGCGGGTATTATCGGGAGCCCGCAAACAGGCTTCACACGATTGCCGTCGAGCCGCATTCCTATCTGGCTGTTTATGGAAGCGACCTTGAGCTCAGCGAAGAAGAGAAGTCGAGCTTCCTGAGCGGCCAGGGCTCGGTCCTGGTCGGCGCGCAAATGGCTGCGCGTTTCGGCTGGCAGGTTGGTGATCAACTGCCGATCATCAACCAACAAATCATGCGCACCGATGGCGCCAATACCTGGATTTTTACAATTGCTGGAATTGTCAGTGGCACGGCGGCATACGTTGATACCAGCTTTCTTTACATCCATTACGACCTTCTCAATGAGGCGCGCACGAGCGACAAGGACACAATTGGATGGATTGTAACTAAGCCAGCCTCGGGCATAGATGCTGGTGCATTGGCTGGGGACATTGATCGCGTTTTTGCAACATCTCCTGACCGCACGACGACGGATAGCGAACGCAGTTTCGCACAGACATTTGTTGCACAGTTTGGCGATCTTGCCTTAGTGACAATGCTTATCCTGGCGGCAGCCTTTCTCAGCCTTTTGATGATTGTCGCAAGTACGACAGCGCTCGCTATTCAGCAGCGCGTTCGCGAGATTGGGATATTGAAGGCCCTTGGATTTTCTCATAAACGCGTGCTGGTTCTTCTAATGGGCGAAAGCCTGATCGTAACACTGATCGCCGGTACGCTTGGCTTGGTGCTAGCAGGATACTTTGTGAGAGTCTCCGCTAACTCACTTGTTTCAATTGCGCCGGGCATATCTGTTTCTGCTGAAATTGCCGCGATCGGAGTGGTCTCCATGATTGTGCTCGCAATAGTTGCAAGTGCAGTACCGGCTTGGCGCGCTGTCAATGCAACAACATCTACGGTGCTGCGAAGGGGATAACATGATGGCAGATATAATGGGCCAGACCGGCGCCATTCTCAGCGTCAATATCAGGGGCCTTGCTGATCGCAAAGGGTTAGTCGCCGCAACACTGCTTTGTGTCGCATTGGTCGTGGCGACATTGCTCGGCCTTGACGCCCTCAGTCAGGGTTTGCGGAAAACACTTGCCCAGTCCGGCGACCCGAATATTGCCTTGATCATGCGCGGTGGGTCGCAAGCCGAGATCAACAGCAGTGTGAGCCGTGAGCAACTGGATATCTTGCTTAATGCACCCGGCATTGGCGCCGCTTCGCCGGAGGTCAATCTTATCGTCGACGGATTCCGGCGCGATGACAATGTCCGCGCGAATATCAGCCTGCGCGGATTGACGGAACCGGGTATTGCGATGCGGGACGCCGTCCGCCTGACGGAAGGACGCTGGCCTTCTGTCGGCTCACCAGAACTCCTCATCGGGGTGAATATTGCGCGGACATACAGGAATATGGATGTTGGCGGCGCAATTGAATTTGGCGAAGTCAGTTGGAAGATCGTTGGTCAGTTTGAAACGGATGGCAGCGTCGCGGAATCTGAAATCTGGGCAGATTTGGCGGCGGTTCAAAACCTGTTCGAACGCGGAAATACAGTGCAAAGCGTGCGTATCAGGGTCGACGGACCGCAGGCACTTTCAGCTCTGATGGCGTACAGCGAGAATGATCCCCGCCTGCAATTGGCGGTGAAGTCAGAGGCGGAATACTACGCTGCCCAAGCCGCTCGAACCGGTGAACTCGTGCAATACCTTGCTTGGCCACTTGCTTTGTTGATGGCTGTCGGTGCCATCGTCGGCGCGGTAAACACTATGCTGGCGTCCGTTGCATCGCGGACCACTGAAATCGCCACGCTTCGCGTCATCGGTTTTCGCCGTAGAGCAATATTCAGCGGATTGATCATTGAGTGTGCCTTGATCTGCTCTGTCGCCGGCCTGATCGGCGCGGCAATCGCTTATGCTCTTCTGGATGGCCTGACCGCCTCAACCCTGGCCGGTGGCACTACGCGTATCGGTTATGCGCTCCAATTCTCTCCTTCCAGCGTCATGCAGGGGATTGCGCTCGCTGTTCTGATAGGGGTTTTCGGTGCCATGATACCAGCGACAATTTCGAGCTTTCGCCGTGTGACGGCCAATCTCACACACTGAACACAATGTCTATTGCGCTTGCAACGATGTTTGCCACAAAAGAAACTCTAGGAACTTTCGGAGTATGGTGGAGCCAGGCGGAATCGAACCGCCGACCTCTTGCATGCCATGCAAGCGCTCTCCCAACTGAGCTATGGCCCCGAAAACCATTTGGTGTGCGCCGTTTTCTGGCGCGGCCAGATTGGCCTTGTGACATCCGCCTGTGGGGGGCGGGGTATCGCTCGCCCAAGGCTGGCCTAGTGGCGAAAGAGGCGGGACAGTACTTGGCGTCCCGCCGCTTATCAAGCGCATATTTCAGACAGTCTGACTGCCGTTTCACGCCGTGTCTGGCGTCGCAATCAGCCGTGTAACCCGGCGGGCACATCGACGGGCACTAAAGCCTAGTCGTCGTCGCCCTTGCCGGTCGGGATCACGTCAGACAGATCATCGTCCTCGTCATCGTCGTCATCAGACAGGAAGGTGTCTTCGCCTTCGTCATCTTCGAGGTCGGTGTCGATGTCGTCATCGCCGAGGTCTGGAAGATCCTCGTCGTCGTCATCATCATCGTCTTCGTCGTCGTCAAGGCTCGGCGCACGTTTGCGGGAGGTTTTCTTCTCCCCGGATGCAACCTCGTCGAGGCTTTCAGTGCCGTCATCCTCGATGTCGTCTTCGTCCTCGAGCTCTTCGGCTTCCTCTTCTTCAGCCTCTTTGGCTTCAGCTTCTTTGGCTTTGGCCTTGGCGCCGCGGCGCGGCTTGGGAGGGGCCGCGTGGGGCCACTCGTGGTCACATTTGGGGCAATGGATGGGAACTTTTTTGAAGTCGTAGAACTTTGCGCCGCATTCCGGGCAAATCTGCTTCGTTCCCCATTCGGGCTTTGGCACGGGCAAGCCTCTTTCAGCGTAAGTCGTGAGGGGGCGGAATGGTCCGCCGTCTTTAGGTTTTCCCATTGCCACGATCATTCCGGACTGTCAAAAGAGAAATGCGTGCGGAGCTAAATTCGAGCCAAATCTTGTCCGATTAGGCCCAAACGCACGCTCCTGTTGGCATTTTTGACGCACCGGCGACCCTATGACCGCTTCTCCTTCGCATGGCCATTCCTCTTCATCCGCGCAGCCCTGGCGCGCCGCACCGGCAGGCGCGCTCAAGGGCGAGGTGCGGGTGCCCGGCGACAAATCCATGTCGCACCGCTCGCTTCTGCTGGGCGCGCTGGCCGTGGGCCGCACAACGGTCAGCGGCCTGCTGGAAAGTGACGACGTGCTGGCAACCGCCGGTGCCGTCAACGCCATGGGGGCGCATGCGGTCGACAAGGGCAATGGCAACTGGGAGATCGACGGGGTCGGCATCGGTGGCCTGGCCGAGCCGCAGCAGGCGCTGGACTTCGGCAATGCAGGCACCGGCAGCCGGTTGATGATGGGCGTCGTGGCCGGTCACCCGATTTCAGCGACGTTCATCGGCGATGCCAGCCTGTCGCGCCGCCCCATGAAGCGCATCACCGATCCGTTGAGCCTCATGGGCGCCACGTTTGCCGGGCCGCAAGCCGGAACCCTGCCGATCACGGTGACAGGTGCACGGCCCCCGCTGCCTATTACTTACACATTGCCTGTGGCGTCGGCACAGGTGAAGTCGGCGGTGTTACTCGCAGGATTGTCCGCACCCGGACAAACAACGGTACTTGAGCCGGTAAGAACGCGCGACCACACGGAAAACATGCTGCGCGCCTTCGGCTGCGACGTGACAGTGGAAGAGGGGCCCCACGGCATTCATGCGGTGCGGGTGACAGGCGAATGCGAATTGACGCCCGCCCATGTGGACGTACCGGCTGATCCGTCATCTGCTGCTTTCCCCCTGGTGGCGGCCTTGTTGATCGACGGATCGGACGTAGTCGCGCGCGACGTGATGGTGAACCCGCTACGCGCCGGGCTGTTCACGACGCTGAAGGAAATGGACGCCGACATTACATTTGAAAATGAGCGCGAAAGCGGTGGCGAACCGGTGGCGGATATCCGCGCCCGCTTTGGACCTTTGACGGGCGTCGAGGTGCCGCCGGAGCGTGCGGCCTCGATGATTGATGAATATCCGGTGCTGGCGGTGGCAGCTGCTTTCGCCACCGGCAAGACCGTGATGCGCGGGCTCGAAGAACTGCGGGTCAAGGAGAGCGACCGCATCTCTGCCACCGTTGCCATGCTGGAAGCCTGCGGGGCTCAGGTGGAAGAGCTGGAAGACGGCATGATCGTCACCGGCAATGGCGGCGCCATTCAAGGCGGCGGCCATGTGCTGACGGGGCTTGATCATCGCATCGCCATGTCCGGACTCGTGGCAGGCCTTGCCGCCAGGTCGGCTGTGACCATTGATGATGCCGCGATGATCGCCACGAGCTTCCCGGCGTTTCGCGACCTGATGGTCGGGCTGGGCGGGCAGATATCGCCCACCAATAAATAGAGTACCCAAATGAGCGCACTCGTTATCGCCATTGATGGCCCTGCGGCCGCCGGCAAGGGAACCATCGCAAAGGAACTCGCGGACAAGCTGGATCTGGCCTATCTCGACACGGGGTCGCTCTACAGGGCGGTCGCTCACGCGGTGATGCTGGCGGGTGGAGACCCGGCAGATGACGATGACGCGGCCAATGCAGCTCAGACACTTGATATTGGAGCCATAGATCAGACGGCCATCCGTACCCGCGAAGTTGGCAGCGCGGCGTCGCAGGTTGCCGCCAAGCCGCAGGTCCGCGCGGAGCTGCTGGAAACCCAGCGCCGCATTGCCAAACACCCCCCTGCAGGCAAGGCCGGTGTGGTGATGGATGGGCGGGACATCGGCACGGTCGTGTGCCCGGACGCGGACGTGAAACTCTATGTGACGGCGTCGGACGAGGCGCGTGCCCATCGACGCTGGCTGGAGCTGAGCCAGGCGGACCCGGATCTGACCGAAAAACAGGTGCTGGCGGACCTCACCGAAAGGGACCGCCGGGACAGCGAAGGAGCCACGTCTCCCCTGGTGCAGGCGGCGGATGCAACCTTGCTCGACACCACCAATTTGAGTATAGAAGCGGCGATCCAAGCGGCGCTCGATATTGTCGGGCGGCGATAGTCACGTTTCTTAAGGGAGTTGCTCTTAACTAACCGCTGTCTGACGCCACTCATCATGTTGCCGTCGCAAGGTGTGAAGGACCCCGAAAACCGGGAGATTTCGCGCCTTTTTTGTTGGATTGATGAAAGACAACAAAGCCGCAATCAAGCGGAAGACCGCCGGAGACAACCGTGCGGCCCGAAAAACATACATTGCTACTGGAGCAACCATTTATGTCTCAAACTGCGGCCGATCCCGGCCTGAACCCGACGACCGACGATTTTGAAGCCCTCCTGATGGAGAGCCTCGAGACCACCCACATGACGGAAGGCTATGTCGTCAAAGGCACTGTCACCGCCATCGAAAACGACATGGCGATCGTGGATGTGGGTCTCAAAACCGAAGGCCGCGTGCCTCTCAAAGAATTTGCCGGTCCTGGCCAGGAACATGGCCTGACCGTTGGCGGCGAAGTGGAAGTCTATCTCGAGCGCGTGGAAAACGCGCTGGGTGAAGCCGTCCTCTCCCGCGACAAGGCCCGCCGCGAAGAAGCCTGGGAGCTTCTCGAAAAGGCCTTCGAAAAGAACGAACGTGTCGACGGCCACATCTTCGGCCGCGGCAAAGGCGGCTGCACGGTGGATCTGGGCGGCGCGGTCGCCTTCCTGCCGGGCAGCCAGGTCGATATCCGCCCGGTGCGCGATATCACACCACTCCTCAACATCACCCAGCCCTTCCAGGTGCTGAAGATGGACCGCCGCCGCGGCAACATCGTGGTGTCCCGCCGGGCCGTGCTGGAAGAAACACGGGCCGTACAGCGTGCGGAACTCGTCGAGAACCTCACCGAAGGTCAGGTGCTCGAAGGCGTGGTCAAGAACATCACGGACTATGGTGCATTCGTGGATCTGGGCGGCGTCGACGGCCTCCTGCACGTCACGGACATTGCGTGGCGCCGTGTGAACCACCCGACAGATGTTCTGTCCATCGGCCAGACGGTCAATGTGCAGGTCATCAAGGTCAATCAGGAAACCCAGCGTATTTCCCTTGGCATGAAGCAGCTTGAGGAAGATCCCTGGGATGGCGTTGCTGCCAAATACCCTGTTGATCTCAAGATCAAGGGCCGCGTGACCAACATCACCGATTACGGCGCATTCGTTGAGCTGGAGCCGGGTGTTGAAGGTCTTGTCCACGTTTCTGAAATGAGCTGGACCAAGAAGAACGTGCATCCAGGCAAGATCGTTTCGACGTCTCAGGAAGTCGAAGTGATGGTGCTGGAAGTCGACCCCGTGAAGCGTCGCATCTCGCTTGGTCTCAAGCAGTGCCTCGACAACCCGTGGTCATCCTTCCTGGTCAACTTCCCGCAGGGCACTGAAGTTGAAGGCGAGATCAAGAACATCACCGAGTTTGGTCTGTTCGTTGGCCTCGACGGCGACGTTGACGGCATGGTCCACCTCTCCGACCTCGACTGGAACCGCTCTGGCGAAGAAGCCATTGCCGACTACACCAAGGGCGACATGGTGAAAGCCACCGTTCTTGATGTGGACCCGGACAAGGAACGCATCTCCCTTGGCATCAAGCAGCTGGGCGGCGATCCCTTCGAAAGCGTTGGCGACATCCGCCGCGGTGAAATCATCACTGTGACCGTCACCAATGTGGAAGAGAACGGCCTGGAAGTATCTGTGGGTGAAGAGCAGTTCAGTTCTTACATCCGCCGCTCCGAGCTGTCCCGAGACCGCGCCGAGCAGCGCCCTGATCGCTACAATGTGGGCGACAAGATCGATGCCCGCGTGACCCAGATCGACAAGGCCTCGCGCCGCGTGTCCCTGTCGATCAAGGCGAAGGAAATTGCCGAGGAGAAGGAAGCTGTCGAACAGTATGGCTCCACCGCTAGCGGTGCATCTCTTGGTGACATTCTCGGTGCTGCTCTCAAGGGCGGCGACAAGGACGGTGAATAAGCCGTTTGATGCCCGATTGTTTCGTCTGACCAGGCGAAACTGATACGAGATCATACTGGCGGCGGGGTTAAGTCCCTGCCGCCAGTTTCGTTTTGAGGCCTGACAGCGGCCCAAAACGGGCCCGTAAGCTGTGCGTCAAAATGACACCATGTCAGTTTTCCCTGTCGCGCTAAGGGCCATATTGGATAACCCTTTGAAAATGCTGGTTTTGTTGCGTTGGAGCAACTTGACGGCATTGCCCCCCTCGGGCATCGTTGAGGTCTGAGGCACTAGGGACAAGGGCCTGATGATTAAGTCAGAACTCGTACAGCGGTTGGCGCAGGCCAATCCGCATCTATACCAACGCGACGTCGAGCGCATTGTCGGCACGATCTTCGAGGAGATCGCGCAGGCACTGGCAAACGGCGATCGGGTGGAGCTGCGTGGCTTCGGCGCGTTCTCCGTCAAGACAAGGCCGGCACGTACAGGCCGCAACCCCCGCACCGGCGAGCCGGTGGAGGTGGAAGCGAAATCCGTGCCGTTCTTCAAAACAGGCAAGGAACTCCGCGAACGGCTCAACCGCCGCCCGCTGGGTCAGGACGCTGCATCCACAGACGACACCCCGGATGCGGGCCACCAGGAAACCGGCCAACCGGACAATGACGACGTCCGTCACGCGCTCACAAGCAACGTGGCTGCCGGAGAATAGTTTCGCACACTGAAGTGCCGATGGAACTGCCGCAGGCCGTGAGGCTTGCAGTGGTCCATTCGGCGTGGGTGCGCTAACATTGCGGCACGCGGGTGCTTTCGCCGAGCCCCTCGTTCATGACCTGCTCTCCAAGCCCCAAGCATCAAAGGCTGCGTTCGTGACACTGAAGACCTGGTTCATTCTCTTTCCCTGCGCCCTTGTCGGCGTTGTGCTGACCCTGGCCAATATGGTGCCGGTGCAGTTCAGCCTTGATCCCTTTTCAGCCACGCGACCGGCACTCGCTGTCACTGTGCCGCTGATCGTTGTCATCATGGGCGCCTTCCTCGCAGGTCTGCTGGCGGGTGGTCTTGGCGCGTGGATCGGACAGGGCGGACACCGCAGGGGCGAGCGCCAGGCCAAGCGCGAGTTGAAGCGCGTGCAAAAGCAGCAGGACCCTGCAAACACCAATAGCACCGATGGCACGGGGACTGCGGTGGCGCTTGCCACATCGTCGCCCCTTCCAGCACAGACCGCACATGCGTCTCGTAACAGCGGCTGAGATAGACCAGGCGCTAGATGTCCGCACCTTGATGGAGCGGCTGCGGTCTGCCTTTCGTGCGGAGATCGCGAACCCGCCGCGGACCCTCCACCATATTGAATCAAGCCTTGGCCCCGGTGAGCCCGGTGGCGGGGACCTGATAGTCATGCCCGCCTGGGTGCGCGGCACAGCCCGCGCCGGCGACATGAGCGGGCGGCGCGGCTATATCGGCGTCAAGATACAGTCTGTCTTTCCCGACAACCGCGCGGTGGCAAACCGTGCCAATGGGGTGCCGACGCTGACCGGTGTCTATGTGCTGATGTCTGGCCGCACTGGCGAGCCCCTGGGCTTGTTGGATGCACCTACCCTGACCGCCTGGCGCACCGCTGCGGCCTCCGCATTGGCGGCGACCTATCTGGCGCGACAGGATGCCGAACGCCTGCTGGTGGTCGGCGCAGGCGCCCTGGTGCCGCATCTGATCAAGGCGCATGCGCAGGCCCGCCCGATCCGCAATGTGCTGATCTGGAACCGCACACCGGCAACGGCGGAGAAACTCGCCAAACACCTGTCCCGCCCGGACATGAAGATCGCCGCCACAACGGACCTTGAAGGGGCTGTGCGCGGGGCAGACATCATCTGTACTGCCACCGGCAGCCATGAGCCCCTGATAAAGGGCGAGTGGCTGCAGCCCGGTGTGCATATGGATTGCGTCGGCGGGTATCGGCCCGACATGCGCGAAGTGGACGACGCAGCGATGTCCCACGCCCGCGTTTTTGTGGATACGCGCAGCGGTGCCATGAGCGAAGCCGGAGACATCATCGGCCCGCTTGAGAGCGGTACAATCACCACCGACGATATCGCCGCCGACCTGCACGACCTGGCGCGCGGTGAAAAAGCCGGCCGCCGCTAACACGACCAGATCACACTATTCAAATCGGATGGCGTAGCGCTGGAAGACCTGGCTGCCGCCACATTGGCGTTTGAGCGGACCTAGAAACTTAGATCACAAAGCCTGCCTCCGCGCTTTTCGCGGGCTATGCTCCCCCTCGACAGGTCGACGATTGGCGCCAAATGACCAGCGCGGCCTAAAGGAAACGTAACGAGGGAGGCGGATGTCATGAGCAACGCCATTACGATCGATCGGCTGACGCCGACCATCGGCGCGGAGATTTCCGGCGTCGATATGAGCCAGCCACTGGGCAACGAGACATTTGCTGCCGTCCATGACGCGCTGATGGCCCATGGGGTGATCTTTTTTCGCGATCAGGACATCACGCCGGAGCAGCACAAGGACTTCGCCAGCAAGTTCGGCCACCTGCAGGTGCATCCGTTCGCGCCCAATCACAGCGAAGAGCACCCTGAGATCATCGTCATCGAGCATGGTCCAAAGCGCAAACCGGACCTCAACAACTGGCATACAGACGTCACCTTCATGGAAGAGCCGCCAATGGGCTCCGTCCTGCACGCCAAGATCATGCCGGAGACCGGCGGCGACACCATGTGGGCCAGCATGTATGCCGCTTATGAGGCTTTGTCGGACCGCATGCAGCGGCTGCTGGGCGAGCTGACGGCGGTGCATGACTACGAGCATGTGTTCGGCAGGACCGGCCGTCTGTATCGCAATCAGGGCGATGGCAAGATGGATACGGAGCGGAAAAAACATCCGCCTGCGGAGCATCCTGTCATTCGCACACACCCTGTGACGGGCCGTCAGGGTATTTTCGTGAATTCCAGCTTCACCACCCATATCAAGGACATGAAGCAGAAGGAAAGCGACGCGCTGCTCGCCTTCCTGCATGAGCATGTGAAGCAGGCGGAGTTCCAGTGCCGCTTCCGCTGGAAAAAGAACTCAGTTGCTTTCTGGGACAACCGGTGCACCCAGCATTACGCCATTGCGGATTACTTCCCGGAGCATCGCCAGATGCACCGCGTCACCATTGACGGTGACCGTCCGCAATTCCGCGCCAACTGATTTCAGCCCCACAACTTTTTTGCCTACCAACAAGAAGAGGAAAATCTCATGGAAGATCTGATCAACAGCGTCACCGCCGCAGCGTCATATTCCGGCGACCTTCTGACCGCCCTGTATGTCATGGCGGCGTGGACGGCGATTACCTGGATGCTCATGACCTTCGTGCGCCTTGGTGCCATGAACGAAGCCGGTCTGACGCCGGATGATGCCAAGCACACCGACGAACTCAAAACACTGCCCGCCCGTCCGCGCCAGATGGCGGACAACTACAACCATCTGTTTGAAGTACCGGTCATCTTCTATGCGGTGGTGCTGGCCATTCTGGTGAGTGGCCGGGCAGACGAAATCCACATGTATTGCGCCTGGGGCTTTGTGATCTCCCGCGTTGTCCACTCCCTGAGGCAGTGGAGAAGTAATGCGGTTGACATCAGCTTCCCGCTCTTTGCGCTGGGCTGGCTGTTCTTGATGGTGATGATCATCAGCGAACTGCTGGCGGTCCTCTAGTCAGGATATCAGGACCAAGGGCGGCAACACCCATATGTGATTCCCGGGGACGGCGTATTTCGTATTATGAAAGCAGGCCGTTCCGGGAGACCACACCATGTCAGATACACGCCGCCAGGCCCTCAATGTCATCACCGCCATCGCACAGGCGGCCGCGCCGGCCATGCCCGCGCTTGGCATCGGCATTTCTGTTGGCGCGCGGGCCGGCGTCGCATCGCCGCTTGAAGTACCCGCGGGATACGCTTTTTCAATCTGGGGCGTGATCTTTTTGCTCGGTCTCATCTACGCGGTACAGCAGGCGCTGCCGTCCGCGAGATCCTCCTCGCTCTACCGCGAGATCGGCACCGGCGCGTGGACGCTGTTTGGCCTCTCGACCGCATGGATGTTCGTGGCGCAGCTCAACGGCCCCAACGCCGTCCTCGCCGTTATCATCGTCATCATGCTCGTCGTTGCCTTACGCATTCTCGCAACTGCGTGGGACAATCGCGGCGACGCGGCCCGCACGGTGGTGATGCCCCTGTTCGGTCTTTACGCAGGCTGGCTGACCCTGGCGACCGCGCTCAACATCTCCGGTGTCCTGCGCGACTTCGGGCTTGCGCCCTTTGATCTGCCCGACTGGCAATATGCGTCGGTCGTGCTGCTTGCAGGCACGCTGGTGGCGGTCCCCATGCTGATGCGGGTGCAAGGCCTGATCTGGTATGCCGCAGCGGCGGTCTGGGGATTGGCGGCTGTCGCCGTCAAGGACATTCCCTTGGGGCTGCCGGACGGATATGGGGGCATTGTGGCGGGCGGAATTGCCCTCCTTCTGGTGCTGATGGCGGCGAACTACCGCCGCGCCAGGTACCGTGAGCCGGCCTATCCTTTTGTCTGAAGCTCGAAAGAGGCGGCCGCATAGCTGACCCTCCGCAAGGGATTGGGAGGGCCCTGCATGTGCTGCTATAAGGCGGGCCATGACACACACCTCTACCAGCTTTGAAAACCCCGTTTTCTGCGCCCTTGATACGCCGTCGCCGGACAAGGCGGCGAAACTCGCGCGGGACGTGGGCGAGGCGGTGGGCGGGCTGAAGCTCGGCCTTGAGTTCTTCATGGCGGCGGGGCCGGAAGGCTTTGCGCAGGTGGCAAAGGAAGGCCGCCCGATCTTCCTGGATCTCAAGCTGCACGACATTCCCAACACGGTGGCGGGCGCGGTGCGCTCCCTGCTGCCCTTGAAGCCCGCCATCCTCAACGTCCATGCCCAGGGCGGCATGGCGATGATGCAGGCGGCGAAGGCGGCTGCTGATGCGGCGCCGGAGGGCGCCCGGCCGATGATGATCGCGGTCACCATGCTGACCAGCCTTGACCAGTCCGACCTGGAGCGTCAGGGCAACCGGGTGGCGCCGACAGATTTCGTGCGCCGTCTGGCCGAGCAGACAGCGGAAGCGGGGTTGGAAGGCGTCGTGTGTTCCGCCCATGAAATCGAAACCCTGCGCGCGGACCTGGGCCCGGACTTCAAGCTCATCGTCCCGGGCATTCGTCCGGCAGGTGCCGACATTGGTGACCAGAAGCGGGTGATGACCCCTGCTGAGGCGCGCGATATGGGGGCAGACATTCTGGTGACCGGCCGTCCGTTCACCGCCGCCGAAGACCCCGGCACCTCCGCCCGCGCCATCGCGGCTGATCTGGGGCTGTAGGTCTCATGTCCCCCGCTCCCAAAATCATCATCAAGATCTGTGGACTGACGACTCCGGAGGCGGTTCAGGCGGTGAATGAGGCGGGCGCGGACATGGCCGGTCTCAATTTCTTTGAAAAGAGCCCCCGCTATGTGACGCCGCAGCAGGCGTGCGATCTGGCGGCAGGGCTCACCCCGTCCGTTCAGTCCGCGGCGCTGGTGGTGGATGCCCATGATGATGAACTGGACACAATTGTCGCAGGCGCGGCCCCCAACATGATCCAGGTGCATGGGGGTGAGACGCCCGAACGCGTGGCGCAGATCAAGGCGCGCTTCGGCCTGCCGGTCATCAAGGTTCTGGCGGTTGCCGGTGCCGACGACATCGAAAAGGCGCATCTTTACGAAGACGCCGCCGATTGGTTGCTGTTTGACGCCAAACCCCCTAAATCACTCGCTGATGCGCTGCCCGGTGGCAATGGGCTGGTCTTTGACTGGCGGCTGCTGACGGGATTTTCAGCCAAGTGCCCGTGGATGCTCTCCGGGGGGCTGAATGCGGACAATGTGGCCGAGGCGGTCCGGATTTCCGGTGCCAGGGCTGTTGATGTCGCGTCCGGCGTCGAGAGCGCCCCCGGCGTGAAGGATCCCCAGCGGATCAAGGATTTTGCGGTTGCCGCCCGCGCGTAAGCGTGGCGCGGCTTGAAAGGATTTTGCCCGTGAGCGGTTCAGCCTCACCAGCGGAGACACCCAACTCGTACAAGACGGGTCCGGACGAACGCGGCCACTTCGGCCTGTATGGCGGCCGCTTTGTCGCCGAAACCCTGATGCCGAATGTGCTGGCGCTGGACAAGGCGTATCGCGCCGCCAAGAAAGACCCGCACTTTGACGCCGAACTGCTGGAATTCCAGCAGCATTACACAGGCCGCCCGAGCCCGCTCTATTACGCGGAACGCCTGACCGAGCATCTGGGCGGGGCCAAAATCTATTTCAAGCGCGACGAGCTGAATCACACGGGCAGCCACAAGATCAACAACTGCCTGGGACAAATCCTGCTCGCCAAGCGCATGGGCAAGACCCGCATCATTGCCGAGACCGGCGCAGGTCAGCACGGCGTTGCAACAGCAACGGGTGCTGCCCGCTTCGGTCTTCCGTGTACGGTCTATATGGGCGCAACGGACATTGACCGTCAGGCGCCCAATGTGTTCCGCATGAAGTTGCTGGGCGCAGAAGTCGTGCCTGTCACGTCCGGCACCGGCACGCTCATGGATGCCATGAACGAAGCCCTGCGCGACTGGGTGACGAATGTGGACGATACGTTCTACATCATCGGCACAGTGGCGGGTCCGCATCCGTACCCCGAACTCGTCCGCGACTTTCAGTCGGTCATCGGCAAGGAAGTCCGCACCCAGATGATGGAACGCGAAGGGCGTTTGCCGGATTCGCTCATTGCCTGCATCGGCGGTGGGTCCAACGCCATGGGGCTGTTCTATGAGTTTCTCGATGAGCCGGACGTGGACATCTATGGGGTTGAAGCCGCGGGTCACGGCCTCGACAAGCCCGGCGAACATGCCGCCTCGCTCACGGGCGGGTCGCCCGGCGTGCTCCATGGCAACCGGACTTATTTGTTGCAGGACGACGACGGCCAGATCATCGAAGGCCATTCGATCTCGGCAGGGCTTGATTATCCCGGCATCGGCCCGGAGCATTCCTGGCTCAAGGATTCAGGCCGGGTGACCTATCTGTCGACGACCGACGATGAAGCGTTGGAGGCGTTTCAGCTATGCACGCGCCTTGAAGGCATCATCCCGGCGCTTGAGCCGTCGCACGCCTTGGCGCGGGTCGCCGAACTGGCACCCAAGCTGCCGAAGGATCATCTGATGGTGATGAATCTGTGCGGCCGCGGCGACAAGGATGTGTTCGCCGTTGCCGGGTATCTCGGCGTGGAGCTTTAAGAGATGACACAGACGCGCATCGACAAACGCTTCGCCGACCTCAAGGCACAGGGCAAGAAAGCGTTCGTGGCCTATGTCACCGCCGGTGACCCGGACGCGGACACGTCCCTCAAGATCGTCAAAGGACTCCCGGCGGCGGGTGTCGACATCATCGAACTCGGCATGCCGTTCTCTGACCCCATGGCCGACGGCCCGGCCATTCAGGCTGCGGGCCTGCGCGCCCTCAATGCCGGTGCGACGATGATCAAGACCCTGGAGCTGGTCCGCGCCTTTAGGGCAGACGACGACACGACGCCGATCGTCCTCATGGGCTACTACAATCCGATCTACATGTATGGCGTCGACAAATTTCTGTCTGATGCCAAGGCCGCGGGCATCGATGGTCTCATCGTCGTGGACCTGCCGCCGGAAGAAGATGACGAGTTGTGCATCCCGGCCATGAAAGCCGGCGTGAATTTCATCCGCCTGGCAACGCCGACTACGGATGAAAAGCGCCTGCCGGCTGTCCTTCAAAATACGTCGGGCTTTGTCTATTACGTATCGATCACCGGCATCACTGGCTCCGGCTCCGCGCAGGTGGAGAAAGTAGCGTCGGCCATCACGGGTATTTCCGGCGCCACCGATCTGCCGGTTGTGGTCGGCTTCGGCATCAAGTCGGCGGATCAGGCCCGCGACATGGCGAGCGTTGCTGATGGCGCGGTGGTTGGCTCGGCGATTGTCGACTGCGTGGCGTCAACACTGGATGCCGACGGCCGCGCGACCGATGAAACAGTGACACGGGTTCTGACGATGGCGGCTGATCTGGCCGCGGGCGCCCACGCCGCGTAGACTGAAAAATGCATGATTTCGCCTGATTTGGTCCCCATATAGGGTGCAGATCAGGACCCCGGGAA
>JBHJJF010000009.1:0-97137 GCA_050042885.1 Candidatus Phaeomarinibacter sp.
GAGCGGTGTGTCAAAGATACCCGGCAGGATGGTGTTGATGCGGATGCCTTCACGGCTCAAGTCACGGGCGATCGGCAGCGTCATGCCGACAACACCTGCCTTGGACGCCGAGTACGCCGCCTGACCAATCTGGCCATCCTGAGCCGCAACGGAAGCTGTGTTGATGACCGCACCGCGATCACCGTTCTCCAGCGGGTCCAGCGTCATCATGCCGGCAGCAGATTTGGCGATGCAGCGGAATGTGCCGACCAGGTTGATCTGGATAATCAGGTCGAACTTGTCCGTCGGGAAGGCATTGATCGCGCCTGTCTCACGGTCGCGGCCGGCTGTCTTGATGGCGTTACCGATACCGGCACAGTTCACCAGAATGCGCTCCTGGCCGATGGCCTCACGGGACTTGGCGAACGCCGCGTCCACACCGGCTTCATCGGTCACGTTGCACTCAGCGAACACGCCGCCGAGTTCCTTGGCCAGGGCTTCGCCCTTTTCAGCGTTGAGGTCGAGAATGCCGATCTTGACGCCGTCTGCTGCCAATGCGCGGGCGGTTGCCTCGCCGAGGCCGGATGCGCCACCGGTGATGACGGCTGAAATTGAACTGTCGAGCTTCATGAAACAAAGCCTCCCTTATGAGCCTTTTGGTGTGTGGTCTTGTATGGTGTGAGCAGTGATTGGGCGCGGGTGTACCACGAAGAATGGCCCCTGTCACAAGGGGTCAGGCCCGCCTTTCAGGCCACAAAACGGCCCTCCCTTTGACGTAGGGGAACATTGGCCGCACCGCGTGCCATGCTTGCGTCACCCGGCTCAAGACCCCATCTTGGGCACTGACGACCTTTGTCGTTTTGTGCATTCCGGTGCCCCACCACACAGGACCCACAAGACCGGCAGTTCCGCAGACAACGAGGCGATCACCCTCATCGAAGACCCCCGCATCCAGTTGCCGGTGGTCGCCGAACGCAATGAGCGTGTTGCCCGCAAGGGCTTCTGGCGCAAGCTGGCCCGCGTCGCGGGAAACATCCCTTTCGCAGAAGACGCCACCGCCGCTTACTACTGCGCCATCGATCCCGGCACGCCCATGCGGGTACGCGCCACGCTATTTGCGGCCATCACCTATTTCATCGTGCCGACGGATTTGATCCCGGACGTGATCGCCGCGCTTGGCTTCACCGATGACGCAACCGTGCTGACCACAGCCATCGCCATCGTCGGCACCCACATCAAGGACCACCACCGCATCCGCGCCCAGCGCACCCTGCGGCAGGGCGAGTTTGAAGACGCTTAGAGGTTAGTCCGGTTCAGCCGCACGCTGCGCCTTTGCATCAGCAGCTTCGCGCCGGGCAATGTAGAGCGTTGTCATCACGATGATGACCGCTCCGGCAATGGTCAGCCAGTCCGGCACATCGGAAAAAATCACGAAGCCCGCAATGCCGGCGAACACGAGGCGTGAATAATCAAACGGCACAATCGCCGACGCTTCGCCCTCACGATATCCTCGAATGAAGCAGTTGTGCGCGCCGGCCGCGAAGGCACCCATGATGACCAGAAGGCCCAGCTCGCCCCAGGTTGGCGTGGTCCAGACATAGGCCGCCGGAATACCGGCCACGACCGTGCCAACAACGCCGGTATAGAACATCAGCGTGACCGGCGCATCCTTGATGACAAGCTTGACGAAGATCGTCGCCATCGCAACACACAGCGCACCGGCGAGCGCAACCAGCGCCGCAGGATCAACCACGCCTGTCGGACGTAACATCACCAGCACGCCAACAAACCCGATCAGCACCGCACCGATGCGACGCGGGCCCGCTGGCTCGGACAGAATGAAATAGGCCAGCGGCACAACGAACAGCGCCTTGGTGAAATTATAGGCCAGCGCGTCTGCCAGCGGCAGATGCACAAGCGCATAGAAGCCACACATCATGGCGGTCGCCCCAACGACACCACGGGCAAGCTGCAGCGCGGGATAGTGGGTCTTGATCGATTGCACGCCGGCCCGCACCAGAAACGGCACAATCACCAGCAACGCTATGAACATCCGGAAGAATGCCAGTTGCAGGCTATCCAGCCGTTCACCCAGGGTTTTCGCCAGCACCGCCATAAAGGTGAAGCATGTCGCAGACAGCAATAGCCACAATGCGCCGCGCACATTTGGGGCCAGCGTCAGCCAGTAGGCCGACATGCGGTCACGCCGGTCAGCAACACTCACGCGTCTGTTTCCTTAACCGCAAGTGCTGCTTTCTCACGCGCCACAGCCGCTTCACGCCGCGCAATGTAGAAGCTGGTGCCCGCGATAATGACAGCCCCGACGATGGTGTAACCATCCGGCACCGTCCCGAAAAACAGGAACCCGGCAACGCCCGCAAACAGCAACCGGGTGTAATCGATCGGCGCCATGGCGGTCGCTTCACCGACGCGGTAAGCGCGCAGAAAACAATTATGCGCACCGGCCCCGACAATGCCCATGGCCGCCAGCATGACCCATTCATAGGGCGTGGGGTCGATCCAGTTGAGGAGCAGCGGCACGATGGTCATGGCGCAGCCGAAGACACCGGAAAACAGCATCATGGTGAGCGGACCATCCTTGTCGGAGACAAGCTTGACCATGATCGCAGCCCCGGCGATCAGCAGCGCGCCGAACAGCGCCACAAAGGCCGCTGGTTCAAAATCGCCGGATGGCCGCAACATCACCAGCACACCAAGAAACCCGATGATCACCGCCGTGATGCGCCGCCAGCCCGGAACTTCACCCAGGAAGATGATCGCCAGCGGCACCATGAACAGCGCCTGCGCAAACTGGATCGCCTGTGCATCCGCCAGCGGCAGTTTCACAAACGCATAGACCATGCAGATCATCGCCCCGCCACCGATGATGCCACGCAAGGTCATCAGGCGCGGATGGTTGGGAACAAACCCCCATCCTTGATCAACCAGGGCATGATGATGGCGGTCGCGAAGAACAGGCGGAAGAACGCCACCTGCATCGGGTCAAGCCGCGTGCCGAGGAACTTGGTAAGCACAGCCATCACGGTGAACAACGTCATGGACATGAGCAGCCACATCGCCCCGCGCGTATTCGGTGCGAGCGTCATCCACCACGCAGTCACGCGGTCACGCCGCTCTGCGTAAGCGGTTGATGTGGTGTGTTCGGCCATGCGGAACATTGTCCTGACGGAAAGTGCAGCCTTAGCGCCCCTCCTGGCGCCGCCGCGGGGAGACCCAACCTAGGCATGGTCCGGCACCGCCACAAGATGACACCGCGTCATTAATCGCGGCAGCTGGTCTGCGCAGGCGGGGAGTGTCAGCAATTTGACGGCTCTGCCAGCACCTTGGCCGGGCCCGCCCCTCCTTATGGCGCAGGCACCGGCTGATTGAGCGGATCGACTGTCGGCGGCGGCGCAGACCGCAAAGTTGCGCCGAGATCCGCCATCAGCCGCTGGCGAATGGCACGGCCGATTACCCCATAGCCGTCTTCATTGAAGGTCAGGCCATCCCAACGGAACAGCGCCTCATCCATTTGCCCTTCATCGGTTGCGATGAGAGACGCCACATCCACGAAGTGAACACCAGGGTTTGTCTCTGCCAGTGCCCGCAACTGTTTGTTGGCTTGCGCAAATGCAGGCCACCGCGCCGCCCGCATCGGTGACGGGGTGATGGACAGAATATAGACCTGCGGTTCATCCCGAGCTGCCAACCCGGCGGGACGCAGCAACGCAATCAGCGCTGCCATATCCGCTTCCACCTGGTCAGGCGGCTTACCACCCACATCCGCCAGATCATCCGCCCCGGCGGAAATGACAACGGCAATCGGGTCATAGGGCTGAATGATGCGTGGTGCATAGGCCGTGACATGCGCCACGTGCGCGCCGCCGAAGCCGCGCTGGATCACCGGCAGAGGCGCCAGCGCCCGTTCGAGGTTTTCCCACTGGCGGATCGTGCCCCCACCAGCAAAAACGATCTGGCCTTTGTCTGGCGGGTTGGAAATATCCAGCCGCTCGAATTCGGCAATTTCACCTGCCCAGTAGACAGGATCGCTGGAAGCAAGCAGCACATAGACGAGAAACGCAAAGACGACGACCACCAGCGCGGATACGATGGCGGCGACGCGGATTGCGCCGCGCCGCCAGCCCCGTGATTCCCGGTCGTCGACCCGGTTCAGCGACACTTATTCAGTAACAAGAACAATCTTGCCCTTCACTTTGCGCGCCGCCATGTCGTTGAGTGCAGAAGCTGCGTCCGACAGTGGGTAGGTCTGGGACACGTGCGGCTTGATCTTGCCATCCTTGAACCAGGCCATCAGCTCGGCAAGGTTCTGTTTGTTCCGCTCTGGCTCGCGCGCTGTAAACGCGCCCCAGAACACACCAACGATCTGGCAGCCTTTCAGCAGCGCAAGATTGAGCGGCACCTTCGGGATCGGTCCAGACGCAAACCCAACCACGAGGAAGCGGCCTTCCCAGTTGGTAGCGCGGATCGCAGGTTCGGAGTAGTCGCCACCCACAGGGTCATAGACGACGTCCGCACCCTGACCACCTGTCAGCTCCTTGATCTTTTCAGACAACGCCTTTTGCTGGGTGCGATCAAGTTCGCCTGTCGGATAAACAAACCCGTCATCCGCGCCATGGTCCTTGGCCACCTGGACTTTGTCTTCAGTGGAGGCGGCAGCGATCACCCGCGCACCCATCGCCTTGCCCAGCTCCACAGCCGCAAGCCCTACTCCGCCAGCAGCACCGAGCACCAGCAATGTTTCGCCCGGCTGAATCTTGGCGCGATCCTTGAGCGCATGATGCGACGTCCCATACGTCATCAGGAAAGCTGATGCCGATACGAAATCCATTTCGTCGGGGAACGGCGTGCAGCGCGCTTCTTCCAGAACAATCTCTTCAGCAAAGCCGCCCCAGCCGCACGACCCGATAACGCGGTCGCCTTCCTTGAGCGTCGTGACGCCCGGCCCGACCTTATCCACGACGCCAGCGACTTCGCCGCCCGGCGAAAAGGGAAGCGGCGGCTTGAACTGATACTTGTTTTCGATGATGAGCACGTCGGGGAAGTTGACGGCGGCCGACTTGACCGCGATGCGGACCTGGCCTTCGCCAGGCTCCGGCGACGCCACATCTTCCAGAACCAGCGTCTCCGGCGGCCCGTATTCCTTACACAAAACAGCCTTCATGGCGCTCTCCCTTATGTCGCTTGATCTTGGTTCATTGTTGCAAATGCACATGAGTGCAGCTTCGCCACGGGATGTACCATGGAGAACGCATCAACGCCAAAGGAAGTAGGGAAAGCGGCCTTGGTTGGCCTAGGAGCCGGCTTGGCGGGCACTCGTCAGGTTACGCACCGTAATGTTGATCTGCGTCAGGCCCTCTGCAACCGCGACGGCCGCATCTTCAAAGTCTGGGGCGGAAAAAACCGGCACCACGCCGTTTGAAAATCCCAGAGGTTCCAGCGGGATACCAAACAGGCCGCGATCCAGTTTGCCGTTGCCATTGATGTCCTGATACGCCACCGCCGCGTAGGAACCCTGTGCCAGATCCCTAAACGTCACCACCGAGGCGCCTTCATCGGCCACGGCCACTTCGGCCTGGGCGTCTTCGCTCTCAAGAAACGCCTCTTTCGAGGCATACAGATTGACACGCACCGTGCCGACACGCATCTGCGTGCCCGCCACCGCAATCTCGATCTCACCATGGGTCTTCACGGCAGCGGGTGCGTCCTCGGCCAGCTCCGACGCGACAGCCGGCAACGCCAGCGCCGCAGCAAGGAGCACGCCGCCCAGCAGTCGTGATGCTGCTTGTGTTCTTGAATGCCTGAATGTCACGCGAAGGCCCCGATGCCCGAATGGTCGCCAGATGCCCGGAAAACCAGGCTGGTGAGGGAAGTCTAACGTGGTCCGTATCATCGAACCGTTGCCTATATGGCGCTTTTTTACGCAATCGCAAATGCACGTCCCCGTGAGGCACCCGTGAAGCGGGCGTGCTATGCAGGAAACACCCAAAACAACAATGAACGGCGGATGACTAAACGTCGGGTACAGCGATGAACACAAACGTCACCACCACACGCCCCCGAGGCTACTTTGCCATGGGCGCTGAGCGCATCTCAAAGCCCGGAAATCTGGGAAATCTTGTGCGGTCGGCCCACGCCTTCGGCGCCAGCTTCTTTTTCACCGTTGATGCCCATAAACGCATCCGGAACGCCCATTCGGACACGTCGGACGCGGGCAGCAACATCCCGTACTATGGCTGGAGCGGCATTGCTGACATGCAAATGCCCTCAGGCTGCGAACTGGTCGGTGTTGAGCTGATGGAGGACGCCATCGACCTGCCCAGCTTTTATCACCCCCGCCGGGCCGCCTATGTGCTGGGCCCCGAAGCGGGCTCCTTATCGCCTGAAATGCGCGAGCAATGCACAAGCTTCATCCGCATTCCATCGGCCTTCTGCATCAACGTCGCAATGGCAGGCGCTATTGTCATGTATGACCGCGTAAAGACCCTTGGCAATTTTCCCGCGCGCCCGGTCTCATCCATGGGCATGCCGGAAGGTGCCGCCCCGCCAATCGGCAGCTACGCTGAAAAGCGCACATCACCGCGCGGACGCGGGTCAACGGCGAATAACAGTCCCAGCAGGCTTAGTCCGAACCGCCCATCGACAGAGCGCGCTGCACGAGTCCGAGCGCCCCGGTCAGCTGCAAAGGAGCGGCCGTGATCGCCAGCGCGAAGCAGGTGTCGCCGGCTTCGGCGACCGGCTTATGGGTGATTTCCGGCGAGGCCACAGACACGTCACCGGGACCAAAACGGTCCCGCCCATCGGCAAAGGCCCCCGTCAGCACCAGTGTCACTTCACTGCCTTTGTGCGTGTGCGTCGGCACACCCTTGCCTGGTTCAAGGCGGTATAGCTTCACCTCGCCGGGTTTGGTGGTGGAGCTGCCTTGCGGCGCCTCAAAGCCAAGATCCATGCCCTTGACCCCCGGCGCAACAAACGACCACTTGCCGCCACATGCCACGACACGGTCCTGAATTGCCTGCGGTAAGGCCGTCAGCTCTTCGTCGATAGTCGGCGTCTCGACTTGCGGCGCACCACCTTCGTCAATCAGCCACATGACGGCGTCAAATGCATTCTCGCGCATGGCGACGGGGTCCGCCTCGTCCATCAATGCGCCGCCCACATGGGTCATCAGGTCCACCATGTCGCGCGACTGCGGGCACAGGTCCAGATGCGCCGCCACCATCAGCGTGGTCGCCTCGTCCAGCGTGCCGGTTACATAGTCGAGCAGGATTTCCTCACCAAACCGGCGGTCCGGCGCGCTCACATCGTCTGTCATCTCAAGTCCGCTCATGCCTACACAGCCCCTTCAAGGCCAACCTTGAGCTTGCGGAAGGCCAACCGCAACCTCGATTTCACTGTGCCAAGTGGCAACTCCTGATGCTCGGCAATCTCACTATGCGACCACCCCTTGAAGAATGCGAGCCGTATCAGCTCCGCCTGCTCTTCGGGCAGGGTTTCAAGGGCCGCGCGCACCTTTACTTCGCGCTCGCCCGCCGCCACGGCTTCATCCGGCTGCTCAGCCTCCGAGGGCAGAAGCAGCGGGTCATCCGGGTCATAGTCCGGAAACCGCTCTCGCCGCAGCACATCAATGCGCCGGTTGCGGGCAATCGTATAAAGCCAGGTGGAAACAGACGACTGCTTGCGATCAAACTGTGCCGCCTTGCGCCAGACGGTAATCATCACTTCCTGCGCCAGCTCTTCTGCCAGCGGTTCACCGGCGCCAAGCTTCATCAGGTAGCCCTTGAGGCGTGGCGCGAAATAATCAAACAGCGTGGCGAAGGCCTGCTTGTCCTGGCGCGCGGCAACAGCCTCAATACAGTCGGCCATGGCCTCACGGTCATAGCCACCCGTCTTGCCGGCACCTGCCTGTCTGGTGTTCATCTGATCGGTTGCCACGTCCACGCGTCGTCTACCCCATTTTCCGCTGCTTCCGCGTCCCCATGCACATCGCACAGGGGCCCGGAGCTTCGGTCGTTCTTTTACGCACGCTGTGGGTCACGAAAACGCCACGTTCCCTGCGCACATTCCCCATTCAACGCCACTCTTGCGGCAGACGCAATGTCTCCTGCATGCGGCATCAAATCCCCTTCGCCGAGCATTGAATGCTGTAGGACGGAGGTCAGATTACCCAACGCTGGTGACATTGAATGCCGAACAGCGATAAGAAGGGTCACCCGACTGCAGATGTCCCCCGTGGTTCATAATGATCAGTCTGCCAACAAGTTAGAATTAACGCGCCACAAAAATGGCCTGAGCTTTCAGTCCCGCGGCCCTATTCGTCGAACGCCCATGGTTAATAGGATGTTAACGAGCATGACACGCCCTTCACTTTTGTCCCGTGCAACACGCGCCATCGCGCTTCCGGCAGTGCTGGGCGCAGCCCTGATGATGGTTCCCGCCGCGTCAGCGCTGGCCGCAGAGCCTGTGCCCCTGGGCACCTTCACCGATTGGCGCGCTTACAAGCTAACCAGTGGCGCCAACACCATCTGCTACGCCCTGAGCCAGCCCAAGGACACAGCGCCGAAAAACGTCCGCCGTGGCGAGATCTACGTCATGGTTGCCAACTGGCCGGGCCGCAATGTGACAGGTGAGGTCAGTGTCGTTGCGGGCTACCCCTATAAAAAGGGCAGTTCGGTGACAGCCGACGTGGACGGTGCCAAGCATACCCTCTTCACCGAAAACGACGCCCAGAACGAGGGCGGCGCCTGGGTGCAGGACCGCGCCAGTGAGCGCAAGCTGATTTCTGCTATGAAGCGCGGCAATTCCCTTCGCGTTCAGGGAACATCAGGCCGCGGCACGCTGACAACGGACCGGTATTCTTTGTCCGGTGTCACAGCCGCCATCAAAGCCATAGACGACGGCTGCAAGTAGAACGCCCAATGCCCACCCAGCCGCTCGACATTGCCCGCGCCAACCCCAATGCCCCCACCATCTCCGGTGGCATGGCGGAGGCGCTTGCCCGTCAGTCCCTCATCGGCCTGTCACGCAAGCAACTGGCTATGGCGCTTGCGGATATGGGCTTGCCGGAACGTGAGTGCCGGATGCGGTCCAGCCAGATCTATAACTGGCTTTATGTCCGTGGGGTCACATCCTTCGATGAGATGACCAACATCTCCACGGCCACGCGCGCCAGACTTGCCGAGGCTTTCGACATCAGCCGTCT
Source organism: Candidatus Phaeomarinibacter sp. (assembly GCA_050042885.1). Classification (GTDB taxonomy): domain Bacteria; phylum Pseudomonadota; class Alphaproteobacteria; order CGMCC-115125; family CGMCC-115125; genus Pyruvatibacter. Next base: position 9,200 of record JBHJJF010000009.1, read on the forward strand.
TGATATCGTCAGTGAACAGATTTCCACCGACGGCACCCGAAAATGGCTGATCCGTTTGCCAGATGGGAACGAAGTCGAGACCGTCTTCATTCCCGAACCCGGCCGCGGCACCCTGTGTGTCTCCTCCCAGGTCGGCTGCACGCTCACCTGCACCTTCTGCCACACGGGCACCCAGCGCCTCGTGCGCAATCTCACCGCCGGTGAAATCGTCGCGCAGGTGCTGATCGCCCGCGACAGTCTGGGCGAGTGGCCTGAGATCAACACCTCGTCGGTCAACCAGCCCCGCACACTGACAAACGTCGTCATGATGGGCATGGGCGAACCGCTCTACAATTTCGACAATGTGCGTGATGCGCTGGAGCTTGTATCAGACGGCGACGGCCTGTCCGTCTCCAAACGCCGCATCACCCTGTCGACGTCTGGCGTCGTGCCGGAGATTGAACGCTGCGGCGCCGAGATGGGCGTCACGCTCGCCATATCGCTCCACGCGGTCCGCGACGATGTCCGCGACATCCTTGTGCCGATCAACAAGAAGTACCCCATTGCGGACCTTCTGCGCGCCTGCCGCCACTATCCAGGCCTGTCCAACGCCCGCCGCATCACCTTTGAATATGTGATGCTGAAGGGTGTGAACGACAGCGACGCAGACGCCCGCGCCCTCGTCAAACTCCTCAAAGGCATCCCCGCCAAGATCAACCTGATCCCCTTCAACCCCTGGCCGGGCTCAGACTATGAGTGCTCGGACTGGGACCGGATCGAAGCTTTCGCGGAGATCATCAACACGGCGGGCTACGCCAGCCCCGTCCGCACCCCGCGCGGCCGCGATATCCTCGCCGCCTGCGGCCAGCTCAAGTCCGAAAGCGAAAGAGAGCGCGCGTCAGTTCGCCACGCGCGCGAACGGGCTGCAGCCGCTGAGGCTGCTGACGCGACGACGACATAAGCACTTGGCGTCCTGACCCCCCGCTCCTAAAGTCCTCACAATAGCTATGGCCATCATTCAGGCCGCGTGACCGGGGGGACGCATCGCATGGCGGAGCCAATCAAGCACATCACCATTGTGGGTGGAGGCACGGCAGGCTGGTTTACGGCCAACATGCTGTCGGTTTTCTTCGGGATGCAGAAGAACCATCCGGGGAACCGGATGCGCATCACCCTGATTGAAAGCCCGAACATCCCCACCGTCGGCGTCGGGGAGGCAACCGTCCCCTCCATGTCGCGGTCGCTTCAGCAGACAGGCATCTCCGAAACAGATTTCTTCAAGACCTGCAATGCGTCGTTCAAGCTCGGCGTCGACTTCGCTAACTGGAATGTGGACGCCAAGGGCAAGCCCTTCAGCTACATCAATCCGTTCAACACCGGGCATCGCGTAAGCGGCATTGACCCAGGTTACTACTACGGACGCTTCGGCGGCAGCGGCGCGAGCTTCGTGCAGACTATCTCCCCGGCCCAGGACCTCGGCATGATGCGCAAGGGTCCCCGCCCGCTCGGGTCCAAGCCCTACAGCGAGCCGGTGAACTACGCGTATCATCTCGATGCAGGCCTCTTCGCCAAGATGCTGCAGGGCATCAGTGTTGGCCGTGGCGTTGAACACATCCTTGATGACATGGTGGATGTGGAGCGCGGTGAAGACGGCAGCATCGCCGCCATCAATCTGAAGGAGACCGGCCGCCACGAGGTGGAACTGGTCATCGACTGCACCGGCTTCAAAGGCCTCATCATCAACGGCGCCCTGGATGAACACTTCATCTCCTACGACAAGTACCTGGCCAATGACCGCGCCATGGCGGTGCAGATTCCCCACCCCGAGCAAACGGAAAACGGCCCGAAATTCATTGAGCCAGTTACCCGCTCAACAGCGCTGGGCGCAGGCTGGAGCTGGCGCGTGCCGCTCTTCAACCGCATCGGCACGGGCTATGTCTATTCCTCCGCCCACCGCAGCGACGATGAAGCCCGTGACGAGTTCCTCGACCTCTTGGGCGACGCGGGCAAAGGCGCCGAGCCCCGCGTCATTCCCATGCGCGTTGGCCGCACCCGCAACAGCTGGGTGAAAAACTGCATTGCCATCGGTCTGTCCGGCGGCTTCATCGAGCCACTTGAATCTACCGCCATCTACATGATCGAGATGGCCGTCCGCTGGCTCATTGCCTACTTCCCGGATCAGTCGTATCCGGACAGTCTGCGCAAGCGCTACAACGACGTCGCCTCCGGCCTTTACGACGAGGTGCGCGATTTCATCTGCCTGCACTACGCCTTGGGCAACCGCACCGACAGCCAGTACTGGATCGACGCGCGTGAGGAACTGGAAGTGCCGGATTCACTGGCGGAAAATCTTGAGGTCTGGAAACACGCCATGCCGGTGATGACAGACTTGAAGTCGCAACATCTCTTTTCGCCGGAAGTCTACACCGCCGTTTTGCAGGGCAAGCGCATCTACCAGATGCGTGACGACTGGAACGCGGGTCTGAGTCTCAATCTCAACCGGGAGATGTGGCGCAAGCATGTGAGCGGCCAGCGCCATAAGATCAGCCAGTTCGTCAACGCCATGCCGGACCATGTCGCCTTGCTGCGCGAACTGCGCGGCGAAACGCAGAAACCGACCGACAACGCCCTGGCGGGAACGCTGGCCGGCAGCACACAGCAAGCCGGGACTGTTCCCTTACCAGGTCTGGGGATACGCAAAACGCCAACCATCAAGACACCCGTAGCTCCCCTAGACGCCGCGGACGGGAACCTGCTTTAGAACAAAAGACTCAGCTTGCGCTCCGGCGGACGATCCGTATGATCCCGCGCTTCTTGTTGCGGCGCAGCATTCATGCTGACTGACACCGCAACCTCGCGGGGACACGACACATGCCGGGCCTGAGACCCATGACAGCGCATCCGCTGCGCCAGCAGCTGAACAACGAGGTGCATTCGCGCCCGTCGGCAGACGTCCATGCGCCCATGATGATCACACAGATCGCCATAATTACCGGCGAAACCGGTGCCGACGCTGAACGGGCTCTCCTGCGAGATCTGGCAACCGAGATGGGCGTCGACGTGCCCAAAAACTTCGGAAACCATCTAGCGATTGATCTTGGTACGGATGAAAAATCCATCCACCTGGTCTGGGAGCGGCACACGGAGTTCTCAACCTACGCCTTCTCGCGCCGCTGCCCTTACGCGTCAGAGACGGCAGAGGGGACTGAGATTCCTGATCTCGGCACACCGTTTTCAGCTCCCCCGTTGAGCGGCATCCCTGAAAGCTGGCGCGCGCGCCTGCCCGGTGAGGTGCTTGTCGGCATCAACCTGTTGGCATTACCCGGTCATGCCTCGGACATTGAGGCGCGGCTTTCAGAAGTCTTCGGCGAGGGCAAATGCGTCGGCGCCGGCATGTCCGGGGGACGGGCCGCTGCCTGGACTGATTTCCATCTGCATGAAGATGGCATGAGCCGCATCCTCGTCGCCAACCAGACCTTGCGCCCCGGACGCCTTGGCCGGTTGATCCAGCGCCTGCTGGATGTGGAGACCTACCGCATGATGGCCTTGCTGGCCTTTCCGCTGGCCCGCGATGTGACGCCGGACCTGGGGTCAATTGAAACGGAACTCTCAGCGCTCGCCACTGAGACCGCCCGCATCCGAAACCTTGAGGACGAGCAACGCCTGCTGGCCCAGCTCTCAACCCTGGCCGCGCGCGCCGAAGACCTTGCGGCACGCAGCCACTACCGCTTTTCCGCCGCCCGCGCCTATCATCAGCTGGTGGAACGCCGCATCAGCGAGCTGGACGAAGTCAAACGCGAAGGCCTGCAGCAGATCGGCACTTTCATGGAACGTCGCCTTGGCCCGGCCATGCGCACCTGCACCGCGGTGGCAGATCGGCTCGAAGCTGTATCCAGCCGTATCTCGCGGGCCTCAAGCCTGCTCAACACCCGTGTGGAGGTCGCGCTGCAGGAACAAAACCAGTCGCTGCTGCGCTCCATGGAGGGCCGCGCCCGGCTGCAGGTGCGGCTGCAGGAGACGGTCGAAGGATTGTCCGCCGTCGCCATCACCTACTATCTCGTGGGCCTCATTGCCTACGTCCTGAAGGCCCTGGAAAAAGCAGGCCAGCCGATCAACCCGACCATGGCAACAGGTGCGCTTGCGCCTTTCGTGCTGATGGGCGCGTACATCGCGGTCCGACAAATTCGCAAGCGGGTCACCCGCAGCGATATCAGCGGTGATCTCTGAAGACCACCGGCGACAGGCGTCACCCGGCGCTACTGGGGCACAGCCTCGCTTGAATATTGTGCCGCGAACTCTGCGGATGGTGGAATGAGCTTGATCACATCCACCAGATTGCCGTCCGGGTCCTGCATGATGAAGTGCCGCTGGCCAAAGTCCTCGTCCCGCAGCTCAAGCAGGATGGGTGCCCCCCGCGCGGTCATCGCATCATAGAGCGCATCCACATCATCCGTTTCAAAGTTCATCAACCGTGGCGCCGCAACACTGCGATGGCCCTTAGGCATGGTTTCGTGGCCTTCCACAATGATCGCCAGGTTGCCCGATCCCGCACCGGTACCGTCGCCGGCTGTCAGATGCACATACCAGTCGGCTTCAAAGGCCGTATGAAGCTTGAAGGCATCCCGATAAAACGCGGCCAGTTGAGACACAACCCTGGTAGCAATAACGGGGTACACGCTTGAAATGGTCATCTCGACTCTCCCTAACTAGGTTCGATGCACACAACCACAAACAGACAGACTGTTTGTTTTATCGATATACAAACAGGCAGACTGTTTGTAAAGTGCTTTGGTCAAGATTTGTGAAAGCGAGGACGGTCGCCCAATGGCCAGCAACGAACAGCGCACCGCGAAAACCCGAGCGGCTCTCATCAAGGCTGCACGCGCCGAGTTCGCCGCCAACGGTTTTGCGGACGCGGCCACCAACGCCATTGTAGCGCGCGCCGGGGCCACCCGCGGTGCCATGTATCACCACTTCAAGGACAAGCTCGCCCTGTTCGATGCCGTGGTGGAAGCCGAGGACGCACGCCTCGCCGCCCTGATAGATTCAGAAACCGTGGACATGCCCGATGCCTACAAAAGCCTGATGCACGGCATCGGCATCTATCTGGACAACGCAACAAGCCCCGCCACCCGCCGCATCCTGATGCTAGATGGCCCCTCCGCATTGGGCTGGAAACGCTGGCGGGAAATCCAGTCCCGCAACTCCCTGCGCACCCTGCGCGAAGGTCTCGAGGCTGCCCAGACTCAGGGCACGCTGGACGCAAAGCTCTCGGTCCCCGTCGCAGCCTCCCTCTTCGCCGCCGCCCTCGACGAGGCGGTGCATGTCATCTCGGAAGCACGAAGCCGCAAAACCGCACGTAGCGACGCCATCAAAGCCGCTAAGTCCATGCTCGACGGCATGCGCGCCTAAGCAGGCTCTATTCCTGCAGCGCGCACAACGAAGCTGCAGATCTCTGACGCAAGCGCATCGGCGTCGCGCCGCGAGGACATCATCAGCGCCTCACTCAAGCCAGCCATGACACCGCCCAGTATCATTGCCACGAGCAGCGCTGGATCGTGCGACGACGCGATCTCTCCATCCCTTTGCGCCTGAGCAATATTGAGGGCCCCCAGCCGATTGATCCGCCGCGCCCGGTCAAGGCTTTCCGGCCCCAGCGACGGGTCGCTTTGCACAGACCCAACGACAAGAGGGGCCACCGGGTCGTCGTAGAAAAAGCGCACCAGGTCGTGAATACGTTTGGTTTCACGGTCTATCCAGCGGTCACCTTCGTAGGGCACCGCCACAATCGCATCATCCAGACGGGTGTAGAAATCTGCGACGACCGCGTTCAGCAGCCCCGCCTTGTTGCCGAAATGGTAGTGCGCCAGCGCTTTAGATACCCCGGCCCGTTTGGAGACATCTCCGATTTCAAGATCGCCGGCTTTTTCGACCAGCACATGCCCTGCAGCAGCAACCAGAAGCCGTTTGGTTTCCTTTGCGGGTCGGCGGATACGTTTCTTGGGTGCGGTCATCCTCGCTTACTAGTCCTCAAGGGTCCGCTTGGGGTGCATGCCGTCCACCATGCCAATGAATGGCGGATAGATGCTGTAGCCCATCATCCGTTTCATGTCTTCGGACAGGTCACGCACAGTCTCTTTGGAAAGAGACAGAAAGTAGTTCTCCTGCGTCCGCAGCCATGGTTCGCAATACTGGCAGGTGACGCCAAGGCGCGACGCGTCTGACATGTTGGCGCCACCCCCATGCCAAAGCGTACCGGGATAAAAGACAACTGACCCTTCCGGCATGATCGCCTTGACGGTGCGATCGCCGGGGCCGGGCTGGCGCCCCTGCGCCCAGTCCTGGCTGTTTGGCACCACAACCGTTGCGCCATTATCTTCTGTAAACGGATCAATTGCCCACACGACAGCAGCACTCAGCGCCGCACGTGGGCGTGGTATCGGATAGAACCCGTCATCAGTATGGAGCGCCTGGCTGGTTTCCTTGGGCAGGATGTTAATGACCTGACACTGCGAGAGCAGGTAGCCGGGCATCAGGTAACTGTCGAGCAGAGCCAGAACGCGCGGATGCTCAATTAGCTGATCCGCAATGCGCGTCTTCTCAGGCACCGCATAGAGCCGCTGGGTTAGGTGCCCTTCAAAATCATTGCGACCTTTGTGGTCAAGTTTCTCTATCAGCCCTGCCTTTATGGCGGCGATTTCCGCATCGCCCAGCAAGCTCTCGATGATGACAAATCCATCCCGCTTTAGCGCTTCCAGGTCATGCTCTAGATCCTTTGGATCGACCTTGTCGACCGCAGTGCTGTAGGTCGCCTTATGGGTTCCCGCATGGTCCCGTCGACCATAACTGCCTGCGCTAACAACTTGACCTGACATTGAACCATCTCCTTACTGATTTGAAATCAGTAGCAGTCAAGGTGACTCGTGGTCAAGCAGGCTCACCGCAGATACGCGGCATCTGCGCACGCAACGCTTCCGACATATGATCCATGAAGGCACGCACCCGCGCCGTTTTGCGCAGGTCCGAATGTGTCAGCAGCCAGATCGAATAGGCCTGTTCGCTTTTGTCCACAAAGACGCGCGTCAGCGTCGGGTCACCTTCCGCAGACATGAAAGGCAGGCGCGCAATGCCGCCGCCTGCCCGCACCAGTGCCGCGATATGCAGCGGATCACTCGCTGTCAACGTTGCGCGGGATTGGGGCAACGCGTCCCGCAACCACGGCACATGCACCGCATTGTCTCGACGACCATTGTATCCGAGAAAGGGCGGCGCACTGGCCAGATACGCCTCCTCGCCACCGGCAGCTTCCACTGCCCTGGTCCCGGCATAGAACCCGTACCCGATCGGCCCGAACCGCTGGCCGACCAGCGTCTCAGGCGGGTTGTCCGTGACACGTACAACCACATCTGCTTCCCGCCGGTCGAGATTGGCGGAGATCGACGTGCCGAGCACTTCAATTGCCACTTCCGGATAGGCTTTGGAGAAAGAGGCAATCGCATCCGGCAACAAATAGAGCCCAACCAGTGGATTGACCGACACCCGCAATGTGCCCGTCAGCGCCAGATCACGCCCGGCGATGCGCCGAAGGGCCACCGCGGCGGCATCATCCATCCGCGCGGCCGAAGCTGCCAGGTCCTCGCCAGCCGCCGTTAGTACCACCGCGCCGGACGCCGGCCGGTCAAACAGACGCACACCCAGCTGCTGCTCCAATCGCCCAATGCGCCGCGATAACGTGGCGTGCCCCAGCCCCAGGGCCAGCGCTGCTTTGCGGAGGCTCCCCGAACGCCCCACAGCCAGAACCAGCTTGAGATCATCCCAGGACGGATCGTCGGGAACAGATGTTTCGGTTCGTTTCTGGACCATCACGGTGCTCTTTTTCTGTCTTATGGACTGAAAACGAAACACCTACATCGGTGGTCCGGGGCGGTTCATCAAGTCATACTGCCCCAAACGGCTCATTTTTCAGGGAGGTCCCACCACAATGCCAGACGCAACAACCGCCACCATGACGATTCCCATCATCTCCGCCGCCCTAGCAGGCGTCATCATCGTGCTTCAGCAGGTCTTGATGCTGGCAACCGGCACGCGCCGTGGAAAGACCGGCCAGGGTGTGGGCGTCGCCGGCGACGTACAGCTTGAACGGTTGGCCCGACGCCACGGGAACCTGGCTGAGAATTCGGGCATTTTCATTGTCGCACTGGCCTTGCTGGAATTGCTCATCGGCTCCGGCATGACAGTGCAGATCCTTGCACTGGTCTTCTTGGTGGCGCGCGTGTCCCATGCCCTGGGATTCAGCACCCTGCGCGGCTCCCATGGCAAGATTGATGGGGAAAATGCGCCGGGTTCTGCCCTTTTTGTGGCATTCCGGGCAGGCGGTGCAACCCTGACAGCCCTCTCCGGCATCGCCTTGGGCGGGTTCATTCTGGTCAATGTCTGGGGCTATCTGCCGTTCTAGGCTGATCCCGCATTTGTGCCGTGCGCACCTAGCGGCGCGAACCCTTTGACAAACGCCGCCAGACGCGCAAAACCCCGCGCATGGACGCACTTGCGTCCGACCAGAAATTCCGATGCGCGGGGCAAGACCAAGAATGAGCGTGACCGACGTCAAGAAGGTGGTGCTGGCCTATTCAGGCGGGCTCGACACCTCCATCATGCTGAAATGGCTCAAGGAAACCTACGACTGTGAGGTCGTGACCTTCACAGCCGATCTTGGCCAGGGCGAAGAGCTGGAGCCCGCCCGCCAGAAGGCTGAGATGTTTGGGATCAAAGACATCTACATCGAAGACGTGCGCGAAGAATTCGTCGCAGACTACGTCTACCCGATGATGCGCGCCAACGCCCTCTATGAAGGCCTTTACCTTCTGGGCACGTCCATCGCCCGTCCCTTGATTGCCAAACGTCAGATCGAGATCGCCCGGGAAACCGGCGCCGATGCCGTGTGTCACGGCTCAACCGGCACGGGCAATGCCCAGGTCCGCTATGAGCTGGCCTACTATGCGCTGCAACCGGACATCAAAGTCATCGCCCCGTGGCGCGACTGGGAACTCAAGTCCCGCGAAGCGCTCATCAACTTCGCAGAGAAACACCAGATCCCCATCGCCAAGGACAAGCGCGGCGAGGCCCCCTTCTCCGTGGACGCCAATCTGCTGCACACGTCCTCCGAAGGCAAAGCACTCGAAGACCCCGCCATCGAAGCGCCGGAATATGTCTACCAGCGCACCATCGCGCCGGAAGACGCACCCGACACACCCACCTATATCGAAGTGGGCTTTGAGAAGGGCGATCCCGTCTCTATCAACGGCGTTGCCATGTCACCGGCCACACTCCTCACGGAGCTCAACAGCTATGGCCATGACAACGGCATCGGCCGGCTGGACCTGGTTGAAAACCGCTTCGTCGGCATGAAGAGCCGCGGCATCTATGAGACGCCGGGCGGCACCATCATGCTTATGGCACACCGTGGCATCGAACAGATCACGCTGGACCGTGGCGCGGCGCACCTCAAAGACGAGCTGATGCCCAAATATGCCGAACTTGTGTATTTCGGCATGTGGTTCTCGCCCGAGCGCGAAATGCTGCAGGCCCTCATCGACCAAAGCCAAGAACGGGTCAACGGCACCGTCCGCCTCAAGCTCTACAAGGGCTCGGTCGATGTCGTCGGCCGCTGGTCGGACGATTCCCTCTATTCAATGGAACACGTCACCTTCGAAGAAGACGACGTCTACGACCAGGCAGACGCCTCTGGCTTCATCAAGATCAACGCCCTGCGCCTGCGCCTCCTCGCAGACCGCAACAACCGCTCCAAATAGCAGCAACCACAAGGCTCACAGTTATGCGTATCGAAGCCCTGTCCATCGGTGACAACCCGCCCTACGACGTCAACGTGATTGTTGAAGTGCCCGTTGGTGGTGCGCCGATCAAATACGAATTCGACAAGCCGTCCGGCGCGCTGGTGGTGGATCGTTTCCTCAACGCCTCCATGCGCTACCCATGCAACTACGGGTTTGTGCCGCATACACTGTCGCTGGATGGTGACCCGGTGGATGTGCTTGTGGCCGGCACCCCAGCGGTCGTGCCTGGCGCCGTGATGGCCTGCCGCCCCGTCGGCGTGCTGTTGATGGAAGATGAAGCCGGCATGGATGAAAAGATCATCGCCGTGCCGCCATCGCGCCTCAACACCTACTATGACAGCGTCCAGAACTACACAGACCTGCCGAAGATGCTGCTCGACCAGATCGAGCACTTTTTCAATCACTACAAGGCGCTTGAAAAAGATAAATGGGTGAAGCTCAACGGCTGGGGTGATGCTAGCCAGGCACGCGGCCTCATAGAAGACGCCATCACCAAAGCCAAAGGGTAGGAGACCTGGTGCTAGTCCGCCCTGTGGGCGGACAGCGTCCCGCACATCAGCTGCGCAAGCACCGCGATCGCCGCCTTACGCGGCATCCGTCCGGCCGCCGCTTCGGCACCAAGCGCATCTGCAGCGCCGATGAAACCGATTATCAGGGCGCGCCCGTTTGCCGGTGACAGGGTCACAAACGGCTTGAGCGCCATGCGGATATTGCTGAGATAGGTGTCCCGCAATTCGGTCTTGACCGCGTGCATCTCGTCACTGGCTTCAAGAGCAGCGGATATGGCGCCAAATGCAGGACCCAACTTGACGCAACAATCGATGTATGACGCCGCGATGATTTCGCACACAGCATCCAGTGTGCCTGGCGCTTGGGCCATCGCCTCCCGCGCCGCATTGACGTGTTCATCATCCAATCTCCGGTAAAGCGCAATCAGCGCGCCCTCCCGCGATCCGAAGTGTTCATAGGCAATGGGTTTAGTGACCCCGGCACGCTCCGCCAGCGTTTGCAATGTCAGCGCCTCGGTGCCTGCCTCACTGACAATGCCCTGCGCCGTCTCAAGAAGCTGTCGGCGACGCTCGGGTTTAGACATGCGTTTTTGCCCGGTCGTCACGATTCCCACACTTTCCTGTCTTGACTCACCCGTTCCACTATATATCTTACTTTTCGTAACTTACTAATAGTAATTTATGGGGACGGATATGATAACTCATCAAAGCGTGTCGGCAAGCGGTGACAAATACGCAGATCAGGTTGGTGAACTCGTGTTCGCCACGGGACCTGAGTCCTACGACTACATCTTCGGGTCCAAGACCACCTTGAACCGGATCATCGACAAGGCCTGGCCGATGACAGGCAACATGTATGCTCATGAGGCAGCTTCGCTGGTGATGGACGACGATATAATCGCTGGCATTGAGATCGGCTACTCCGGCGCGGAGTACTACGATCGGCGCAATGCGATGGCCGCAGCCAGCATTGAGGCCATAAAGTCCGGCGACGTCACGTTGGAGGAGATGCGGAGCGTCAGCGAGCGCGCCGACAAGGCCAGCTACCTCAATGCCTGGGTGCCACCCGACGCATACTACGTATTGGCGCTCGCCTCCGCCGAAAGCCACCGCGGGACAGGCCTTGGGAAGTACCTGTTGTCATCAGCGATCGACAAGGCCCGCGCCGGGGGCTTTCGTGCCCTGCATCTCGACGTACTGTCCAACAACCCGGCTGTGGGCTTCTACACATCAATGGGCCTCACCTGCCTTTCTGAAACCATCGCACCGGAACCCTGCCGCGACCATGGCGTGCCCATGGAAATGCGGATGGGGCTGACGCTCTGACCGAAGGACAGTCAATGACCAAATCCATTCTTGTTGCCGGCGGCTACGGCCTTGTCGGCAGCCATATCGCCCGCCACCTGCGCCAGATTATGCCGGACGCGAAACTCATCATCGCGGGACGCAATCCCGACAAGGCTGCAGACCTTGTTACTGAGCTGGGAAATGCCGAAGCACTCGCCCTTGAAACCAACGCCCCAGAGAAGGCTTTGGCGAGCGCGGGCAAACTCGATGCCATCATCGCTGCTCTGCAGGACCCTCACGACAAACTGCTGAGCTACGCCCTCACCAACGGCATCGCCCATCTCAGCATCACCCGCGCCGTGCTCGACATGGCCAGCTTTGTTGCCCACACAGCTCATGCCGACCTCAAGGCGCCCGTTGTGCCAACAGCCCATTGGCAGGCCGGCATCCTGGCCCTGACAGCACTTGATCTCGCCAGCGAGTTCAAAGCCGTTGACAGTATTGCCATGTCCGCCCTCTTCGACATGACGGACCCCATCGGCCCGATGACCGTCGAAGACGCCGGACACTTCTTTGGCAAGGCCCTGGTGATGAAAGACGGCTTATGGACATGGGTAGACCCGGATGCGGAAGTAACACCCATCACCATTGATGGCGAAACCTTCGACGCCCGCCCCATGAGCACGCTGGACACCATGAGCCTGCGACCGGCAACCGGCGCGACAGACATCAGCTTCCATCTGGGCATCGCCAACTCACGCGGGACACGCGCCGGCAGTGCGGCATCCCACGACATGCAGATCGTCATCAAGGGCACCGATGCGGACGGTACCGCCATCACCCGCACCCGCCTCGTGTCAGACCCGCGCGGCCAGGCTCAACTGACAGCCACCGGAGCTGCCCTTGCGGTCCAGCGGGCCATTGGAGGTGACGGTCAGCCCGCACCGAAGCCGGGCCTGTATTTGCCCGAAACCATTCTCGACGCCGGAGCTTATACCGCCCGTCTGAAATCCGATTTCGGCATTCTTGTTAAGGATGACAGCTGATGACCGGTACCATGAAGGCTGCAACCTGGCGTCCGGGCTCCCACATGATGGAGACTGTGGAGACGGCGCGCCCCGACCCCGCCAAGGGTGATATCCTGGTCCAGATCAAAGTCGCCGGCATCAACGAGATGGATGTCGAAACCCGCAAGGGCGGCTGGGCCAAGCAGGTAAAACAGTTTCGCAAATCAGGTCCTGCTGTCACCGGCTTTGAGTTTGCAGGCATCGCGGTTTCTGACGGCAAAGACATCAAGGCAGGCACGCCCGTCTTTGGCTACAGTCCGGTCCTGAATGGGCCACGCGTACATGCTGAGTATGCGGCCGTCCCGGAATCTTGTCTGGCGCCGGTGCCTGACCGTCTTGGCATGGCCGACGCCGCCGCACTGATCGTCATGGGCTTGACCGCGATTGAAGTCATAGATGACATCGCCGGGATTGGCGCTGAAGACACAGTATGTGTTCTCGGCGCAGCAGGCGGATTGGGGGCCTACGCGACCCAGCTTGCAAATGCACGCGGTGCTGCGGTGACAGCAATTGCGTCTGAGACCAACCGCGACTTCGTGTTGGCACAAGGGGCAACCGTGTTCCGCTCACGCTCCGAGGAGCCTTTTCGTGCGGACGACCGCTTTTCACTCATTCTCGATTGCCCCGCCAAGCTCAGCTTTGCACACAGCAGAAAGCATCTGCGGCCGGGCGGACACTACGTATCCTCCAACCCGTTGAATGATCTTTCCGGATTTGCCCGCGCGGCCTTTTCCCGGCGGCGCGCAGGCTGGCTTTTGATGCTGTCAACAACACCTGAAAAAATTAACCGCCTGTCACACGTGACAAAAGCTGGCGACATGCGCGCCGGCATCGACAGCATCTACGAATTCGGTGACATAAATGAAGCTCTTGATCGCTTCGCGACGCCCGGCAAGCAGGGACGTGTGCTGATCAATGTGGGCAGCGAGGCCTGAACCGGGCCTAGAAACTCGGCGCCACTGCATCCGCCGGCACCAGCCACCTGTCGCCACGCTCAAACTCGACAAGGCCGCCAAACACATGCGCACCCAACTCCTGCACCATGGCGCCGCCCGACTGCGAGATCGTCAGCACCACACGAGCTGCGCGGGCCTCCGGCTCGATGATCAGTAGGCTTGAGTAGCCAGGGTTGGAGCCCCACTGCCACATAGTCCGTTGCGTATCACCATCGCTCAAACGACGGTCGCGCACGCCTATGCCAAGACCCCAGGCAAGGCCATCCGCCGCTCCGTGTCCTACCAAGACATGTGGCCGTGTCATCTCGCGCAAGTCGGCTACATCCAGCAGACGCGGGGCGATCATTTCCTGCGCAAAATAGGCAATTTCCGACGCCGTGCCGCGCAGGGAAGACGCAGGATGTACATCACCCGCCGCCCTGAGGGGCAATGGCACGCTCATGAACAGGAAGGGCGCCAGGGACAGTACCGCAAGCACAATGGCCACGCGGGTCCAAAAGGTGCCGGACAATTCATCACGCCGCACCAACGTGCCTGGTTGGGGACGCGTAAAGCCCAGCAGCAAAAACACCAGCCGCCAAAGAACCGCGACAAGCGCCAGGCAGAGCAGGAAGATCAGGGCTATCAGGAAGACAGCGGTCAACAGACCAAGTCCCACAAGTTCCAGTAGAACAAAGATCGTGGCAATGCCTGCGAGAATAGCCGGGGCCAACAGATGGCGTGCTTCCATATGCGGGCGCTGCATGGCCGCGCGGACGATGACGAAAGCCAGAATCGTGGCCAACAGAAACACGACAATGAAGGGCACGAAAACCAGCGCCAGGGGTACCCACAAGCCGGCGTGACCCGTCGCAACATCATTCATTTGCTCATCGCGCAATGCAAAACCGGAGGCTGCCATGCCCAGCGGTTCAAACACACGCACCCGCGCCACATCCGCAAACGGCCTTTGCTCATGGGCGGCAATGGCATATCCCAGATAACCGAACCCCTCTCCCGCATAGGCGAAAGGGCCGCCCGGTGATGCAACAAGCTCATGGGTCGACCGGCGGATGTCATTCGACAGACCGGAGGTGTGGGTCAGCACTTGTTCAAGCGTAACGGGTGGCACACGTCCGTCATCGCCGGGCTGAAGCCAGGGCGGTTCCAGCCCAAGACCAATATCCTTGTCGAGGCGCAGCTTGCCGTCCGCCACCATCTGCAATGCCACATGCGCCGTGACAGGTTTCGAGATGGACGCTGCCTCAAAAATGGTCGTAGGCGTGACCGGCGAGCGGCCAATGACGTTGCGTATGCCAAAGGCACGCTCATAGACCATCCGGCCATCGCGAACGATTGCCACCTGAACGCCGGGCACATTGCCGTCATCCATCAGCCGCGGCACGAACGCATCAAGTGCCTGCGCGATCTCCTGATCGTCCCAGTCCAGCATTCCCGTGTCCGCGCGCGCCGACACAACCACCGCACCGGACACAAACAGCGCCAGTGCAAGGGTGATATATGTGCGGGCACAGCGCATCAGTGCAGCGTGTCCTTGCTGTCAGGGCCATCACCCGACATGGCTTTAAGGTCGTCGAGTGAAAACTCTTCCAGAGGAATGCGTGGCTTTTGAAATGCAAGCCGTAGATTATCAATACGTTCTCGCACGGCTTCTTCGAGAGGGCCGCGCGCTTCGGCATCCACCAGCTGTTTTAGCTCATCCCGGTTTTTGACCCCGAGAATGACACTGTCCACACCCTCCATCCCCAGCGCATAGCGGTGCGCGACAACAGCGGGATCTTCCCCCAGCTCACGGCACAGGCTGCGAAACGGCTCTGCCTTAGCGTAGTCTTTCATCTGCTCATGGCCATCCGCCAGGTCACGATCAATGGCGGCAGTCAAGGCACCAGCCTGCACCGCCCGGATGCCGAGTACGCCAACATCATTGTTACGCGCTGTCCGGATGATGTTGCGAGGTTCAGGCGGTTCTTCGTACTGGCGCATGTCACCGGGAGAATCCATGAGGTTTGCCACCGCCTGCACCACAGAAGGTTTCACGTCGTGACGCAGTGCATCCATGACCGTACGCGGCAGCCCGACGCCGGTGATGCCCCAAGCACCGATCAGACCGCGCTCCACAAGAGACGTCATGGCCGGGATCACATGATCCGTGTAGGTCGCAAACCGCGTTGCCCATTTGTGCTGCGTGTCCGCATGCTGGGCGTACTCGTAGTCATCCGGACAGATGTTGGAATGCAGAATGAAGATGTCCGCCTGCTCCACCCGCATGGTTTCCAGCGAGCGTACCAACCGCCGCTCAAGCTCCGGCGCAACCTTGTCCGCAGGCGGCGTGCCGAGCTGGCACTTGGTCGTGACCCGAACACCGTCGGGCAGCTTGCCCTCAAAGGCTTCCGCAACAACGGTTTCCGCTTCGCCGCGCCCATAGGCAGGCGCCATGTCGAAAAGGGTAATGCCTGCATCAACCGCCGCGCGCACGGTGGCAACAGCCTCCTCGCGCGTCGTCTCCCCCCACAGCTGGCCAAGACCGCCGCCACCAAGGGTAAGTGCGCTGACAGGCCACAGAGTGCCCAATTGCCGTGTCTGCATGTCCTGTCTCCCTGTCTGTGTAACTCGGCCTAGACAGCCGGGTCAGGCAGCCCGGCCTGGCGGTGCGCCGCGATAAGCGTGTTGCGCATCAAACAGGCAACCGTCATGAGCCCGACCCCGCCCGGCACCGGCGTAATGGCACTGGCAATTTCAGATGCAGCGGCAAAATCAACGTCGCCCACAAGGCGGGTTTTGCCGTCGCCCTTCTCAGGCGCCGGAACACGGTTGATACCAACATCGATGACAAGCGCACCGGGTTTCACCCAGTCCCCCTGAACAAAGTTCGGCTTGCCGATCGCAGCAACAAGCACATCTGCCGCGCGCGCTTCGGCACGCAATTCCTTGGTACGCGAATGCGCCATGGTCACCGTGCAGTTTTCCCTGAGCAACAGCTGCGCCACCGGCTTGCCCACAAGGTTCGAGCGTCCGCTCACCAGTGCTTTCAGTCCGGACAAATCCTCCCGCACGCCTTTCAGCATGAGGTAGGCCCCGTAGGGCGTGCACGGCACCATGGCATCCAGCCCGCTGGCAAGACGCCCCGCATTCAGAGGGTGCAGCCCGTCCACGTCCTTGACCGGGTCAATCGTGTCAATGACGGCCTGCTGCGAAATCTGGTCCGGCACCGGAAACTGCACGAGAATGCCGTTCACTTCCGGGTCCGCATTGAGCGCGCGAACCAGCATCAGCAATTCATCCTGGCTGGTTGTCTTAGGCAGCTTGTGCTCAATGGAGCGAATGCCGACTTCGCCGCTTACACGCGCTTTCGATGCCACATAGACCTTGCTGGCCGGGTCCTCACCGACCAGCACCACCGCAAGACCGGGTGTCTTTCCGGTCTCAGCCTCAAATGCCGTCACACCGGCGGTGACCTTCTCCTTCACTTTCGAAGCATAGGTCTTGCCGTCGATCAGCGTTGCGGGCATGGGCGAGGTCCTGAAGAGCGAAAAAGTAAGCGAAAGGTCGGCTAGAGCAAGTTGGTGATGATGATGACCCGCAGGGCGTAAATACCAACCAGCACCACAAGAGGCGACAGATCAATCCCGCCCAGATCCGGCATGAAGTTGCGGATCGGGCGGTACAGCGGTTCCGTCAGTTGATGGAACATATTGGCGATCTGGTAGACGAAATTGTTGCGCGTATCGAGCACGTTGAACGCAATCAGCCAGCTCAGGATCACGCTGATGATCACAAACCACCAGGCAATGTCGAGAATGAAAAGCGCGATGAGAGCAATGGCCTGCATCTGGGTACCCATATAGCTGATTCCGATGACACCACATGTACTTGCGCCGTGTTTGAGACGCAAGCCAGCAACCGCTCAGAGGTCCGTTCTACTCTCCGTGAGAGCGAAATTTGACCCACCCCATGACCATCACACACACCCAGACCAGGATGTTGTTGATAATGATGGACGGCGCTTCGAGCACAATGCCGTAAGCAGCCCACAGGGCTACACCTGCTCCGAACGCGGCCAGCCACCCCCAAGAAAAGTCATCCGCATGGCGGGTTTTTACGGTCTTCCAAACCTGCGGCAGAAACGACGCGGACGTCAGCACGGCAGCAATGCCACCAATCACTTCGGCATAGGGTGTTAGGGCGGCAAGCGACATGGGCATCCAGCTCCGGCTATCAGCGTAAGGGGGCAATTGCACCAACAGTGCTGCCCCTTCCTACCGGTGTTTGCCGGGGCACGATAGCGCCAAACACGTCGCGCTCCATGCACGCCTGATGCACTCATGGACAATTGGCACTACTCATGCCAATTATTACACGAAAGACGCCACGATAGGGGGGAAACGGGCCGATGAAAAACCTGACCAGCGGCATCTGGATTTGGGGCACAGCACTTGTGCTCTCGCTAGCCTTCACGGCCTGGTACCACAACTGGAGTGGGCCGCTGACACCCGCCGAAATAGATGCCTATGTGGCGCAGATAGCAGAGGGGGCGGACGCCGACTCGCAGGCTCTTGAAACGCTGCGCGCCTTCATGGAGGCGGATGACGGCAGGGAGTTTGTGATGTTCAACATCATAAAGCTCCATGATGGCAAGCAACCACATCCACAGACCGGCGACCCCACGGACCCCGCCGCATTGCTTGAAACCTACTCCAACGCTTTCCTCGGCAGACTGCTCATGAGCGCCGGGCATCCTATGTGGCTGGCAGACAAGGTGGGGCCTTACGTAGACACCTATGGAAAAGATGAAACACCCCAGTGGGGCTTCTTGTCCATGGTGCGGTACCGGTCCCGCCGAGACCTTCTGGACGCCGCCACATATGAAGGCTTCCCCGGAGCGCACCTGTTCAAGACGGCCGCAATCGAGCAGACCTTCAATTTTCCGACCCAGCTTCGGCTGCAGGCCTTCTTCAGCCCGGGTCTGCTTGTGCCGCTTCTGCTTTTCTTCTTTGCCGCCCTGATCCAACTTGCGGTGATGGCTCGCCGGCTCAAAGCAAACCAGCCAGACAGCAACCGCCCATCAAAGTAATTGACCCGCGGTCATTAATTCCTATCTACTAGACCTGTCATACCTTGGATGACGGATGCACAGGGGAGCATGATCGCCATGTCTGATCAGATCGATACATCCGCACCGGTCCTTGTTACCGGAGCATCAGGCTACATCGCCCAGCAGGTCATCCTGCTTTTGCTCGACAAGGGCTACAAAGTTCGCGGCACGATCCGCTCCCTCGAAAAAGGCCCGGCGCTGAAAGAGCTGCTGGCCAGCAAGAACCCCCGCGCCTCGGAAATTGAGCTCTTTGCTGCCGATCTGACATCAGACGATGGCTGGCCGGAAGCCGTTGCAGGCTGCACCTATGTGCATCACATCGCCTCGCCCATTCCGCCGGAACTACCCAAGGACCCCAACGACCTGATCGTTCCCGCGCGCGATGGCGCCCTGCGCGCCCTCAAGGCCTCAAAGACCGCGGGCGTCAAACGCGTCATCATGACGTCGTCTGTGGCCTCGGTCGCCTACGGCTACAAGAAGCTGCCGGAGATCATGAATGAGGACAACTGGTCGAACCCTGATCTTCTCAAAGACAACACCGCCTACACCCGCTCGAAAGTCATCGCGGAAAAAGCAGCCTGGGACTACATCAACGGCGACGGCAAAGGCCTTGAACTGGCGACCATCAATCCGTCTGCCGTGCTCGGCCCGGTTCTAAGCGGCGACTTCTCCGCCTCCGTCCAACTCATCACCCAGCTGATGAGTGGTGAATTGCCTGCCACGCCGCGCATCGGTTTCCAGATCGTCGATGTCCGCGATGTCGCCGCTGCCCATGTGGCCGCCATGGAGACGCCCGAAGCCGCCGGCGAGCGCTTTATTACTGCAAGTGACTACTACTGGTTCGGCGATATTGGCGGTGTCCTGCGCGAAGAATTCCCCGCCTACAAAAAGAAGATTCCGACCCGCAAGCTGCCGAGCTTCCTTTTATCCTTCCTGTCAATCTTCAACCCGGTGATGAAACAAGTCATCCCGGAACTCGACAAGAAGCGCTTCGTTTCCAACGAAAAGGCGCAACGCGTCCTCGGCGTTACCTTCCGACCCGGCCGCGAATCCATCATCGATGGCGCCACCTCACTGATCGAACACAAGGTGGTCTGACACCGCGTCCTGGATTTCAGCGCCTCCGCCTAGTCTCGGCGGGTGCGCTGAAGCCGCTTTTCAATTTCGCGCTTTTCCCAGTCAGGGCTGAACAGCGACACGACTTCAAAAACTGACAAGCCGTGCGCCGCAACGCCGACGCCCCAGCCGAGCATCGGCCAGATGAACCACGGCGTGCCGATGCCGGTGAACAGGTTGATGACGAACAGCCCGAAGTTCACCATGCAATAGGTGGCGAGATGGCTGTAAAACGCCTTGAGATCGCGCACATAGCGGACCGCCCGGCGCTCTTCTTTTGAGAGTTCGTTCTGCTGGTACATGGGTGCCTCCGGTGCCTCGGTTGACAGGGTGGACACGTCCACCTCGAAGACCGCAGCCAGTGCCGTAAGCGTTTCCAGGCTTGCATTGCCGCCGCGCTCGAGCCGCTGAATGGTGCGCACACTCAGACCGCTGACTTCAGCCAGTGTCTCCTGCGACCATCCCCTGTCGATACGAAGCTTGCGAATAAGCACCTGAAGTCTCCCCGGTTGACCGGATGCGGTGACACGCAAATTGGGAACTGGCCCCGTGCGCCACCACGACAAAACCCCGTCAGCAACCCGACATCACCACGTCACCTGCCCGAAAACCCCAGAAACCCGGAATTTTGCCTACAGCCCTAGCACCCGCTTGGCGATGATGTTCTTCTGGATTTCGTTGGTGCCGCCATAGATCGACTGCGCCCGGCCCGCAAAGTAGGCCGACACGGAGGGTGGCGCATAACTCGTCAGCGCATCCGTGGACCAGTCAGGAGCCGCGCAATCCGGACTTCCGATCTGAGCGGCGCGGCCACACGCTTCCACCATCAGTTCCGTGATCCGCTGATGGGTTTCCGTCGCCAGAATTTTTACCGTCGACGCCTCATTGCCCGGCGACCCGCCTTCAGCAACCGACGACAGGATGCGCAGCACCGTTGTCTCAAGACCGTCCACCCGGATTTCAGCCTCCGCAACCTTGGTGCGGAACACCTGGTCATCATAGAGCGCCTCATTGCCGCCCATGGGCGCCGCTCTGGCAATGTCCTTGAGGTCGGACAGCATCTTCCGCTTGGCACCGATGCGCGCATAGGACGTACGTTCATTGCCCAATAGATAGGTTGAGTATTCCCAGCCCTTGCCCTCTTCGCCGATCATGTAATCAACCGGCACGCGCACATCTTCAAACACCACCTGATTGAGATAGTGCTTGCCGTCGATGCCGATAATCGGAACGAGCGTGACGCCAGCCCGGTACATCTCGCAGCACACAAAGCTGATCCCCTGCTGCTTGCGCTCCCCCTTCGAGGTCCGCGCCAACAGAAAAATCCAGTCCGCATGTTGTGCCGCCGACGGCCAGATTTTCGTGCCGTTGAGCACGAACTCGTCGCCCTCGCGCACCGCCGAAAACTGCAGGGACGCAAGGTCCGACCCCGAGCCCGGCTCACTGTAACCCTGTGCCCAGCCCATCTCGCCGGAGCGGGTTGGCCCAAGCCACTTTTCTTTCTGGTCGTCGCTGCCGAAATTGAAGATCACCGGCCCCACATAGATGACGCCCATGGGTGTCACCGTCGGTGCGCCGGCGCGCTCCAGTTCCTCGTCAAAAATGTACTGCTCTTCGATGGACCAGCCCGGCCCGCCAAATTCCTTTGGCCACGCCGACGCCAGCCAGCCTTTAGCGCCTAGGGCCATTTCTGCCTTGCGCACTTCCGGCGTGGTCAACGAGTGCCCGGCGCGCACTTTATCCAGTATGTCCTGCGGGTAGTCGGTGGCGAAGAAGCTGCGCACTTCCTGGCGAAATGGCTCAAGGTCCGCGCTAAAGCTCATATCCATGGGGTCGTCTCCCGAAATCTGGGCCCCGCCCCGTACTTGGGCACCGGACGGGTCCTTATGTCTGTTCGGGACCTACTTTACAGCATGCACCTCATAAATCACGCCGCCCATTTTCCACAGCAGCAGCGATGATGATGTCCGATTTCGACCAGCACGCAGGTGTGTTGTGGCGTATTCTCGCAGACACACGTCATCAGCCCAATGAGACCGACGATGCACATTCTCAAACGCGACCTGTTCTACACCTATATCCCCAGCCCGCTCGGTGACCTTCTCGTGGGGGGAGATGGAGACACGCTTCATCTGATCAGCTTTCCAACCGGCGCCAAGACGATGCGCCATGCCGACCACTGGCAGCGCAACGACAAGATGTTCAAAGACGTGGCGACACAGCTCAACGCCTACTTCGCAGGCGAGCTCAAGGAATTTGATCTGCCGCTCACCCTCGATGGCACCGAGTTTCAGAACCAGATTTGGAAAAACCTCGCCACCATCCCCTACGGTGAAACGGCGTCCTATGGCGACATGGCAAAGAAGGCTGGCCGCCCCAAAGCCAGCCGAGCCGTCGGCGCTGCAAACGGCGCGAATCCACTTCCCATTGTCCTTCCCTGCCACCGCGTCATCGGCTCAACCGGTGACCTGACCGGCTTCGGCGGCGGCATGGAAGCAAAGAAATTTCTGCTGGGACTGGAGGGGGCGTTGGAAGTGCAAGGCCAGCTGGTTTAGCCGAACCACTGACGAACCGAACCGGCGTGGACCCTACGCTCCGTATATCGCCGCATTCCAGATGTCGGCTGATGTCTTGCCGATGGCAGCAGGGTCATCCGGCGGCTGGCGGGTCAGATTGTCATTTGCCAGCGCGTTGTTCATCAGGATCAGGCTACGGGCGGTCAGCTCCGGACTTTGCACTTTGGATCGGCCGAGCATCACCTGCTGGCGGATAAACCGGGCAGTGAGGTCAATAAAATAGTCGATGACCCGCGATCGCCACTCGTCATGCACCTGTTCACTGCTGTTGGACGCCCGCGCCAGGGCAAGCATACCGGTGCGATGCGCCTCCATGGCCACAAACATGGTTGTGAGATGGTCATGGGTATCCTGCAGATAATCATCCGTCCCCTGACCATTGAGCCAGTCGTCCACCGTCTGGCGAATGGCATCTTCAAACCGTCCCAGAAAGCCCAGCGCCAGCTCATCCACGCTTTTGAAGTAGTGATAGAACGAGGATCGCGTCATGCCCGTGCGCCGCATAACCGCATCCACGGTCAGCTCGCTGAAATCCATTTCAGCAAGCGCAGCCTCAGTGGCATCAATAATTTCCTCTCGCGCCATTTCTGGCGTTCGGCGGATGCGCTGGGCACTTTTGGACATATTTGGCTCTTTTGCTGCGGATGCGGGCGCGTTTCAGTGCCGGGAGTCTACTAATGATTTTGCCTATTGACAACCCGTCAATAAGGCGTCATTTTAACCTCAAGAAGCCACGAGAGGGCATCCATCGGGAGAAGTGCGCCATGAACATGCATACCAATGAGTTTGCGTCCGGATCAGCCGCGAGCTGGGCAAAAGCAGGCACGCAACCACGCATTGCCATCATCGGCGCGGGCATGTCCGGCATTGCCGCCGTCGTGAAACTACGTCAGGCAGGCTATTCGGACCTCACGGTGTACGAGAAGACCAACAAGGTCGGCGGCACCTGGCGCGAGAACCAGTATCCCGGTCTCTCCTGTGACGTCCCCTCACGCTGGTATTCTTTCTCGTTCAATCTCAACCCGGACTGGTCACACCGCTTCTCATACGGCCCCGAAATTCAGGCCTATATGGAAGCCACGGCTGAAAAATTCGGCGTCAACGAGGGCGGCAAGTTCAACACCCCGGTCACAGACCTCACCTATGAAGGCCCGCACTGGCGGCTGACCGACGGCAATGGCGCGGTTGAACACTATGACGTGGTCATCTCGGCCACCGGCGTGCTGCACAAGCCTGCCTTCCCGAAGATCGAAGGCCTCGACAGCTTCCAAGGCGACATGTTCCACACCGCCCGTTGGGACCACTCGGTCAAGCTTGATGGGCGCAAGGTCGGTATCATCGGCACCGGCTCAACAGCTGCGCAGATTGTGGGCGCCATCACCCACAAGGTGGGCACGATGAATGTATTCCAGCGCACGCCGCAGTGGATGATCCCCCTGCCACAAAAGGAGTATGCCACCGGCTGGAAGTGGCTGATGCGCAAGATCCCCGCACTCCAGAAACTGACCTACAATTTCTACTTCAAATCGATGGCCAAGAACTTTGGCGCGGCCACAACCGGTGATCAGGACAAGCTGGCGGACATCCAGGAAGCCTGCACAAAGCATCTCGAAGAAGGTGTGGCCGACCCGGACCTGCGGGCCAAGCTCACTCCCAGCTACCAGGCCGCCTGCAAACGACTGATCTTCTGCTCGGATTTCTATCCGGCTATCAGCCGTGACAACGCCAATCTTGTCACCGACGGCATCACACGCATCACCCCTACCGGCATTGAAACGCAGGACGGTGCACACCACGACCTGGACGTTCTCATTCTTGCGACTGGGTTTGATGCCGCCGCTTTCATCCTGCCCACCAAAGTCACCGGCGAAAATGGTCAGGACCTAGAAGACGCCTGGGACGGCTCCCCGCGCGCCCACCGTGCCGTAGCCATGCCCGGCTTCCCAAACTTCTGGATGCTGGAAGGCCCCACAGGCCCCGTTGGAAACCTGTCGCTTATCACTATTTCTGAGCATCAGGTCGACTACGTCATCAGTATGCTGAACAAAATGCGGGAAAGCCGCCTGGACGCAGTTGCAGCCAGGCAGGATGCCTACCAGACCTACAACGACGACATGGCGAAACAGATGCCCAGTACCGTTTGGGCATCTGGCGGCTGCACGAGCTGGTACTTTGATAAGTCCGGCAACCCCAATCTCTACCCTTACCCGCCGCATCGCTATCTCGACGACATGCACGACCCGGATTACTCCGAGTTTCATCTCATTGAAGATGCAAAGCAGGGTGAGACACTACAAGGCACAGCCTGAAGAGACAGTCGCGTCTAGATCACCGTATCCAGAAGCGTTTCGACCACCTCATTTTGGGCTTTGAAGGCGGCCGCCGTCGCCTTGTAGGCCACTTCAGCGCGCGTGAGATTGACCGTCGCCGTCACAAGGTCAGGTGCCTGAGCAGTCGTGGAGGGCGCCAGCGGTGCGGTAAACCGCGGTGCTGACGCGGAACTCCCCCGCGTGGCCGATGCCGCTTGTTGATAGGCATTGCTGGCAGACTGGGCCGAGCGCACAACATCGCTGGCCGCCTTGCCGACACCGACACGGGCTGACCGCAGGCCTTCTGCCGCGCTGGTCAAAGATCCAATCATCACGAAGACCCTAGCGGTCATAGAGCCGGCACGCACGCCAAACCGCAAGAGAAACCTAACGGCCCGTTAAGACCGTCTCACTGCGGGACACGTCACGGGTCAGATCTACATGGCCGAGATGCCACCGTCGATTTTGATCTCGGAACCCGTAACAAACCGGCTCTCATCGCTCGCGAGATACACAACCGCATAGGCGACGTCATCAGGCTCCCCGATGCGTCCCAGTGGCACCTGCTTGGCAAGCTTTGTCTCGGCGTCTTCAGCACGGGCAAGGAGACTTTCGAGAATTGGCGTGCGAATGAAAGTGGGGTGGACAGAGTTGGAGCGGATGTCATAGCCGCGTTTGGCACAATGCAATGCCACAGACTTAGAGAACAACCACACGCCGGCCTTGGCCGCATTGTAGGCGCCCATGTTATGGCCGGCGATCAGCCCCGCGATCGAAGAGATGTTGACGATGGAGCCCGGCTGGTGCGCCTTCATATGGCCCAGCGCGTATTTGCAGCCCAGGAACACGCTGTCGAGATCAACGGATTGAATCTTCTTCCAGTTCTCAAAGGTCTCATCTTCAACTGGGGCTGAGCCGCCGATGCCCGCATTGTTCACCAGAATGTTGAGACCACCCATGAAGGCGACAGCCTCATCCAGAGCTGTCTGCCAGGCACTTTCCGATGTCACATCAAGCTCAACAGCCTTGGCACTGCCGGGTGCATCTGCGTTGATGGCCTCCGCAACCTCCTGCGCCCCTTTGAGGTTGATGTCGGCAACAACAACTTTGGCCCCTTCAGCCACCAGGAGCTTGCTGGTCGCAGCGCCCAGCCCGGAGGCCCCGCCCGTCACCATTGCCATTTTGCCCTCAACACGTCCGGCCATGTTCATCTCTCCTGTTTGTTTTGTCTGATTGTCTTGGAACTTGGATGGCCTATCGGCCAGTAAACTTGGGGGCCCGCTTTTCAAGGAATGCCGTGATTGCCTCTCGTTGATCTTCGCCGGTGGAGGCAAGCGCAAACTGGTCGCGGTCCATATAAGTCGCCACCGGGTTCAGCGCCTTCGCCGCCATCTCGATGGACTGCTTGGACATACGCAACGGCACCGGTGGCACTGCCGCAGCCCGGCGCGCCAGATCCATGGCAGTCTCTAGTGCGCTGCCGTCAGCAACGACGTCCTCAACCAACCGCCACGCCAGGGCATCAGGGGCTTTCAGGACCTCGCCGAGAATAACGAAGAGCTTGGCACGAGCTGGACCCATCAGGTTCACCAGGCGCGGATTGGAGTGCCAGCTCATATTCATGCCCAGCGGTATCTCTGGGAGACGGAACCCGGCAGACCGTCCTGCAATGCGAATGTCGCATGCACCAACCAAAGCCACGCCACCACCGATACAATGCCCTTCAACCGCACAGATTGTCAGTTGTTCAAGGTCTTCCCAGGCATCGCACATGTCCGGGCCGACCTTGAGACCATGCCGCCGCGCCAGCAGTCCATCATCACCAGCAGCCATTTCCGGGTCCTTCAGGTCAGCCCCGGCACTAAAGATCTTTGACGTCCCGGTGAGAACGATCACATGGGTCGCGATATCGTCTCGAAAGTCTCGTGCGATCTGGGTCAGCTCGCGCATGGCGGCACGCGAGAGCGCATTGAGACCATCACCGCGGTCGTACCGCACAATGGCAATGGTGCCGTCGCGCTCGATTGTCGCGAATTCACGCGTCTCGATTGGCAATGTTGTTCTCCCCTGCCGCCTCTTAGGTCCAGGCACGCCGACGAGGCGTCCATAGCGTGGCGGATTGGAGACACGCTAGCCGATCAGGCGACCCCGGGAAAGGAGCGCAGAGGAAGAGAAAGAACTAGGCTTTGACGGCGTCCCAAAGGTTTTTCTCAGCCTGACGAATGGCCGCGTCGTCCAGCACCATATTGCCACTGTGGTCCAGCTTCGCCATGCCGACAGCCGTGCCCCAGACCATGGCGGTCACCAGACCGCGCGGCATCGGGCGCATCTCACCTGCGTCAATCGCAGCTTCCACAAGCGCTTCCGCACCGGCGATATAGACGCCGTCATGCTTCTGGCTCTCGTCGTTCAGAAACGGTTTGAGATAATGCTGCTCGAGAAATATGGCCTGCAGCGGGTAGTCGCGCATCCAACCAATCATGCGGCGCCAGATCAGACCGAAAGCCCCCTCCAAAGACAAACCCGCAGGCGCAGAGGCAAGGAGGCTGTCGTTGAAGTGTCCACGCCACCGTTGATAGAGCGTGTTCAGCAAGTCTTCCTTGGTGTCGAAATAGCGATAGATCGTGCCGGTCGCCACACCAGCGGCCTTGGCAATCTCAGGGACTGTGGTCGCCTGGTAGCCACGCATCGCAAATAGCTCAAGCGCCGCGTCCATAATTCTCTGGTGCTTGCTGAGACTTTCCGGCGAGGCATCCACCGCCGCCGACCTGCCCGGCAGATAGGGGCCGACTGCAACATCTGGTTCGCGTTTCGTGTCGTTCATCTTACTAACCTCAATGAACTCGTGTTGGCCATCAAGCTGCAATGGGCCCGCAAGCCATGCCTGCGTTAAAGTGTCGTCGTATCGGTCTCAACCCCGAAGAGCATCCGCCCGGTCAACTCCCAGGTTGCAGGTGCCGTCATCATATGTTGCGTGGCCACATGCACGTCGCGGAAGGCACGCTGAAGGGGACAGGTGCGATGCACCGCGCTTCCGCCACCCAGAAGATACATTCGGTCCACAACACGCGCTGACGCCGTTGTGGCATGCGTTGCCGCCAGGCGAAGGTCGCGGCGCTGATCGATACCGATGACCCCGTCCGCTGTTGCGGCAACCCACGCGTCTCCAACAGCGTCAGTCAAGAATGCCTGTGCGGCTCTCAACTCCGCCTCGCCCATCGCCAGTTCAGATTGGGCTTGCGGTCGGTGTGCAAGGGTCTTGCGGCTGCCCTGAGGCACCTTGCCCCCGCCAATTTCGATAATCTCGTCGATGGCCTGACGCGCAAGACCGGTTGCCACAGAGGCGATGCCGACCGCCAGAAGACCAAATACCGGAAAGGCGTACAGTGGATTGGTGAGCGTCGGCGGTGTGGTGATATCGGCCCCATTTCCCAAAGGCACAACGACATTGTCAGCCTCAAAATCACTGCTCCCGCTGCCGGCGAGACCGGAAGGGTCCCAGTTGTCATGGAGGGTCAGATCATTTGCCGGCATCGCAAACATCTGGGTACGAGGGCGCCCGGTGTCATCGACCACAGGCTCATCGTCTGCAAACAGGCGCGCGCCGCCGAACACCCATTGCGCATTGTGAGAGCCGGACCCCCAGGCCCAGCGACCTTTAACCGTCGCAGTGTCTGCCGAGACGTCGGCCGTCCCCATGGGGGCAAAGACACCTGCCGTAATGGTATTGGCGTCTTCGCCATAAATGCGGCCTGCCGCCGCCGGGTCAAGATAAGCGGCCGTCAGACCGGTTGTTGAGCCGATCATCACGCACCATGCCGCGGACCCGTCCGCTTGCGCCAATGCATCGATGACCCCGGAAATTTGCTGCGGAGTTGCCTCAAGCCCACCCAAGGCCTGCGGCACCGCCATCCGATAGAACCCGGCGGAGGCAAACCTGTCTGCAAGATCCTGGGGGAGCTGACGGGCCTTTTCGATTTCCGCAGCACGTTCTCGCAACTCGCCGGCAAATCCATGTGCCGCAGCCACCAGCCCATCTGCGCTGGTTGGATGAGGCACAATCTGCGCTGAATCACTTGGCATAATGTTTTTCCCTGCAACTTCCGGCCATCGAAACCCGTCCTGTGCGCATCAGGTTCCGCTGAAACTGGGCCGCCGTTTTTCGAGAAAGGCCGATACGGCCTCCCGGTGATCGTCTTTTGTGAATGAGATCATCTCATAGGCCAGCGATGCGTCAAACACCGTGGCCGCGAGACGCTTCAGTTCCATGTTCACAGCAGCTTTGGTGTGCTGAATAGCCTGGGGCGCGCCCGCGGCCAGCTTTGTCGCAAAGGCGCGCGCTTTGTCCTGCAGCGCGTCATCCGGCACCACATGGTTGACGAGCCCGCTGCGCTCCGCTTCGGCTGCACGAAACGGGTCGCCCGTCATCAGATACTCCTTGGCACGCGCATAACCGACCAGCTGCGGCCAGATGACAGCACCACCATCGCCAGCCACAAGCCCCACACGGACATGCGGATCAGATAGCTGTGCCGTCTCGCCCATGAAAATGACATCGCTGAACAGGGCGATTGTCGCGCCGAGCCCCACCGCCGGGCCATTGATGGCGGCAACGATTGGCTTTTCCACATCAAGCAGCGTCGTCACGATACGGCGCCCTTCAGAGGCACTGGGGCTGGCAGCCTTGCCTTCAAGCCCGGCCTTCATCCAGGCAATGTCCCCACCGGCACAAAATGCATTCCCGTCCGGGTCGCCGGTCAGAACGACCACCCGTGTTGTTTCGTCTTCCTGCGCATCAACAAAGATGTCGGCGAGTTCGTGGTGCATCTGCTCATCAACCGCATTGCGCAATGCCGGGTTGGAAAGATGCAGTGTCAGAATACCGTCTTGCCGCGATGCCTTGATGCGGGTGTAACGATCGAACCGGTCAGACATGCAAGCCTCGTGGTTGTGTATCCCAAAAAAGTACCGCCGCCCTGTCTGTGCTGCAAACCTCAAATGGGCGCAACGCAGCCGGGACGGCGGCAATGTCGTCAGTGTAGTTTCAGGTGCGCCTAGCTTCCGCTGCGGAACCCTTCCGCCGTGTCAGGATGCTTTACGACACCCGGTTCACCAAAGATGAAAACAGAGCCATCCGGGCCGTCGACAACACTCGAATAACCTTTGCGGTCGGGTCGATCCACAACTTCGAAGGATTGTCCGCCATCGGTGCTGTAGGCAACACCGCCATTGAGGCCTGCCAGGACAATGGAGCCGTCATCAAGCTGGATGCCGCCGCCAAATGACTTTTTCGAACCGGTTTCGACCTGTGTCCATGTCGTACCCTGATCCTCGGAACGCCAGACATTGCCGCGCATGCCGTACAGCAGGATGTTGCCATCGTCGAGTGTCATGCCACCCCAGAATGAGCCGAAGTAAGGCGTCTTGATCGGCTCCCAGTTTGCGCCGCTATCAAGTGAGCGGAACACGAACCCGGTCTCGGCCGCGATGAACATGGTCCCATTGGGACCTTCAAAAAGCGCATTGAGATGGGGCTCGTACTCGAGGCCTTCCAGCGGCGGCGGAGGGTCAGGGATAACCGACTGAAGGTTCCATGTCTCACCGCCGTCACTTGTTGACAGGGCAGTCGAGAAGGCGCCAACGGCGACACCATTGTTGGCATCTGCAAACCGCACGGAGAAGAGCGGCATTTCCGCCTCAGCATCGTCGTACTTCAACTCCCAGGTCTCGCCGCCGTCTTCGGTCTTGATGATCACAGCATCATGACCAACAGCATACCCAACTTGATCGTCGGCAAAATAGACAGCAGTCAGCAGGGCCTGTGTCGGCACTGACTCGGCCTGCCGCCATGTGGCGCCATCGTCGTCGGAAAGGACCACATGTCCAAACTGACCGACTGCAACAATGCGTCCGCCCAGATCAGCGGCAGCCACCAAAAGTGACTTCGGCGCCAGATCAGACGGCGTGGCATACCCCTTCGTCTCAAGCTCTTTGATGACAGCGGCTTCCGCAGGATCAACCTGCGGCACAGCCTGAGCAGGAACTGAAGCGACAGCGGCCAGGGCCAGCGCTGCAATTCCGCCCTTGAATGCGGTGTTTAGTGTGCTCATGGGTCTAACTCAATCCACTCATTCGCCTCTCAACCAAGAGAAGCCTTGGGTACATCCGCGAGATCTATTCGAGTGACCTCGGTGTGCACCATGATTGCGCATTTACTCTGGGCCTATCCTACACCGTCCGGTGCTTTCACATAGCGTGAAAACGCCTGGACCACCTGCCTTTGTTGCTATGCCTAACGCAGAGCGGATTCAGGCGGTATGTCGTCCAGCAGATTCAAGAGTGGATAGACATCAACAAACGGGCCGGTCCCCTCAAGAGAAGACCGGCCCGCTGTTAGGTCGTCGTCAGGCGTTGCGCGACTTAGCGCACACCAAGCTGACGGATAGCCGAAGGCGTATACCGGTCAGGATTGAGCTCATCGGCGAAGTAGTTCACGCCTGGCTCTTCGTTCTGCATGGCAAGTGACAGGTAACGACCGTTACCAGTGTCATACACAACTTCCGTTCCGGAACCGCAAAGCGGCACATTGTAGCGCTGGATTGTGTGCAGCTCCTGCACGCGCCACAGTTCGCCACGACCGTCATACAGCTCAGCCTGAGCCAGCTGCCACGCATCTTCATCAAGATGCTTCACGCGGCGGCTATAGATGTGACGGTTTTCAGCACGCAGATTGGCTTCGATTGTCCACACGCGGTGAAGCTCGTAGCGAATCTTGTCCTGGTTCAGGTGACGCGCCTGAATGTACTCATTGTATGGTGCGGCTTCCGCATCATACGCGTTGTAAGCAATCAGCTTTTCGCTCTTGCCTTTGACGGTCCAGTCGAAACGGTCCGGCGCGCCATTGTAGCCGTCGAACGAATCTGACGTGGACAGACCATCAGAGTTTGTGCCCGGGTTGTCATAAGCAATGTTCGGAGCGCGACGCACACGACGCGTGCCCGGTGAATACTGCCATGCCTTACGCGGATCGAGTGAACGGTTGAGAGTCTCGTGCACCAGGATCACGCTACCAGCAGCACGCGCCGGAGCGGTCGTGTTGGCGATGTAGTAAATCGAGATGTTGTCGAGTTCCTCAGCCGCACCCTTGTTGGGGTCGGACCACTGAAGGATCGCTTCATCCTGCACGGTCTGCAGCGTGTAGTCGCCGGTTGCCGTAACTGGAGCAGCCGTAAACTGACGCGTTACCTTAAACGCACGATAGCGCAGCGTGTGGTTCCAGATCGCTTCCAGACCGGAATTGATGATCGGGAAAGGCGAACCCATGATGCCTTTGCCAACACCGTTACCACCACCAACAAGCTCAGACACAACAGCGTTGCGCTTGTTGGCTTCATAAACGTATTCAGGGAACGCGCACGAACGGCGTGTCTGATAGACGTTCATCTTGTAGGTGTCGTAGGTCGACAGGAGCTTCTTGTAACCCTCAGTCAGCACACCGTCATACTGGCCCATATTGCCAGCATTCACCGTATACTGGACCGCGTCACCCGAGAACGGGTTCTGCAGACGATCGCCGGCGTTGTACGTCACGCCGGGAGGGGGGGTCGGAAGACCACCGGTCCATGCCGGGATTGCCCCGCCATTGCCGGCCTTCTCGCCACCCATCGGGTTGAGATCATTTCCCAGACGGTCCGCCTGGGCCTGCGGAACTGCTGCAAGAGCGGCAGACGCGCCAAGCGCGACCCCACCTGCAATCGTAGCCGCAAGAATGCCACTGGTTTTCATTGAGAATCTTCCTCCACTGAAGAGTTCGTTTGCGGCCATCCGGTTCGCAGCATCACCTGCGCCATAGGACCAATCGTGTTCCCCACGAGTTTTTGGTGTGACGTCCGGGCCGCCTCCCAAAGGAAGCGGCCCGGTGTCAAAGTCGTGTTCAGCCTAACCTTAGAACGAGTAGCTCGCTGTGAGCGACACAAAGTCGTCATCAAGGTCGTTCTGATATTTTTCAGACCCCATGAAGTCCGTGTAGCTCAGACCCACGGACCAGGTGCTCTGCAGATTTGCAGTGAGGCTGAAGCCGAGTGACCGCCGGTCTTCAAGGTAGTTGCCGAGCGGAGCCGGCGTAAGGCCTTCAAGATCGTGACGATACACAAGCTGCGGGGAAAGTGTCCACGCAGAGCCAAAGGCATTGTTGTAGTCCAGGCGGGTCAGAAGAATACCACCATAAGACGTCTCAGTCGGCGCACACCCTGTCGCAAAGTCGAGGGCGAGAATACCACCAAGCGGCAGATCCGTACCGGAGCGGCAAAGCTGGGCAAGACGATTGAACTCAGCCGCGGTTGCGTCTTCGTTCGGCACGTCAGGAATGTGCACCAGGCCGAATTCCGTCACGAGGATACCAATGTCCGCACCGAGGAAGTTAATCAGCGGATTGGAGTTGGTATATGTCGCGGTTGTGCCGATCTGGAAAGTGAACACTTCCTCACGAACAAACGCTGTAGGTGTACGGCCCTGACCAAGAGCTGCAGAGTAGTTCTGCGCCTGGCATGCCGAAGCAGTACCATTTGCAAACTCAGCTGCTGTCGGCTGTGTACCAGGCTCAGTTGACTGCGGAGCCAGTCCGAAGACGTTGGTGTCACCGAATGCCACGGCACCAACACACTGACCACCTGCCGCAGAAATCGTCTGCTGCGTTGTGTCAACCTGCAACGGTTGGTTAGGCCGGTAGGAGAATTCACCCTGCACACCCCAATCACCAATCGTGGTGTTGAAGCTCACGCCCCACAGCTCGATGTCTTCCGGGTAAAGCAGCGTCGTCTCGAGGTTCTGCTGACCAGCCAGGAACTCCGTGCCGTTGGTGCGGATGGGAATAAGCTGGGTAGCAGCATCACCAGTGCTTGCACCGCCAGTTACCGCGGCGGTGAACGCATTAATACCACCAATCTGACCTGTGCCAACCTGAATACCGCAGTTGATAACAGCTGCTGTCCGAAGGTCAACTTGGCCATCAGCGACAGCAAGATTGGGGTTGGCAGCCAAAGCCGCGCCTTGTGCTGTCGCATTGGCGGCTAGGGCATTAATCTGAGCCTGTTGAGCCGCTTGAGTTGGACCAGCAGGGACCGCAGCAGCAGCGAGTGTAAGAGCGTTCGCGTAAGCATTGAAACCGGCGACAGCCGTCGGCCCCAAATTAAAGGCGGTGTTGTTCGGGTCATCATAGATTACACCCGTCGAACCAAAACCGCCGATGCGCAAGGCCGGGTCAGCAAAGTCACCGGATGTCATCAAGCCTACACCCGCCGGGAAAGCACCAACGCCAGTATTGCCACCACCGAAGCAACCGACGGAGGTACCGAACGTTGTAGAAGTGCCCTGAGAGTCAGTCACAGACGTAACAATCTGCGCGACCCCGGTTGAGCGCACCTGCGCAATTGGCAAGCGGGAATGATAGTTCATGTAGTAGAAGCCAAATTCCGTTGAATTCAGCTCTTCAGAATAGTAGCGAAGAGCGACACCCCATTGGCCGCTATCGCTTGGGGTCTCATCCGCGCCGCGGGCAGTACCCAGAAGCCTGGCATTGCCAAGGTCATCAATGATACCCTGACCGGTATAGCCCGAGAGCAAAATACCCTGTGCAGAACCATCTGTCGGCAATTCGGTATTAAAGTGCTGTGTCGACGCGACTGAGCAACCAGTACCGACCAGGTTATTGTAGCGTCCCAGAGAGCCAGCACCGCCTGCAGCGGCCAACAGCGCGGTCTGACCAGTGCCGGTACAGTTACGCTGGTTGAAGCCATTGCGGATTGAGCCGGAATAAAAACCGATACCCTGGTTACCACCAAAGCTGGAGTTCGAATTCGCGACATCCGAACCGGCAAAAGGCGTACCGGCGGGATCAAGCTGGAACGGCTCCCAGTCGAGCTGGTAAAATGCTTCCAAAGACAGGTCAAACGGCAGACCAATGGAACCATACAAAGCCCAGACCGGAATCAGGCCTTCCTTAATTTCAACACCAGGACGGCGGAACGCGCTGACATCAACCGGGTTCACCGAGTTGATACCGTTAAAGATGAAGGTCCCTTCACCCCAGGAAATAACCTGCTTACCAGCACGGAAATTGACAGGCAGTGAGCCAACATCAAAGTCCGTGGAAAGATAGAGATCTAGCAGGCGAACATCCCGGCCCACCTCTTCCTTATTGTTGTCATCAATGCCAAAGCGATTGTACGCACTGTCGCTGTTAAGCACTGCGTCATAGAACTCAGTCGCACGGGCAAACAACGTGAAGTTGCGCCATGTCATCTGGAGATCGTGGTTGGCCTTGATGTTGGCGGATGTCAGATCTCCGGAACCAAAGTTCAAAAACCGGTCATCTGTGTTGGACGAGTCATCAAGGTTGTCAGCGACGCCGTCTGTGGCGACGAAACTTACATTCTGCCCAAGTGCGTTTGCACCAGTAACCGTAAGAGCCCCGGCTCCATTCTCACGGGCATCAAAGTTACCACCGTTGAACTCAGCCTTAAAAGCGTCGCGCGCATCCTTGGTCTTCATCTGGACACCAACGGAAACCGTCGTGTCAAAGAAGACTTTCAGTTCGCCGAACTCAGTAGACAGCGCGTGCGCCTGTCCCCCTGAGGCCAGCAGACCCACACCCACGGCACTGCCTAGGAGTGCGGATCGCAAATTGCGAGTAGTCATTTGAGCGATCCTCCTCGATCCTCGCTTATGTAGACGTATTTGACGTGCGAGGAGGATAAGGAGCCCCATTATTCGGAGCATGTTCCCTGTCCCCCCGGCCAGTCAGCATCCCTCGCGCATAGACCACTGGATGCCCGCATGGGAGTCAACCCGATTGTGACTGAATATGACGGGCGCATAACATCATTGGGTTCGGGTATGGCTTTTTGGTCACGTTTTGAGCAGTCTAATTAACCTTCTGGCAATGTTTGGCGTCTTGTTGCAGTGCAATAATTCTACATATTCAGTCGCTTAGCTCGTCAGCTATCCGGAGACTTTGCCGAATCAAAACTGCCGCTTTTTGCATCATTTACCTATGCAGATCGGCAACATGTTGCCAAAAACACACGCAATGCGTGCGGCTGGTGCGCTCCGCAATGACACCGCGCGGGGCGCTGAATGGTGCCGACATGCGAGACCACCGAAGCGACGGTTTACCTGGTCTTCAGTCTCACCTGTGCACCGTCTAGTGAACGCCCCAGATCCAGCTGATCTGGCTCGTTGCCAAATGATCCGGCGAAGGCTGAGTTTTGTCGAGTTACGGTTTGGATAGACAAGACACCCGGACCTGGCTGCATACGAGGAAACCGAGATGACGAGCGACACAACAACAAAAACACTGTCCCGGCTTGTCTCAGCCAGCATCGCTGTTCTCGCAATCGCGGCACTCCCCGGCATGGCGCATGGCCAGCCAACGGCGCCTGCGCAGGCTGCAGCGCCTGACGCACAAAGCCCCGCACCCGAAATGACCAAGGCTGCCGATGCCTATACGGCTATTCAGCAAGCCCTGATGCTGGCGGAGCCCGGTGCGGTGATCGAGCTCGGCCCCGGCCGCTATGAACTCACCGAAGGCCTGTCCCTCAATGTGGACGATGTCACCATCAAGGGTGCTGGCATGGATGCAACAATCCTCTCGTTCCGCAATCAGGAAAGCGGCGCCGAAGGCTTGCTCGTCCAGGCCTCCGGCGTGACTCTGATGGATTTCGCGGTCGAAGACGCCAAGGGCGATGCCATCAAGGTCATCGGCGCCGATGGCATCTCATTCATCCGTGTCCGTACCGAATGGACCAATGGCCCTGATCCACTAAACGGCGCCTACGGACTTTATCCGGTTGCCTCGAAAAATGTCCTGATTGACGGCGCCATCGCGCGCGGGGCATCCGACGCGGGCATCTATGTCGGGCAGTCAGACAACATTATCGTTCGCAACTCGCTGGCGGAATACAACGTCGCGGGCATCGAGATTGAAAACAGCTATGTCGCGGACGTCCATGACAATATCGCCCGCCACAACACGGGCGGCGTTCTCGTCTTCGACCTTCCCGGCCTTCCCCAGCAGGGCGGACACTCCGTGCGGGTGTTCGACAACACCATCGTCGACAACGACACGCCGAACTTTGCCCCCCCGGGCAACATCGTCGGCGGTGTTCCCATGGGCACCGGCGTCATGGTCATGGCCAACTCAATGGTGGAGGTTTTCGACAACGAGATAGCCAACAATGGAACCGCTGGCGTTCTGATCGTTGCCTACCCAAACGAGTTTGACGATGAGACCTACTATCCGTACCCGGAAGGGATTTCAGTCCACAGCAATAACTTCGCCAACAACGGTTCAGCACCCGACAATGAGATCGGCGACCTCGTCGCCTCCATTTCAGGCACACCGGTGCCCGACATTGTGTGGGATGGAAACATTCCCCTCTGGCACTACTTCACCGGCATCCCGGAAAATCGCGGCATATACATCGGCGACAACACCAACGGCGCGACGGACAATGGCAAGGCGAGCTTCATCGCCCTGGATGTCATCGCCTATTTCACCTGGAGTTGGTTCCACGCGCCCAGCCACGAGTTGCCGCAACATGCAGGCAGCCCACCCAGCCTTTCCGGCGCCAGCCTTCCGGTGACATCCACCGCATCGCGCGAGGCCCGGTAGTCGTGCCCCTGAAGCACCTTTCCGCTGGGCTGTTCGTTGCCAGTCTCGCCTTGGCGAACGCAGCGCATGCAGAAATCAATGCGGACGCCATTACCGGTGGCAAGCCGCCAGCGGTGCTATCAGATTTTGGTTTCTTTGATGACCTGCCAGCGCAGACACCTGCCGAAGGCGTGCTGCCCTATGACCTGATCACACCACTCTTCACGGACTACGCAGAGAAACTCCGCTTCGTGTATGTGCCCGAAGGCGAAGCCGCGCCCTACAACCCGGACGACGTATTCGACCTGCCCGTCGGCGCGGCCCTTATCAAGACGTTCGCCCACCCTGAAGACGCCCGCGCGCCGACCAAAAATCT
The DNA here is from genome assembly GCA_050042885.1 of Candidatus Phaeomarinibacter sp. GTDB lineage: Bacteria > Pseudomonadota > Alphaproteobacteria > CGMCC-115125 > CGMCC-115125 > Pyruvatibacter. Next base: position 46,967 of record JBHJJF010000009.1, read on the forward strand.
TCGGCTCATCGAGACGCGCATCCTGGCGCACACGCCCAAGGGCTGGCGCACCTACCCCTATGTGTGGAACGCAGACATGACAGATGCGTCTCTATCCCCCCTGGGTGCCAAGATGGATGTGTCCTGGATCACGACAGAGGGCACCAGCCGCACCATTCGATACGCCGTGCCCAACATGAACCAGTGCCGCTCCTGCCACGTCAAAGGCACAGGCCGCGACCGCACAACGACACCCATCGGCCCGGAAGCAAAAAACCTCAACCATGATTATCAGTATACAGATGGACCAGTTAACCAGCTGACCAGATGGTCCCAGGTGGGCATCCTGACCGGTGCACCCGAAAACCCGGACGATGCCCCACGCCTTGCCAGATGGGATGACGAGACCCTGCCTCTTGACGCCCGCGCACGCGGCTACCTCGACATCAACTGCGCCCATTGTCATGCACCTGACGGCCCGGCACACACGTCCGGTCTGTATCTGGATACCCGTGCGGACAGGCCGATCCAATATGGCGTATTCAAGCGCCCGGTTGCAGCCGGCCGCGGGTCCGGCGGCCACGAGTTTTCCATAAATCCGGGCGACCCGGACAGCTCCATTATCGTCTACCGCATGGATTCGACCGACCCCGGCATCATGATGCCGGAACTGGGCCGGTCCACTATCCACCATGAAGGCGTTGCCCTGCTGCGCGAGTGGATTGCCAGCATGGAAGAATAGCGATCCGGCCCGCGGTGACCTATATGTCCTCCTGAACAGTTGATCAGGAGTGACAGACCATGACCGGTGCCAGCTACGACATGCTGCGTGTGGAGCGCGTAACCCTGGGCCGCGACGCTGCGGAAACTGCAGCAGCGGAAATGGACCGGATCGGCGCCAAACGTGCCCTCATCATCTCGTCCGGCACCCTGGCCCGCGAGACAAGTGAGATTGAATCCATTCAGTCCGCGCTGGGTGACAAGGCAGCCGGCCTCTTCACCAGCTGCCGCGCGCACTCTCCGCAGGATGACGCCCTCGCTGTGGCGGAGGCCGCCCGGACCGCAGACGCCGATATCTTCATCACAGTCGGCGGTGGCACTAGCTTCGACACCTTCTAGGTCGCGCAGCTCTGCGTCTCGGATGACATTCATGACCTCGACGCCCTGGGCCAGTACGCCCTGGGCCGCGCCGGGGTGAAAGACCTCAAGACCTGCGGGCCGGTGTACAAGCGCCAGATCGCCATCCCGACAACCCTCTCCGCTGCGGAATTCACAGCGCTTGGTGGTGCCACCAACATCGACACGCGTGTCAAGGAAGCCTTCACGGCACCGGATTTTGTCGCCCGAAGCATCATCTATGACCCGCGCCTGTGCACCAACACGCCGATGGATCTATGGCTTTCCACCGGAATCAGGTCCGTTGACCACGCGGTTGAGGGCTACTGCGCAAAAGCTGCAAGCCCTGCCATCAAGGGCAGTTTCGTGCAAAGCCTGAAAATGCTCGCCCGCTCCCTTCGCACGACGGCCATTGACCCAAATGACCTGACGGCGCGTCTCAACAGCCAGGAGGCACTGTGGCTGGGATCAATGGGGCGATCCTATGTCACCATGGGGGCAAGCCATGGACTGGGATACATTCTCGGCGGCGCGTTCGGCGTGCCCCATGGGGTTACGTCCTGCGTGATGCTGCCTGCGGTCGTCGAGTGGAACGCCGACACCATCGGCAGGGAAGGCCGGACCGAGCTGGCGCAAGCCCTGAGCGGGAAAGCTTCCGACGACCCCGCCGATCTGCTGCGCACCCTGATGGAAGATCTGGGCCAGCCACATACACTCGCTGCCGTCGGCATCAAGGAGAGCGACTGGCAAAAGATTGCCGACATGGCCATGCAGAACTTCGTCGTGCTCTCCAACCCACGCACCATATCGGGTCCAGATGATGTGTTTGAAATCCTGAAGATCGCTGCTTGAACCGCCGGCGATTTTGCGCACCCCTTCCCCCGCGCTAGACTGGCGGCGGAGGGAAGTCCATGGCTGCACGCCTCATACGCAGAACCAAGGCACGTCGCCCTAAAAGATCACTGCTCGCCGCAGAACGCGCGAAACGCGATCTTGCCGCCCGCGAGTCCGGTCTCGTTGTCCCGATCAGCAAGTGGCTCGGCCATAACAATGGCCCTGAACTGCTGTCTCCCACCGCCTATCTCAAATATGTCTGGCGCAAAGCCTATGATGCGGCATGGGATGAACCCAATGCGGACATCGTGCATCTGCGCCTGAAACGCGCAGCCGCTTTGGGTCTCTCATACAATGACTACACGCTCGAGCTGCTCGAACGCGGCTACTTCGCTTAACGCGCAGCAAAGCATCCCCGGAAGACAGCACCGGACCACCAGCCTGTGCTACAGATGTCCCTGACAGAAAAAAGGCCGAGAGCAAACCGGCCGGAGCCAACAAAAACACGACAGGGGAACGAAGATGACCAATACAGCAACCGGCGGCTGCCTTTGCGGCGATATAACCTACTCATTTGATCGCGATCAGGTGGTCTCAAGCCATCACTGCCATTGCAAGGACTGCCAGAAGTCCACCGGCAGCGGCAAGGCGACAATCGTGTTTGTGCCATCTGCGGCAGTCGACATGAAGGGTGACCTCAAAACCTACACGGTGCAGGGAACAGCCGGCAGCCACGTCAAGCGCGGCTTCTGCGGCAAGTGTGGCTCACCCCTTGTGAGCTTCATCGAGGAAAATCCCGGCCTCACCATCGTCAAGGCCGGGTCCCTGTCCGACAGCAGCTGGGTGTCTGTCGCCTCCAGCTTCTGGTCTGACTCCGCCCAGCCCTGGTCACCGGTTGACCCCACCTGTGACTCCGTTCCCCAGAACCCCGCCATGGGTTAGCGAACCGCACATAAGGCAGGCAGAGACGGCAAGGACAATACCCATGACTCACGACCTCATCATCCGCGGCGGCACCATCGCTGACGGTACCGGCGACGCCACATTTACTGGCGACATCGCCATCAAGGACGACGTGATCGCCGAAGTCGGCAATGTCATCGGAACAGCTGCGCGCGAAATTGATGCCAGTGGTGCATTGGTGACACCGGGCTGGGTCGATATCCACACCCACTATGATGCCCAGGCCACATGGGACACAGCGCTTGCGCCTTCTTCCTGGCATGGCGTCACAACGGCCGTCATGGGCAATTGCGGTGTCGGCTTTGCCCCCGCAGCGCCGGACAAGCACGACTGGCTCATCGGTCTGATGGAAGGCGTGGAAGACATTCCCGGCGCCGCCATGACCGAGGGCCTCACATGGGGCTGGGAAAGTTTCCCCGGTTATCTTGATGCTCTGGACCGCCATAATTACGCGATCGACATCGCCGCCCAGGTGCCTCATGGCGCCGTGCGCGGCTATGTCATGGGCGAACGCGGCGCCAGGAACGAAGAAGCCAGCGACGAAGACATCGCGCACATGGCGCAGATCGTTGAAGACGGCGTGCGCGCGGGGGCCGTCGGCTTTTCCACCTCCCGCACCTTCCTGCACAAGGCCACCGACGGCGAGTACGTGCCCGGTACCTTCGCCAAGGAAGACGAACTCTTCGGCATCGGCCATGCGCTCAAGCGCGCGGGCCACGGCGTTTTCCAGATGACCTCCAACCACAAGGACATGGACAAGGAGTTTGACTGGATGGAGCGCATGGCGCGTGACCTGGGCGTCACCGTCACCTTCAACCTGGTGCAGACCGATGAAGCACCCGAACTCTGGAAAAAGATGCTCGGCCTCCTCGACAAGGTGGAGACGGACGACCTGCCGCTCTACGCACAGGTCGCCGGACGTCCGGCGGGCATTCTCATGGGCTGGGAATGTACCGTGCATCCCTTCATCGCTTTCCCAAGCTGGACGGAACTCGCCGCCCTGTCACCGGAAGACCGCCGCATGCGCGTCGCCGACCCGGAATTCCGCACACGGATGATCAGCGAAACACCAGCCGACATGCAGGGGTTCGGCCTTTTTGTAACCCGCAGCTTTGAAAAGATGTTCGTGCTGGATTCAGGCGATGGGTCTGCGCCTGACTACGAACCCGCGCCTGAGCAAAGCGTCGCCGCAATCGCCAACGCACAGGGCATCAAGCCGGAACAGGTGATCTATGACGCCATGTGCGCCAATGGCGGAGAAGGTCTGCTCTACTTCCCGCTGTTCAACTACACGTCCAGCGCCATGGACCCGATCCACACCATGCTGCAGCACCCGCGCACAAACATTGGCCTGGGCGACGGCGGCGCGCATTGTGGCGCCATATGCGATGCCTCCATCCCCACCTTCATGCTGACCCACTGGGTGAAAGGCCGCACACGCGGTGACAAGCTGCCGCTGGAGTTCATCGTCAAACGTCAGACCCGCGACACGGCCCTGCTATATGGCTTCGCAGACCGCGGCCTCCTCAAGCCGGGCATGAAGGCCGACATCAACATCATCGACCTCGACAAGTTGGCAATCCCCGCTCCCCACATGGCGCATGATTTGCCGGCAAACGGCAGGCGTCTGGTGCAGGAAGCGACGGGCTACATAGCCACGCTCAAGTCAGGTGCCGTGACATTTGAGAATGGTGTGGATACAGGCGCACGACCGGGCGGGCTCCTGCGTGGTCCACAGACAATCCGAACATTTTAAGGGGATGAACATGCCTAAAGGAACGGTATGCGTCATCGGAAGTAGCGGTTTCGTCGGGTCACATGTTACCGCTGCCTTCCTGCAAAAAGGCTATGACGTCCGCGGCACGGTTCGTGAGAGCGGACGGCACCCATGGCTGGAGTCAGCCCTCATCGCCGGAGCGGCCGAAGGCGCCACCCTGACACTTGTCCAAGCTAACCCCCAGGACCAAGCAAGTCTGGTTGGCGCATTGGACGGCTGCTCTGGTCTGGTCAACTGCGTCGGCTTGACAAAGCAGGAGATGGCCACGGTTGATTTCATGCAGGCGATCGCAGGCACGATCTGTGATGCTGCGCTTGAGGCCGGCGTTCGTCACGCGGTCTTCACCTCCTCCACAGGATCCACAAACCCGCCCGGCGGCGACCCGGTCGAAAAACGTGAGATGGACCACTGGTCAGACGACACAGAGCAACTGGCGGTCAACAAGTTCGCGGCGGCGGCAAAGACGCGGTACGACCGAACCATTCTGGCCAGGTCAGAGGCATCAAACGGGCGCCTGCGGTGCGCCACCATCAACCCTTCCATGATCACCGGCCCCACGCTGGGTCCCAAGCCCAACTCGGGTCATCGTGCCTTTGCCACGATCCTCAAGGGCGAGCGCATGGGTGAGAGCATTCCCAATGGATCCATGTCGATGATCGATGTCCGCGACCTTGCAGCACTCCACGTGGCTGCGCTGGAAAAAGAAGACGCTGAGGGCCGGTACTTCGGCGTCAAGCGCAGCTGGCACTGGCGCGACATCCTCGCCGCCCTTGCCGATGTGGTCTCTGGCTACACACCACCCCCTTGGGACCCCGACGTGGCGCCCGCCACGCCGACAGCATTCGACACCTCTCGCCGCGACAGCCTTGGCGTGGAATTACGCGATCTGCACCACATGCTGGAGGACATGGTCGCCGACGTAAAACGGCATGGGTTGATCTAGCAACCTCGACCAGCCGTTGGATGTCCACACCATCTTACGCTCGCCACAATCGACTATTTTCCCATCAGGGCAAACAGCTTGGACCGCACTTCGTCGCGATAATAGTCCGGCACCCGCAACAGATTTGACGCGCGGTTCATGAGGTTTTCCTCAAACACATCCACCTTGCCGTCAGCGGCCACAATCTCGAACATCATTTCAAGCACACTGATGCGCCCGTCCCTGTCCATCTGCTCGGTCACAACATTGGTGAACTTGAAGAGGTCCGTCGCGTCCCGCTCCGCCACCTTGGCTTCGTTGAACAGATCTTCCGCTTCCCGGTTCGACAGATCGAATTTGCCCTTGAGAAGATCGACGAGCTTCATCGCTTCCTCAATGGTTTCTTCCCCATCGATGACAAGAGACCGGACCAGCAATGTGGCAATCGCCTTTTGCAGCTGCTGGTCTTCAGCCGCGCCATCCTCCTCATCACCCACCAGGGATTTGAAGCGGGCGGTAATGTCATCGAGAAAACCCATGGGACGCACTTCCTTCTGCCGTGAGGCATGAGTGATTGGATCGCGCCACATATAGGAGGATTCTTGACGGCGGTCAGGTGCAAAGTAGCAAATCGCCCCGTCCGGACCGGCGTCACACAAACACTTCTGGTTGAAGGAGGCCGGTGGTGCCGCTTGGGTGACTTGAACACCCGACCCCGTCATTACGAATGACGTGCTCTACCAGCTGAGCTAAAGCGGCTTACCGTTTGGGGCCTTGGCAGACAAGGCCTCACCAGCGGGCGCGGAAGATAGGGGGAATAGAGCCGGATCGCAAGCCATCCGGGCCGACCTTTTTCCCTGCTTCCACACTGATATCTACCCCATCGGAATTAACACATCGTTGGGCGGTTCGAGCGGGCCGGTGCGGCTTTTACTCGGCAGCCGCAGCAGGCGCCTCAGTTTCTTCAGCATCGGCCTCAGGCGTCATCTCAACGGTCAAAGACCCGTCATCTTCGACTGTGACGGTTGCTTCCAGAGCCGGCATGACGGGGGCCTCCTCCGCAGCGCCAGCATTGCCTGACATAAAGGCCCGCACATCGCCGGCGCTTACCTCAGCCACTTCTTCCATCGGGATGTGGCCCACATTCTCGTAGATCACCAGGGTGGAATTGGGCAGCAGCTCATCAAACCGCTGGCCAACGGACACCGGAATGAGCGGGTCCTTGTCGCCCCACATGACGAGCGTCGGCACATCGAGGGCTTGAACGACCTCATCCGGCACCGGATCACGGGGCGTGCCAAAGCGCTTGAACGTCGCCAGGCGCGTTCCCTCCATCACGTTGAGCTCGTAATACAGTGTGATCATGTCTTCGGTGACGATCGACTTGTCGACAAAGACGCTGTTGAGCGAATTGGCAAACAGCGAGCGCGGCGTGATGATCTCCAGCAGATCACCGATGATCGGCATGCGGACCAGAGAAAACGCCCAGGACGCACTGCCGCTGGAGGTTTCCGATGCGTCTCTCTTGATTCCTGCGGCACAGACAAGAATGAGACCCTCAAGGTCTTCGGGATACTCAACCGCGTAGTTAAGGGCCACGGCCCCGCCCATGGAGTTGCCGCCCAGCGTGAATGTCTCGATGCCCAGCTTGCGCACCGTCTCCCGCGTGAAGGCCGCCATGCCCTTGACCGAATAGTCTTCGTCCGGCGTCGCCCCGGTGAGGCCGTGCGCCGGCATGTCCAAGGTGATGATGCGATAGGTATCGCCCAGAGCAGCCACCCAGGGTTCCCACGTCTGGAGCGCAGCGTTGGAGCCGTGCACCAGCACCAGGACGTCACCGTCCGGGTTGCCCTGATCGCGCACATGGGCGACAGCACCTGACCTTAGTTCAATGAACTGCGACGCCTCGTTGGCGTATTTCGCCTGAAGCTCATCCCGCGGGATGTCGAACTGAACCCAGGCAGCGGCAATGACCGCCACCGCAATAAAAATCAACGCCACAACGCCGAGCAAAATTCGTTTCAGCATGGTTTCCCCCTCACGCCGGTTGCATCTCTGGCAATAGAATTCCCTACCAGGAGACGCGCCGGTCTTCGTCTTCTTCATCAAAGGCGGCCGGGCCTGGATCATCCGGACGCGGCGGCATGAAATCAATCTCTTCATGGATATCGATCAGCTCAGGTGCGGGCATCGGCGCCGGGCGCGGTGCCGGCGCTTCCACAACAACGGCCGGCTGATCCACCGGCTTCGCTGCCTCCGCAGGTGCCGCGACGTCCTCTGGTTTCGCCGGGCCGGGCTCCTGGACATTTGACGTGGCAGGAGGGGCCGGCGTCTCGACGGGGACAGGAAGAACAACCGACTGAGCCGCTTGCGCCATCGCTTCCTCCGTAGACGAACTGTCTACCGGCACGACGGCATCGGTCGGTGCCCGCCATTCAAAGGCATCAAATGCGCCAGTGGTTGGGACAACCGGCGCCCATGTGGAGGTGCGGAACCCGTCTGCCATCCACTGGGCGTCAACCGGTGCCTTGACCGAGCGCGACAGCCACTCGCGCGTGGCCCCCATGTCGCCCATGCCCTCATGTACTTCCGCCATCAACAGGCAGATGCGGCGGCTGGGAAAGGGCTCTGCATAGGACACAAGCTGCTCACGCGCTTCGTCGAACAGGCGCGCACCAATCGCCGCGCGCGCCACAAGGATGTGGCTTTCCACATGATCCGGATTGCGGCCAGCCAGCACGCGCGCCCGCTTGAGACGCTGATCGGCGGCTTCCACAGGAAACAGGTCAAGAAACACATTTGCCAGATCAGGGTGCGGCGACCGCGCCCATGCATCTTCGATGATCTTTTGTGCCCGGCGGGCCCGCCCGTCTTCAAAGACAAGCCGCGAGGCAAGCGCTGCCGCCGGCACAAGATCAGGTGCCAGGTCACGTGCCTCGATCGCATGCCGCAGCGCTCCGGCCCGGATGGTCTGAATGGACATGCCGCCAGCGTCATCAATGTCTTCTTCGTCCCGCGGACCGTCCGGCAGGTCAATACGGGCAGCTTCCGACTGCGCCAGGGCAGTCAGCACCACGGCCCGCCGGCGGCGCGCATCCGTGCGTTCCAGGAGCCCCTGCCCCAGTGCCTTATCGAGTGTTTCCAATGCTGCGTCATACGCACCCTGCCGGGCTTCAATGGCGAACTTGCCTTCAAACGCCCATGGCGTGGCAGGCGCGGAATCGAGTGCCCGCGCCGCATGCACCCGAGCCTGATCCAGATCACCGGACGTCATGGCGTGCTCAAAAAGACCTTTGAGCGCCAGCCCATGGGTTTCCGGCGCCGCCAGCATGGCCTTGAACGCCTTGCCACTGGCAACTTCATCGCCGTTCAGCTTGGCGGCCTGGGCTGACAGCAGCAGTGTCATTGCTGGCTGGTCGAGCAGCTTGTCCGCCTTGTCCGCATAGCGGCGGGCCGACTGTCCATCGCCGGACGCCACCGCCAGCAACCCCCGCGACAGCGCCTCATAGCCGCGCACCTCGCGGCGCGACTGCCAGAAGTTCACAGCATTTCCCGGCCCGTGCAGGACAAAGCTGACAATCCGCTCGGCAAATATCGCAAGCCCCACAAGCAGCGCCACGAGACCCAGCGCCGTGGCGACGCTCATGGATATCTGGCGGTCGCCGACGGTAGCGACAATGTCCCCGGGCAAACCCGCAATGGCTGCCGTCAGGGCAGCCAGAAGCGCAACAACAAAAAAGTACCAAAGCGTGCGGATCATTGAGCAGCGCTCCCGGCTTCGTCAGACGGGGCAACGGACTCGTCTGCCGCATCAGGCTGATGCGCGGTCGCAAGGTCACTGAGCAGCGACGTCCGCAGGTCAGCAACAAGGCTGTTTACGTCCGCCCGCGCTCTGGCATCCGCCAGCCACGGTCCAATGGCTTCCGCCGCCGGGCCTTCAATGGCGCCTGCTTCTGCAACCGCCGCTGCAACATCACCATCACCCAACGCCACTTCCATGCGTGCCAGTTGAGCCTCAAGGCCATCTCCTTCAACAGCGCCCGTCTGGCGCACGGTGATCAGCGAGAGCGCATTGCCGGTAAACCGCTGCCACACGCTATCTGCATTGCCAGCAGCGTCTGCCCGCAAGGCATCCCGAGCCACAGGCTGAAAACGCCGAAGGAGAGTTGGCGCATTGGCAACACCGGTCGCGGACGCGGCCTCAAGGGCCGTCACTTGCTCCGCATCCGGAGCAAGCTGGCCGACTGCGGCCAGTTCGCTCTGAAAGGGCTTTCCCTCATTCGCCACGCCGGCCAGGCTCGCCAGCGCAATACCGCGCGCGGCGCGACGAGCAGCTTCCGGCCGGTCAACCCGTGACTCGACCGCGGTAAGGCGTCCTTGCAGGCTCTCATCCTCAGCCGCGAGAGAAGAAAGGCGCTCGCCTTGAGCGGCCAGCGTCTCCTGTGCGGCATCCGCACGCGCACTCAATGCACCAATCTCAGTCCGGACCGTTCCAAGCTCGGTTGCCTGTGTTGTCTGCTGTGAGCCAATGGCCGCAACGCCCGCTTCCATCGCCGCAACGCGCCGCTCCGCGGCGGCGGCTCCCTGTGTCGCTGACTGAACAGCCGTCACACGTTCCTCGAGCCCGTCAATAACAGCCTGCAGGGCTGCGATCTGATCTGGCTGGACGGCGGTTGCCGCAACACCGACACCGGTTTCTGCATCTGCAAGACGGCCGTCAATTTCGGTAATCAGGCGCAGGGCTGCATTCAGGTCATCGGCGCGCGCCAACTCTTCCACCGCTGTGCCGGTGGCAACGGCCAGCTCCGCTTCCATTTCGGTGAGCTTTGATTCGAGAGCCCCGCGCGCCTCCTGGGCGTCCTGCAGTTCGCCACCAAGACGTTCTACATCCCGCAGCAGTGCGGAAATGCGCGTATCAGCCGACTCAAGCTGTGCGCTGACATCAGATGGCACACTGCCACCCCCCAATACAGCCTGACCGGTTTCTTGATTGAGAAGACCTGCCTGCCAGAGCACAGCAGCCAGAATGGCAGCCCCGCCGAAGAAGGCGGCAACAGGCGCAGCAATCGTCAGGGCAGCCCGTTGGCCTGTGGCAGATACCGCCGGACCATCCGTCACATCTTCTGCCGTGCCGTCAATCACCCGCGCCTTCCGCTTTACATCGCCTTCGGCAGGCGCATCAGAGGTCGTGTCGTTGGATGTATCGCTGTTGGTCATGGGGGTCGAAACGCACTTTTGCTGGATTGGCCATGCCGGACTGGCTGGGGCCGGGTCTCCCAATAAAGGGAGTCGAGAGAGTAGTGGTCAGTTAAGGAGACAACAAGGCAAGGAGATGCGGAGTTTCAGGGGCACTTGCAACCTTGAACTTTGCAGAAAAGGGTTCCGGAAACCGTGCGCCCAGGGCGTCCGCCACCGCCTGAGAGAGGCAATAGGCTGTAAGCCCGGCAGCCTCGTCCCCAAGACCTGCCTTTTCGGCCAGATCCGCGAAAAGGAGAGCGCTGCGCGGGGAAAACAGAAGCACACCATCAAGCACCCCCCGATCCAACGCCGCCACAACCGTTTCAGGCAGCGAGACAGGCGCCGTCGCGTCATAGGCCACAACCCGGGACACCGTAAAACCGAGCTGCTCAAGTGACCCTGTGAGGTCACCTGCTGCCGCCTTACCTGAGAGATGAACAAGCGGCCCGTTTCCCGGTTTCAGGCGTCGGGCGACCAACTTTGCCAGATCGCTCACTTCACCCCCGGCACTCTCCACGCTGGTCCAGCCGGCATCCCGCGCCACCTGCGCACTCGCGGGGCCGACAGCAAAGGCCCTGAGCCCCGACGGCGGCGCTCCGAGTCTATCTGCGAAGGCGCGCACGCCATTGGCGCTGGTGAACAGCACGCCCTGCACACCATCGAGGTCCAGCGAGAAGTCGCGGGTCGCAATATCCATGAGCGGTGAGACGAGAACCTCATGTCCCAATTCTCGCAGCGCCCTTGCCAGTGAAGACGCATCAGGCTCCGGGCGCGTGACAAGAAGATGCATGAGGTCAGCCCATATTGGCGACGAAGTCCGCGCCCGCATCCTGTTTAAGCGTGCGGCCAGCACGGGTGCCGAGCTCAAGCGCACCAGCAACCGGTGCCTCATCCTCAAACCGGTAAGCCTGCGACCCGTCTTCCGCCAGCAGCACCGCGGTGAGCCTGATCCTGCCACCTTCGACCAGAACCGCATGACCGCCGATGGGGGTGCGGCACGTCCCGTCAAGCTCCGCCAGCATGGCCCGCTCGCAGCCCACGCATACACTCGTCTCTGCATCATCCAATGCAGCAACCACTTCGCGCACCTCGTCCGCATCCTTACGGATTTCAATCCCGATGGCGCCTTGCCCAACAGCAGCAATCATCTCCGGTGCATCCAGAAGGCAGGTCGCCGTGTCTTCAAGGCCGAGCCGCTTGCGCCCGGCCAGCGCAAGCAGCGTGCCCTGCACATCACCGCGCGTCAGCTTGTCGATGCGCGACTGCACATTGCCGCGAAAATTGACGATTTTGACATCCGGGCGCATGGCACGCACCTGTGCGCCCCGGCGAAGAGATGCCGTCCCAACAACAGCGCCTTGTGGAAGGTCGCGTGGATGGTTCGCGACAGGGCTCAGCCACGCATCGCGCGTATCCTCGCGCGGCAGCATGGCGGCAATCTCGAACGCCTCATGCAGAACCGTCTCAACGTCCTTCATGGAATGGACAGCCAGGTGGATGTCACCCTCGTGCAGCGCTGTTTCGAGCTCGACCGCAAACAGCCCCTTGCCGCCGATCTCGGCCAGTGGCCGCGACTGTTCCTTGTCGCCGCTCGTGGTGATGGGCACGATCTCAACAGCCGCATCCTCCAACCCATGGGCAGTGCGTAACCGGCGCGCAACTTCATTCGCCTGCACAAGAGCAAGCGGGCTGCCCCGTGTGCCAATGCGAAGGGGAGTGGCGGGCGTATACGAAGCGGGCATGAAACCTCGACGAAACAAGAACTTATGTGCTTTATGCGCTCATTCTCAGGCGCATATCACATGAAACAGGTGCGCGATGGATAGCATATCCACCGCTGCCTCAAAGCAGATGACCAGACAGATGGCCACGTCCCGCCAGTTTACCGTTCTTGGCATTGAAACAAGCTGCGACGAAACCGCCGCTGCCATTGTATCCGGCGCGCCCGGCAAGCCCGGAACGATCAGGTCCAATCTGGTGCTCTCGCAGTTTGACGAACATGCGCCTTATGGGGGCGTGGTGCCGGAAATTGCCGCCCGCGCGCATATTGATCACCTCGATTCGCTGGTCGCTACCGCCTTGCGTGAAGCCGACCTGACCCTTGGCGGCGTAGACGCAGTGGCGGCTACCTCCGGTCCCGGCCTCGTCGGTGGGCTGATGGTGGGCCTCGTCACCGGCAAGTCCCTGGCCTTTGCCGCCAACAAGCCTTTTGTGGCGGTGAACCATCTTGAGGCCCATGCGCTGACAGCACGTTTGGTGGACGCCACACCCTTTCCCTATCTGGTGCTGCTGGTGTCCGGCGGCCACAGCCAGTTGCTCGAAGCACGCGGCGTTGGCGATTACTCTTTGCTGGGCACAACACTCGACGATGCGGTAGGCGAGGCCTTTGACAAGACAGCCAAGCTGATGGGCCTTGGCTATCCCGGCGGACCGCATGTGGAAAAATGGGCCCTCAAAGGCGACCCCAAACGCTTTGATCTGCCCCGCCCCATGAAAGGCCGTCCGGGTTCGGACTTTTCCTTTGCCGGCCTCAAGACCGCCCTGCGCCAGACTGTGACCAAGCTCGTGCCATTGACGGAAACAGATCTTGCAGCTGCCGCTGCGTCGTTTCAGGCGGCTGTGGCAGACGCTATCGAGGACCGCAGCCGCAACGCCATGCGGACCATGCGTGCAGCATCGGACGCAGACGGCCCCATCCCCTTTGTCGTGGCCGGAGGGGTGGCCTCCAACAAGACCTTGAGGGCGCGGCTCGAAGAGCTGGCAACGGCAGAAGGGTTCAGTCTCACGGCACCACCGCTACCCCTTTGCACCGACAACGCAGCCATGATTGCCTGGGCAGGCATCGAACGCATGGCCATCAGCTCCACGGACGGTCTGGACACCGGCCCAAAGCCACGTTGGCCCCTGGCTGATCTTAGCGCCTGACGTGATCGCTAAAGCCGATCCAAAAAAATGGGGCCGCACCAAAAGTGCGGCCCCAGTTGGAAACCCTTCGCCAATACCAAAATGGTGCGCCCGGGGATGTGGGCTGTCGGCCAAGGGAGGAAGAAGCTGCGGATCAAGGCCGGAGAAACTGTTCGGGAGGAGGTGCGAACGAGCCTCCCGGCCTTGAGCCGAATTCTGCTTAGAGAATATTTGCCGCTTCTGCGACAAGCGCCACCACATAGGCGGCCATCACAACCGCACCGACGGCAACAGCAATCTTGGTGCCAAGCGGCGTCGGAAGAAGTTCAGGAAGCTGGGTATCTTGCTTGAAAGTTGTGCTCATTGGTCGTCTCCATCACACAGGTTTCAGCGGGGAATGTGGGTCTTGCACACAGATAGTTGGCTGACGGGAGGCGTCAGACAATTATCCCGCGGGTCATCACTTCAGCGAGAAATGCCACCGCATAAACAACCACTGCCACGATCGGCAGATGACGGCTGATTGGACTTGCAAGTCTGAGTGATGCGTACCGCATGACCGGCCCTCTTTCCCTAGCTGGTGCCCCCCTTTAGCCCCTATGGCTGTGGACGCGGACACCACCGAAAATCCTTCGGCACAGGGGATATAGGGTCAGGGCAGACGGAAAACAATGAACGTTTTGCAAATTGTTCATTGTTTAGAGGCCGTCGAGACTCAGCTGCAACCCATTGGAACATATAGATTTTTGGCGTTTTCCGCTGTTTTCAGGAATGGACCACCACGGACCATGCATGGCTGTGATGCGCCAAATGCCGGTTTTCGAGCCATTTTCTGGATCGATGAAACTTCAGGCTATTGCGGATCGTTAGGCGGATTTCTGTTCAGCATCTTCAGTCGGAGGCCGTTCACCACCGACAAACAGCGTCCGGTCCGGGCACAGGCCGCCGAGCACAAGATCAAACACGCCGGATAGTTCCCGCTCCAGGTTCTCCAGCGTCAAACGAGACCACAGCTGTGGGTAGCTGAACTTCATGGTGGCGGACTGGATCATCTCCGCGGTGAAGTTCACATCATTGGTGGCAAACTCGCCCAGCTCACGGCCATTGGCGATGATTTCCATCATGATCGCCCGCTCACGCTCCAGCATGTCGGTGGAGAATGCCGGACGTTCGGCAGAAACCGTCTGCGCAAGCTCGATGATCTTGGGATCTTTTTCAAGATTCGTGAACGTCATGCGCAGCTTGCCGAACAGATAGTCCCGCATGGCCTGCGTCGCGTTCTTGCCTGGCGCACGAATGGCCTTGGCCAGTTCTTCCATGGTCTCGACCGTCGCCCGTTTTGCAATTTCTTCGGCGAGATCGAGCTTGCCCTGAAAAAAGCGATAGAGATTGCCCGGAGACATGTCACAGGCCCGCGCAATCTCGGCCATGGTGGTTTTGCCATAGCCGTAATGGAGGAAACGCTCCCGCGCAGCCTCTAGTATCCGTTCCCTGATGTCGTCTTTTTCAGTCATATGAGGCCAGTGTAAGGTCCGAGAATGAATAATCAACGAACCATTCAATCAAAACGAATATGGCCGACCCAATGAGTGGCTCAACACCCACAATCAACCGCATTGGCATCGTCGGCGCTGGTGCTTGGGGCACCGCACTGGCCTCAATCGCCGCACGCGCCGGGCGAGACGTAACGCTGTGGGCCTATGAGCCGGAAGTTGCAGACACCATCAACTCAGCGCACGAAAATCGTCTCTATCTACCCGGTATCAATCTTGACCCGGGCATCCGCGCGACGACGGATCACACCGTCGTCGCCAAGTGCGAGGCGATCCTGCTTGTCTGCCCGGCGCAGACGATGCGATCGGTTACATCGACATTGGCCCAGGACGTCACTGCCGGAACACCTCTCGCGATTTGCGCCAAGGGGATTGAACAGTCGACCGGAAAATTGATGACGCAGGTGGTTGAGGAAACGGTGCCTCACGCCATCCCATCCGTCCTGTCCGGCCCGTCCTTTGCGGCAGATGTCGCGCAGGACTTGCCCACCGCCGTTACTCTCGCCTGTGAGGATGACGATGTAGGCCAGGCCCTGATAGATGCAATCGGCATCCTGACTTTTCGGCCCTACCTGGCAAGTGATCTGATCGGTGCTGAGATCGGCGGCTCGGTGAAAAACGTCCTTGCGATTGCCTGCGGCATCGTCGAGGGCAAGAAGCTCGGCGCATCCGCCGCCGCCGCTTTGACAGCGCGCGGCTTCGCGGAACTCACCCGCCTTGGTGTGGCACTGGGCGCCCGCGCCGAAACACTGAGCGGCCTGTCCGGCCTGGGTGATCTCATCCTGACCTGCGGATCCCGCCAGAGCCGCAACATGTCGCTCGGCGCAGCACTGGGCGAGGGCCGAAAGTTGGAAGATGTGTTGGGCGAGCGCGTCTCGGTTGCCGAAGGCGTGGCGACCGCTCCTGCCGTGGTGGACCTTGCCCGCAGTCACGGTGTCGAGATGCCGATCTGCGAAGCCGTTGCGTCCGTGGTCACCGGCGCGTCAAGCGTCGATGAGGCGATCACGGCACTGCTCTCACGGCCCTTCCGGCGCGAGAGTTGACGCTCCTGCTCAGCTTTCGCCGTCCACTACACTATCCCTTGGCTGGTCGCCACATGGGACCAACAATCATCAGCAACACGAGCACATTCCACAGCACGTTTGGCCACGCCCCGGACGCATAGGACCCGGCACTGTCGAGGACAAACCAGGCGAGTGCACCTGTCAGCACTGACTTACGCACGCCTTCAGGCGCCAAGTCGTGCACCCACACCGACAGGCACCAGATCATCACACCCCAGCCGAACAGAAATCCGCCAAGCAGCGCTGATACGAAATGCATCGTCGGCCCTTCATAGGTCTGCTGGCCATCCACCGGCCAATCCAGCACATCAAGCGAAAAGCGCGCCGCTTCGGAGTACTCAGGCATGGTTGCCAGAAAAGCGACAGGCCCGAAGGACGCGATCACGATCGCGGATATCTTGAGCCAGAACTTGTGAAATTCCTGAGACATTGTCGCCCTCCAGATTGAGAAGAGGGAAATTATGTAGCGGTCGCTACATTTTGTCCAGACCGCCTATGGAACCCTTGCCCACTCGGTTCCAAAACACCGTCCTTGCAACACGCTCACCGGTCCCGCATCTTGCCGCCCAACAATGCGACAAAGGACACGCCCCATGCTTTATGCCCTCACCTGCATCGACAAGCCCGACAGCGAAGACCTGCGCCTCGCCAACCGGGAGGCCCACCTGGCCTATTGGGGTGAGACCGGCAAGGTAAAGCTCGGCGGACCCTTCACCGATGATTCCGGCGAGCACATGGAAGGGTCCTATCTGGTGATTGAAGTGGCGGATCGCGCCGAAGCAGAACACCTCCAGGCAGACGACCCCTACCAGACGGCCGGTCTGTTCGCCCGCGTCGACATCCGCGCCTGGAAATGGCTGCTAGGCAACTAGCCGTGTCTCAAGAACCTCGCCTTTGGATTGTCCTGGGGACCGACCATCCCGACAACACGGAAAAACGCATGGCCGCACGCCCGGCGCATTTCGCCTATTGGGAAGATCGCAAGGACGCGAACGGCAACGCCATCATGCAGATGGGCGGCCCGGTCACCGATGAAGCAGGCGAAACCATGATCGGCTCGATGTTCATCCTTCGCCTGCCAACCTTGGCGGAGGCGGAAGCGCTGCTGGCCAACGACCCCTATGTGACGCAGGGCGTATTTGAAACCTATGAGATCAGGCCGTGGAAATGGCTGGTCGGAACACCACAAGGTGGAGAGAAAAACTGATGGCCTACTGGCTCTTTAAATCCGAACCCGGAACTTGGTCATGGGACGACCAGGTCGAATGCGGCGCCAAAGGCACCGAGTGGGACGGCGTGCGCAACTACATGGCTAACAACTTCATGAAAGACATGAAAATCGGCGACAAAGGCTTCTTCTATCACTCGGTGAACGAAAAGCAGGTCGTCGGCATTGTAGAGGTCATCGGCGAACACGTGATGGACCCGACGGACGCCAAAGGCAAGTTCGGCATGGTCCAGCTCAAGGCAGTTGAGCAGATGCCTACTTTTGTCACCCTGGCCGACATCAAGGGCGACCCGGCACTCGAAGAAATGGTGCTGGTCAAAAATTCGCGCCTATCCGTACAGCCGGTCACCGCCGCTGAATGGAAAAAGGTCTGCGCCATGGGCGGCCTCAAGAAAGCGCCTAAGTAGAAGGCATCAAGTGGCGGGCCGCTCGCCGAGGTCTTCAAAGAATCGCAGCAGATAGCCGTCAGGGTCGGCAACTGCAAACTGCCGGTTGCCCCGCTCGATATCGCCGGCGCGATACCATTTGTCCTCCAGCGGAAGAAAAAGAGTGATGTCGGCCTCCTCCAGTGCCGCGAGCAGTTGGGCAATATCATCGACCTCAATCTGCAGATTAAGGCCACGCCCGAACGGGCGCTCGAGCGCAGCACCCTCCACGGCAAAGGTCCGCCCTTCGCTTGCCTGATCGAGCATCAGCTGCGCCCCATCGCGGGACAGAAATCCGAATCCTTCCTCGGGCCGCTCATAGCTCACATCAAACCCCAGCACGTCCTGGTAGAAGGCAAGGCTCGTTGCGTAGTCGCTGACCGTAAGTTCCGGAACAAGGGTGTTTTGCACGGTGTTGGTTCCTGATGTCATATGAGCAGCCTATGTTGGCACTCCTGTTAACCGGACCCTTATCTCAGCATGACACTGCTCACGCCACCCTCATTGCCTCTCCAAGGCGGCTGCCAGTGCGGCGCGGTGCGCTACACGATTTCAGGCCCGCCCGTCGTCTTCTATCTGTGCCACTGCACCGAGTGCCAGAAACAGACATCCAGTGCCTTCGGGGAAAGCCTGCGCGTGAACCTCGCAGACTTCACCATCGACGGGTCGACAAAAGTCTTCCTGCGGCCCATCGCAAAAGGCGGCCACCAGACCTGCACTTTCTGTGACACCTGCGGCACGCGCCTGACCCATCAGCGTCCTGGCTATGGCGACAAGCTCAACGTCAAGGCCGGCACGCTGGACGATGCCTCCTGGCTGGTGCCTGCCGGACATATCTGGACGTCATCCAAACAGGCCCACATGACAATCCGCGACGATGAATTGTCCTACCCGCATCAGCCGGAGAGTGACGAAGCGCTTGAAGCGACATGGCAGGCGATGACACCGGACTGGTATCCGCGGTCATGAGCACCCAGGACTGGCGGACCCGCCCCGGCGCACCAAGCACCGGAACCCAACTGTGCCCGCTGCATGAAATTCGCGAGCCCGGGGCCCGCGGCTTTCTATTCGGGGAAGGCAAGGAGCGGTTCGACATGTTTGTCGTGCGCCGGGACGCAGACGTATTTGCCTATGTCAACGAGTGCCCGCATGCCTTCACCCCGCTGGAGACCTGGCCGGACAAATTTCTGACCCTCGCGGAAGACGAGATCGTCTGCTCCACCCATGGCGCCCTCTTCAACATGGATGACGGCCTGTGCACCTCCGGCCCCTGCACCGGCAAGGCGCTGATCCCCATTCCCGTCATCGTCGAAAATGGTATGATCACCATCAGCCAATAAGGCTAGATTAAGGGTTAGGGGACATATTTTATGGATATTCTTGCCAATCTGAACTGGCTGGCCGTGCTGGCTGCTGCCATCGCGGGTTTTGCCACGGGTGCTGTCTGGTACGGCGTTTTTGCCAAGCCATGGATGGCCGCCGCCGGCCTCACCGTCGACGACATCACCCAGGAAGCGTCCACTTACATTCTTGCGGGCGTCCTGCAGATCGGCATGGCCATCACCCTCGCCTTAGTCATTGCCCAGACCGGCATCGCCTCATGGCTCGGCGGCGCCATTCTTGGCTTTGTCGTCGGCATCGGACTCGTCACCGCGAACAAGGCACTCAATGCGGCGTTTCAGGGCACCAGCCGCAACCTCGTCATCATCGACGGGTTGCACGCCGCCGTCGCTTTCGCCTTCATGGGCGCCATTCTCGGCGGGTGGCAATAAGGCAGGTCAGCTCGCCGCGAAAGCCTCAAAACTGCTCTTGAGGCCCGTAACAGACAGTGCCACCAGCTTGCCGCCATCTTCCGGGTTGGCCAGCGTCGGGTCAGAGCCCATGCGCCCATCGGGAAATTTGTTGCGGTAGTCTTCCGCATCCGTGAACCGGCCATTGGGCGCGATGGTCGGACTGACCTCGGCAGTCTTGATACAGTCCGGATAAGCCCACTGCGTCACCGCGACTTCGGACGGGGTGGCGTGGCTACCATGGCCTTTCCCGTATGTCTTCATGCACATGTCCATGACGGGCTTGTAGTCCCACCAGTTGTCCAGCTTGCACTTGATGGGCCCACGATTTGTCGCGTCACCAGCGAGCGAGCGGTCCGCATAGATTTCGGAGAAGGCCGCATTGATGGTGGCGATGTTGCCGCCATGGCCATTGAAGAACAGAACCCGTTCAAAGCCGTGCACCGCCAGCGACGACACCCAGTCATGAATGGCCGCGATCATCGTCGAGGGCCTGAGCGTCATCGACCCGGCAAAGCCCAGATGATGCTGCGCGCAGCCCACATTGAAGGTCGGCCCGACGAGAATGTCCGCATCCTTCTGGGCTTCATGAGAAATGATTTCCGGACACAGCGCATCCGTACCGATCAGCCCCGTGGGCCCGTGCTGTTCGGTCGATCCGATGGGAATGACAATGGCTTTTGACCGGGTGAGGTAGTCATCAACTTCCTGCCAGGTGGAGTGGTGCAACAGCATGTATGAGGGCCTTGATTGAATATGTGAGGGACCAGCTTGACCCGAAAGCCGCAACCACGGCAAATCACCTCATGACCAACATCACCATCAGACCCGCAAAACCCGAAGACGCGGCGGCCATTGCGCGGGCCTTCACGCCTGCGCGCGCCGCCATGCCCGGCGTGCCGGTGATCCACACCGCGGACGAAGACCTATGGTTCATCACCAACAAAATGCTGCCTGAATGCTCGGTCGTTGTGGCGGAGGCAGATGACATCATCACTGGCGTTGCCGCCTATACGGAGACAAGGCTGGAGCAGCTCTATGTGGACCCGGCCCATCACCGCAAAGGCATCGGCCTGGCGCTGCTGACCCACGCGATGCGCGAACGCCCTGATGGCCTTGAGCTATGGGGGTTCCAGAGCAACGCCCCGGCCCGTGCCTTGTATGAATCCCAAGGCTTCCGCTGCGTCGAGCTGACAGACGGCCAATCAAATGAAGAAAAATGCCCGGATGCACGCTATAGCTGGCCGGGAAATCTCTAGCGATCCCTCCTGATACGGACACCAGGCTCATGACCGAAACAAAAAACACAGGCCCCCTTGCGGGCGTGAAGATCGTCGACTGCACCTCTGTGGTGCTCGGCGCCTATGCCATGCAGATCATGGGTGACCTTGGGGCAGAGGTGATCAAGATTGAAGCGCCGACAGCCGAAGGCTCGCCTGGTGGTGACATATTGCGCTGGGGTGGCAAGTCTCCCGTGGGTCCGGGCATGGGACCGCTCTACATGACCTACAACCGCAACAAGCGCTCCGTCATGCTCGACCTCAAGAAGGAAGATGCCCGCGAGGCCCTTAGAACCCTCATCAAGGACGCAGATGTCTTCGCCTCCAACATCCGCTATGCGGGCATGGAGCGGCTGGGCATCGACTATGAGGGTGTCAAGAAGATCAACCCGGAAATCGTCTATGTGCACGCCGCAGGCTTCGGCAAGGACGGCGCCTATGGCGGTCTGCAGGCCTATGACGATCTGATCCAGGCAGCATCCGGCGGCACCGCCCTGCTGCCACGCGTCAACAAGCGCGCCGGCCTTGAAGGCGAGCAGTTTGAACGCCCCGCCTATCTGCCAAGCCTCGTCGCCGACAAGACGACCGGCCTGCACATGGTCTACGCGACGCTCGCCGCGCTTTATCACAAGCAGCGCACCGGCGAGGGCCAGTTCGTGGAAGTGCCCATGCTCGAATGCTTCACCAGCTTCACCATGAGCGAGAACCTCTACGGCCACTGCTTCGAGCCCCCCGTGGGCGGCTACGGCTACTCCCGCGTGCTCAACCCGAACAGGCGCCCCTTCAAGACCAAGGACGGTTATCTCTCAATCGTTCCGTATTCGGATCGTCAATGGGATGACTTCTTCGAACTTGGCGGTCGCAAGGGCCTGCTGCAGGACGACGAGCGCTTCAACACCTACCAGAACCGCACCCAGAACGTGCTGGCGCTCTACGCCCTGGTGGAAGAAGTGGCCCAGACCCGCACCAGCGAGGAATGGATCGACCTCCTGAAGCAGAAGAACATCCCCGCCATGCGCGTCAACCGCCTCGACGACGTCACCAACGACCCGCATCTGCAATCCATCCGCTTCTTCGAACACCACCAGCACCCCACCGAAGGCACCTATGTGGCCATGAAGCAGCCGGTGAATTTTGAGAAGACCCCCGCGACCCACCGCCACCATCCACCAGCGCTAGGCGTAGACACGGAGGCTGTATTGCGGGAGGCTGGGTTGAGCGATGAAGAGGTTAGAAACGTTGCCGAAGGTGCGTGACGTCTTTGGGAACTGAAATCGTCATTTTTCTGATACCGGTTTTTTCAGCGCTTCTTGGCGCCGTGGCTATCAGGATTTCTGCTCTGACCAAGCCGATTGACTCCGGCGGTTTTGGCTACCGAATGCTGCTTCTCATGGGGGCCTGGTTAGCTTGGTACCTTTGGTCTTTGTATGACCGCCTGAGCGGCCAATTGGGCGCCAACTACCTACCCCAATTCCACATCCAGTTTTTAATGTTCACGCTGCCGTTCGTCGGGATACCGGTGAGTTACTGGTCGGCCAAGCTGCTAACCAACTTCAAGCGGTCACGATGGTGGGCCCTTTGCCTTGAACCGGTCAAAACCCTTCTATTGATCTTGGGCATTCTCATTTTCAATCTCTATTTCTATGTCGTTGGAGTGGAGTTTTCATAGTCATCAAGCTGCCATGAGGCCCAGTGGACCGTCAGCATTAGCTGGCGGACGACACCACATCACCCTATCCGTGTCCCCGGACTTGATCCGGGGCCTACTCGCAACCGATCAACTGTGCGGCATCCGCGAGTGGACCCCGGATCAAGTCCGGGGATACGGACGGTAAGCATCGCCGACGACATCAGAAGAGTTGCCTTTTTGACCCATCTCAATGCCTCCAGCGCTTGCCCCGCACCGCCACCCGTCCCCATAATGCGGCCAAGAAAATGTCATGGGCTGGGAGGGTCTTCTGACTGACGGTTGGGCTGCTATACGCGCCCTTACCTCCCGGATCACAATTGCGTTCAGGGAGCCACCATGTCCGACGAATTGATAAAAGTCCCCGCCGACTGGGCCAAGTCCGCCTATGTGGACGACGCCAAATACAAAGCGATGTACGAACAATCGATCTCCGACCCCGTCGCCTTCTGGGGCGAGCACGGCAAGCGGGTGGACTGGATCAAGCCTTACACCAAGGTGAAGGACGTCTCGTATCACGAGCGCGATCTGCACATTAAGTGGTACGAGGATGGCACCCTCAATGTCTGCCACAACTGTGTCGACCGGCATGTTGCCGACAAGGGCGACCAGGTGGCGATCATCTGGGAGGGCGATGACCCCTCCGTTGACCAGTCCATCACCTACACGCAGCTGCACCACCATGTGCAGCGCTTTGCCAATGTGCTGAAGGATCAGGGCGTCAAGAAGGGTGATCGTGTCACCATCTACATGCCGATGATCCCCGAAGCCGCATACGCCATGCTGGCCTGCGCGCGCATCGGTGCGGTGCACTCCATCGTCTTTGGCGGCTTCTCGCCGGATGCCCTGGCAGGCCGCATTCTGGATTGCGACAGCAAGTTCGTCATCACGTCTGACGAAGGCGTGCGCGGCGGCCGCCCGGTCCCGCTGAAGGAAAATACCGACGACGCCCTGGAGTCATGCCCGGACGTTGAGAGCGTCATCGTAGTGGAACACACCGGCGGTTCCGTCTCCATGAAAGAGGGGCGCGACGTCTGGTATCACGAGGTCGCAGGCCGCGTGGACCATGAATGCCCCTGCGAGGAAATGGGCGCGGAAGACCCGCTCTTCATCCACTAAACGTCGGGTTCCACCGGCAAACCCAAGGGCGTGCTGCACACCACCGGCGGCTATCTCGTCTATGCGTCGATGACCCATCCATATGTCTTCGCCTACAAACCCGGTGACCTCTACTGGTGCACGGCCGCTGTGGGCTGGGTCACCGGCCCCAGCCACATCCTGTACGGACCATTCGCCAATCGTGCGACCACCCTGATGTTTGAAGGCGTGCCGACCTATCCGGACTCATCACGCTGCTGGCAGGTCTGCGACAAGCACAACGTCAATATCTTTTACACAGCCCCCACCGCCATCCGTGCCTTGTTGCGTGATGGCGATGAGCCGGTGACAAAAACATCGCGCAAGAGCCTGCGTCTGCTCGGCTCCGTAGGCGAACCCATCAACCCGGAAGCCTGGAACAGGTACCACCGCGTAGTCGGCGATAGCCGCTGCCCCATCGTCGACACCTGGTGGCAGACGGAAACAGGCGGCATCCTCATCACGCCCCTGCCCGGCGCAACGGACCTCAAGCCCGGCTCGGCCACCCGCCCCTTCTTCGGCGTCGAGCCGGTCCTGGTGGACAATGACGGCCACCCCCTCAAGGGAGCCACATCGGGCAATCTGTGCATCGCGGACTCATGGCCCGGCCAGATGCGGACAGTCTATGGCGACCACAAGCGCTTCTTCGAGACGTATTTCAGCCAGTTCAAGGGCAAGTATTTCTCCGGCGCTGGCTGCCGCCGCGACGAAGCCGGCTACTACTGGCTCACCGGCCGCGTCGACGACGTGCTGAACGTCTCCGGCCACCGCATGGGCACTGCCGAAGTGGAAAGCGCGCTCGTGTCACATCCGCTGGTGGCCGAAAGCGCCGTCGTCGGCTACCCGCACGACATCAAGGGCCAGGGCATTTATGCCTATGTGACGCTCAATCAGGGCGAAGACCCGTCCGACGATCTCAAGAAGGAACTCGTCCAGCACGTCCGCAAGGAGATCGGCCCCATCGCCTCACCTGACCTGCTGCAATGGGCGCCAGGCCTCCCCAAAACCCGCTCCGGTAAAATCATGCGCCGCATCCTCCGCAAGATCGCAGAGGACGATTTTTCCAACCTCGGCGACACCTCGACACTGGCAGACCCCAGCGTCGTCGACGACCTCATCAACAACCGCCAGAACCTGGGCGGCGAGAGCGGGTAAGCGCACTTGGCGGCATGCACTCGACTGAATGGTGTATGCACGCCCCATCCACAATCACCGTATCCCTCCGGCTTGACCGGAGGGCCCATGGGCGTGTGCTATCCGAGATCAGAGTCGTCAAGCAGGATCGCATCTCATGACCCCCAGAACAGTCCTCATCACCGGCGCATCTGCCGGCATCGGCAAGTGCTTTGCCGAGTTCTATGCGGCCAAAGGCTATGACCTCATCCTGACCGCCCGCCGCACCGACAGGCTGGCGGAGTTGGCAACGCAACTTTCTTCCGTACACGGCATAAAGTGTGAGACCATTTCCGCTGATCTCGCAGACACCGCGGCACCAGACGCCATCTGGGCGGAGCTCACCGCGCGCGGCCTCACGGTGGATGTGCTGATCAACAATGCCGGCTACGGCATGACCCATCATTTCACGGACTACGACTGGTGGGGCCACCGCGACTTCATCCAGATCATGGTGACCGCCTATGCCCAGCTTTGCCACCTCGCCCTGCCCGGCATGAAAGACCGCAAATACGGGCGCATCATCAACGTGGCGTCGCTTGCAGGCCTCGCGCCGGGCACGCTGGGGCACACGCTCTATGGCGCCTCCAAGGCTTTTCTCATCAAGATGTCCGAAAGCCTGTCGCTGGAAAACGAGGGAACAGGCGTCCATGTGACGGCGCTTAACCCGGGCTTCACACGCTCTGAATTTCACACCACTGCCGGGGTGCAGGAGACCGTGGACAGGATGCCCGAATGGATGTGGATGCAGGCACCGGACGTTGTGGCGGAAGCCTTTGAGGCCAGCGAAAAAGGCCTGGCGCAATGCGTTCCGGGCCGCGCCAACAAATTCACCGCAGTCGTGCTGCGCCTCTTCCCGCCGCGGCTGGCGTTGATGCTCTCCCGCCGGCGCGCGGCGGCACAGGATACCTAGCCGCTACCGGCAGATGCCCCATCCGCCGACCTCAAAATGAAAGTGATCTTTATGGTTCTCGTTGTAGTCCGGCGAGAGCACGGTCCCGAACGTGCTGCAGGACCCATCGCGGACATCCCGAAGAAACGCTGCCTTGCTGTCTCCAGCATCCCAATCACTCAGCACGGACACAGTACGGCCGTCTGTGAGCTTGAAGCCCGCCACGTCCAGGGCCTGCCCCGTCGCATGCGCGCTTCGCGGCCCGGCCAGGGCCCCATTGATGTTGCGGCAGGAGTAGGTGCCGTAGTGAACGACGCGCGAAACATCCGCACCCAGATGTTTTTGAGCAGCAGGCCCGACCACATGAATTTCCCACTGGGCGAGCGCCGCCATCATCGGACAGGTCACAGTGACACCGCCCCCGTAAAGGTAGCGGCCCTGTTTGAGCAGCAGACCCTGGTCGATGCCGCAGCCCTGTTCGTCGCTGGCAAGGCTGTGCGCGTCAACCTCAAGCCCCGCCGCCCGCACCGCGTTCACACAGGCCGGGAAGGACCGGTTGATCCGCGCCATCTTGAGAGGCGTCACGAAAGTGGGCGCGACCGTCAGATCGATTGGCGTGGACGGGTCATACCGGTCCGGCAGCAGTGGAAAGGCAAAAATGGAAACAAGCGCAACCCCAAAGACGAGAATGAGTGCGCGCCATGTGCGCCACCAGGCTTTCAGCATCCCGAACGCCTAGAAGTCCGACGCAATACCGTTGCGCTCCCAGTCGCCATATCGGGTCGGCTCTTCACCTTTGGGACCGTTGATTTCCTCTGGACGGTCTTCGGCCTGCTTTGCAGCAGCGGCACGGCGCTCTTCTGCTTCCACAAGCGCCCGTCGAGCGGCAGGCGTTAACTCTTTCGGGGTCTTAGCGGTCTTTTCGTGGTCATTGGCCATCAGGGTCACCCGTCTTGAAGCGGTCACATCCACGCGCCATATCTTAGACGCTTGTCTAGTCTGGAGGGCAAAGATCAATGTGAGGAAGGATATAGGCCTTCCTGTGGCGCTATCCAAACGGGTGGATAGATCATTTGGCGTATGGAGTTGAAATTGGCCAACAGCTTGCGGACCGGCGTTCTGATTGCGGTGATGACCGCACTCTTTTTGGGTATTGGCTATCTCGTCGGCGGCATGGGCGGCGCGGCCATCGCATTCGTCATCGCGCTGGGGATGAACGCCTTTGCCTATTGGAATTCGGACAAGATGGTGCTGCGCATGTATGGCGCCCGTCAGGTCGACGAAGCCTCCGCTCCTGACCTTGTCAAAATGGTGAAGCAGCTTGCTGAGAACGCAGACCTGCCGATGCCCAAGGTCTATGTCATCGACAATGACCAACCCAACGCCTTTGCCACCGGCCGGAACCCGGAAAACGCGGCCGTTGCTGCCACGACCGGCCTCCTGTCATGCCTGACACCTCAGGAAGTGGCCGGCGTCATGGCCCATGAGCTGGCGCATGTGAAAAACCGTGACACCCTGACCATGACCATCACCGCCACCCTGGCCGGCGCCATATCCATGCTCGCCAATTTCGCCCTGTTTTTTGGCGGCAACCGCAACAACCCGCTGGGGATCATCGGCGCCATCGCCTTGATGATCCTGGCACCGATGGCAGCAGGTCTGGTGCAGATGGCCATCAGCCGCGCGCGCGAATATGAGGCCGACAAGATGGGCGCTGAAATCTGCGGGCGGCCTTTGTGGCTCGCCTCAGCGCTGGAAAAGATCGAGGGGTTCGCCTCACGCATCGACAACAATGTGGCCGAGCGCAACCCGGCCTCCGCGTCTTTGTTCATCATCAACCCCCTGCACACCCAAAAGAGCGACGCGCTGTTTTCGACCCACCCCAACACGGCCAACCGCGTTGCGGCACTGCGGGCGATGGCGGGGGAAACAGGGGCCGGCGAGAGTGCCCGGCCATGGGGATAAGGTAACCTCAGCCGCACACAGCCTTTTACTTGCGCGCCCAAGCTGCGTATAGCTGCGCGCCATGAACACACCAAGACCCAAAAACGGCTCAAGAGGCAGACGTGCCAACGCCAACAAGACACCTGGTCTGGGCGCACGCCGGGCGGCAGCCGCCCTGCTGACAGCAGTGCTGACCGACGGTCGCCCGCTGGATGAAGCGTTGGCAGCCGAGCAGGACGTGAACGGCACCCTCGCCCGGCTCGACCCGCGCGACCGCGGCTTTGCCCGCACCATTGCGGCCACAGCCCTGCGCCGTCACGGCCAGATTTCCGACATCCTCACCCATTTCCTGGACAAGCCCCTGCCGGAAAAATCCGGTATTGCGACGCCCATCCTGCATGGCGCAATTGCTGAACTCCTGTTTCTGGATGTCGCCCCGCACGCCACTGTCAGCGCCTGTGTCGCGCTTGCCAAGACGGACAAGAACGCCCGTCACTTCGCGGGCCTGCTCAACGCGGTGCTGCGCCGCGCTTCCCGCGAAGGGCCTGCACTCCGCGACGCGCAGGATGCCGTTGCCCTGAATACACCCGAGTGGCTTCTCACAAGCTGGCGCAACGCCTATGGCGAGGAAACAGCGACTGCGATAGCCAACGCACATCTCGCAGAGGCGCCACTGTACCTGACGGTAAAGTCAGACGCAGCGGGATGGGCAGATAAGCTCACCGGCGCGGTTCTGCCGACCGGAAGTATCCGCCTGACGGAGGGTGGCCGCGTGGACACGCTGGACGGGTACAAGGACGGCGAGTGGTGGGTGCAGGACGCAGCCGCTGCCTTGCCGGCAAAGCTCTTCGACAATATCTCCGGCAAACGGGTGCTTGACGTGTGTGCCGCTCCCGGCGGCAAGCCCCTTGAGCTGGCAGCCGCCGGTGCTGATGTGACGGCTCTCGACAGGTCTGCAAAGCGCCTCGTCCGTGTGACCCATAACCTCAAACGCACCAAACTCGCCGCCAAGGTTGTGACAGCCAATGCCCTGACCTGGGAACCGGACGGCAATGACAAGACCTTCGACCACGTCCTTGTCGACGCCCCCTGCTCCGCGACAGGCACGATCCGGCGTCATCCCGACATTCCGCATCTCAAGTCCACATCCGACCTGGCCAAGCTGGTGTCGCAGCAGGAAAAGCTGCTGACAAAGGCCGCGGAGCTGACATCTCCCGGCGGCACACTCATCTACTGCACCTGCTCGCTTCAGCCGCAGGAAGGCGAACAGCAGATTGAAAAGTTCCTCGCCGCCAATGCAGGCTTCGAGCGGTTGCCGATCACGCCCGCGGACCTGCCCGGACTTGAGGAAGCTGTGACCGCCGACGGCGACATGCGCACATTGCCTACCTTCTGGGCTGGGGAAGGTGGCATGGACGGGTTTTTTGCCGCCCGCCTCAAACGCGCCGAATAGCGCTGCTATTCCCCTCCTTTGTTGCCGTGAACCTCAAGCCTCTGCTACGTCACACATATGCAAAACATCCGAATCGCCCCGTCCATCCTGTCTGCTGATTTTGCCCGCCTGGGCGAAGAGGTCCGTGCCATCGATGAGGCCGGTGCCGACTTCATTCATGTGGATGTGATGGACGGTCACTTTGTGCCCAACCTCACCATCGGTCCAATGGTGGTAAAGGCCCTGCGTGGCCACTCGGATAAGGTGTTTGACGTCCATTTGATGATCGCGCCGGTGGACCCTTACGTGGAAGAGTTTTCCAATGCGGGCGCCGACATTATCACCGTGCACGCGGAAGCTGGTCCGCATATTCACCGCACGCTGCAGCTGATCCGATCGCTGGGCAAGCGGCCAGGTGTCTCGCTCAACCCGGGCACGCCTGCTGATGTGGTCGACATGATTTTGGATGACGTGGACCTGATACTGGTGATGAGCGTCAATCCGGGGTTTGGCGGCCAGAAATTCATTGAAAGCCAGCTGCGCAAGATCGAAGCCCTGCGCAAGAAGATCGCCGCGACCGGCCGCGACATTCACCTCGAGGTAGATGGCGGCATCAATGCGGAAACGGCGCCTCGCGTTGTGGCGGCAGGAGCCGATGTGCTTGTGGCCGGCAGTGCGACCTTCAAGGGCGGGCCAGATGCCTATGCAGCCAACATCAGGATGCTTCGCGGCGAATAATCTGTAAGCTGCTGAAATGCAGCGACGACCAAGAGGGCATGACAGATAGGGCAGGGCCAACAGGGAGAGTGCGGACAAGAATGAGCGGCCCGGCAGAACTGACCGGAAATCTCGCAGCCCGCTCCCTGGGGCATGCCACCCGCGCGCTCGCCGGATTTGCCTATGCATCGAAGCCCTACCATCTGACCCTGCGCGGGCCGATGCCCGATGCCATCGTTCTCAATCCGACCGAGCTGCGCCCGGCAAACACGCAGACGGGCGAACGCATCCTCAACGGCCGGTTCGATCTCACTGGCGGACATCTGGAAGGTGTGGGCGACACTCTTTTCATACAACCAACACCGTCGCGCGCATTCGCAGAAGACCTTCACGGCTTTGGCTGGCTGCGTCATCTGGCAATCCTTTCAAATGACACCAAGACGGCTCTTGCTCAACAACATGCCCGCGCCTGGCTTGATGAATGCAGCCAATGGCATCCTGTAGGCTGGCAGCCACATGTCATTGCTCGCCGAATAATCTCCTGGTCGATCCATGGCGGCCTGCTGCTGGAAAATGCCGAACTTATTTACCGCTCCGACCTGTTGCGCTGCATGGCAGCACAAGCACGCCACCTGGCACGAACCGCACGCCGCGCGCCGGACGGACTTCCCCGGCTCACCGCAGCCATCGGTCTGACGCTGTCAGGCGTCACGCTCACCGAGGGGCGCACACGGCTCGCAAAAGGGCTTGTCCTGCTCACCCGCGAACTGGATCGGCAACTGCTGCCCGACGGCGGCCACATCAGCCGCAGCCCGCAAGTGCAGCTCGAACTTCTGACGGATCTTGTGTCGCTGCGCGACGCGCTGATGGCCCGCGATGTAGAAGTTCCCGCAAAGATGCTTGGCGCCATTGATCGCGCCATGCCGATGCTGCGGTTTTTCCGCCATGGCGATGGACGCCTGGCGCTCTTCAACGGGGCCGATGAAAGCGCCGGCGGCGCCGTCGACGCAGTGCTTGCCCGGGATGATGCCAATGGAAGGCCCTTTGGCTTCGCGCCGCACTCAGGCTTTCAACGCGCCGCAGCCGGCCGCACACTTGTGGTGGTGGACGCAGGCGCACCGCCCAAACCGGCCAGCGCCGCTCGAGCCCATGCGGGCTGTCTGAGTTTTGAGATGAGCGCCGGACGGCATCGGCTGATCGTCAATTGCGGGCCAAGCCACATGCACGCGCAAACACCGCAGGCGGATCAATGGTCTGATGCAGCGCGCGCTACAGCCGCCCATTCAACCGTCACCGTGGACGACACATCGTCCGCACACATCCTGCAGGCACGCTGGCTGCGCAACATACTGGGCGCCCGCCTTGTTCGTGGCCCCAAGCTGGTCGAAAGCCGCCGGACTGAAGAAGATCGCGGTGTGTGGCTGGAGATGCGCCATGACGGCTATGTCCAGCACTTTGGCCTGGAGCATGAACGGCGCATCTACCTGTCCGCTGACGGTGATGACTTCAGGGGCGAGGACACACTGTTCAGACTGCGGCCGCACAGCGCCAGCTGGTGGGACCCACTGCGCCTGTTCACCGGTGGGGAAAACGAAGAAGACTTTGCCGTCCGCTTCCATCTGCACCCGGATGTTCGGGTGTCCATGGCCCATGACGGTACGACCATTCTGGCACTACTGCCAAATGGCGACGGCTGGCAGTTCCGTGCCAGCGGCAATGCCGAAATGACCCTGGAAGAATCCATCTATATGGGCCAGCCAGGCCCGCCGCGCCGCACCCAGCAGATTGTCGTCAGCCACCATGTCTTCCGCGATGAGGCCCATGTGAAGTGGAGTTTCAGGCGGCTGACCACCAAAAATCTGGGGACAGCGGACGATGCCGCCGCAAAACCGGAGCAAACAGATGCCTTTGAGCCGGAAGAAACGGACCCGTCTGTGCCCCCCATTGGCGTGCCGGAGACAGCTACACCTTCCGAAGACGCATAGCGACCTTGCGCAATAATCCAGTCTGGAGAAGGACGCCCGGGCTTCATGCCGGTGCACAAACGTGCTATCGCGCCCGCTTCTCAAATGGCTTCCGTCCTTTCAAAGGCTCGCTTTCTCCATGACCGCACATCAGTCCCCGCTTCGCCCCGTCCGCCGGGCCCTTCTATCCGTCTCAGACAAGGCCGGGCTCATAGATTTTGGTAAGGCACTGGCGGAACGCGGGGTTCAGTTGGTGTCAACAGGCGGCACCGCCAGGGCACTGCGCGATGCGGGCCTTGATGTCGCTGATGTCTCAGACATCACGCAGTTTCCCGAGATGATGGATGGCCGGGTCAAGACATTGCATCCCGGCGTTCATGGCGGGCTGCTCTATGTGCGCGGCAACGAGACGCACGAAGAAGCAGCCAACAAGCACAACATCGTGCCCATCGACCTGCTGGCCGTGAACCTGTACCCATTTGAAGAGACCATCTCAAAAGGTGCCGACTACGACACCTCGATTGAAAACATCGATATTGGCGGACCGGCAATGATCCGTGCTGCCGCCAAGAACCACGACGGTGTGGCTGTGCTGGTGGATGCCGCAGACTATGACGCTGTGCTGGCGGACATGGATGCCCACGACAACCAGACCAGCTTCCAGTTGCGCCAACGCCTGGCCGCCAAGGCGTATGCCCGCACCGCCGCCTATGACGCCGCCATCTCCAACTGGTTTGCTGCCGAGATCGAAGACGACGCGCCAACCTACCGCGCTGTCGCCGGCACCTTGGCGCAGACGCTGCGCTACGGCGAAAACCCGCACCAGAACGCCGCCTTCTACACAACAGGCGACAACCGCCCCGGCGTCGCCACTGCCACCCAATTGCAGGGCAAGGAACTCTCCTACAACAATCTGAACGACACCGACGCCGCATTTGAGTGTGTCGCCGAGTTCGGCACAGAGCAGCCCGCTGTCGCAATCATCAAGCACGCCAACCCCTGCGGCGTGGCGCTTGGTGGGTCCCTCGCTGAAGCCTACGAGAAAGCCCTGCGCTGTGACCCGGTCTCAGCCTTTGGCGGCATCATTGCGCTCAACGGCACACTGGACGGCGCGACGGCTGAAAAGATCTCCGGCATCTTCACCGAAGTCATCATCGCCCCGGACGCAGATGACGCTGCTCGCGAAATCATCGCCAAGAAGAAAAATCTCCGTCTGCTGATTACTGGAGGACTACCGGACCCGGAGGCCAAGGGCTTCACCGCCAAGACGGTTGCAGGCGGCATGCTCGTGCAGTCACGCGATGCAGGCCGTGTGATGCCCGCCGACCTCAAGGTCGTCACCAAGCGCGCGCCGTCCGAGCAGGAAATGAGCGATCTGCTCTTCGCCTTCCGTGTTGCCAAGCACGTGAAATCGAACGCGATCATCTATGCCAAGGACAACGCCTCCGTGGGCATTGGCGCCGGACAGATGAGCCGCGTTGATTCAAGCCGCATCGCCGCCCGCAAGTCAGAGGATGCCGCGAAGGAAGCCGGTCTGACACAAGCCCTCGCCAAAGGCTCTGTTGTTGCGTCTGACGCCTTCTTCCCTTTTGCGGACGGCCTGCTGAGTGCCGCGGAAGCCGGAGCCACTGCTGTCATCCAGCCCGGCGGCTCGATCCGCGACGATGAAGTGATTGCCGCAGCGGATGAAGCAGGCCTTGCCATGGTCCTGACCAGTATGCGTCACTTCCGCCACTAGTTGTTTGAGGAGCCGCACGCCATGCTTGTCACCACCACCAACTCTGTCGAAGGCCGCCGCATCGTCGAGTACAAGGGGCTTGTCGCGGGCGAAGCCGTAACCGGCGCCAATGTGGTGCGGGATATCTTTGCCGGGCTCCGCGATTTCTTCGGCGGGAGGTCCGGGGCTTACGAAAAAGTCTTCCGCTCCAGCCGCGAAGCCGCAATCGAAGACATGATGCACCAAGCCGACGCCGCAGGCGCGAATGCTGTCGTGGGCGTCGACATCGATTACGAGTCGGTCGGCTCAAAGGGCTCCATACTCATGGCGACAGCATGCGGCACGGCAGTTGTGCTCGAATAGCCACTAGGTATGAATGGCTTCAGATCGTTGTTCTTTGACAAAGAACATCATCACCAGACCGGCAACCAGAAACACCAGCACAATGGATAGGCCAAGCTGCTGATTGCCAGTCGCCTGGGTGACGATGCCGATGGTCAATGGTGCGAGAAAGGTCGTGGCCTTGCCGGCCAGGGCATAAAGCCCGAAGAACTCCGCCATCATCTCTCGGGGCGCAAGGCGCGCCAGCATTGTGCGGCTGGATGCAAGCGCCGGGCCGACACCCACACCAAAGAGACAGGCGATGGCCAGGAACATGATTTCGCCGAGACTTGAGAACGGAGCCGCACCTTCGGCGCGCGGCTCGATGTCGATCACGAAGAACATCGTGTCGCGGTCCACGGACACCAGCGCAATGCTGGTGAGGATCACCAGAAAAAGCGCACTCACGATGGTTCGCTTGCTGCCAAAGCGGGCGTCAAGGACACCTCCCAGAAAGCCGCCGATGCCGGAAAACAGGGTCACGATGATGCCGAAGACGGCAAGCTCCAGCGCCCCCCAGCCGAACAAAGCACCGGCAACGATGCCGCCGAACATGAATACTGCGGCACAGCCATCGTAGTAGAGCATCCGCGCGATGAGATAGATGCCGATATTGCGGAAGTGTTTCAGGCGCCGGAATGTCTCTCCCAGCTGCTTCAGACCCTGCCGCGCCGCCTCGGCCCGGCGCAGGCCAGATTTCGGCTGGTCCGGTGTCAGCAGGAAAAGCGGCAACATGAAAACCAGAAACCAAAGACCCGCAAGCGGGCCAACAATGCGCTCGTCTTCAAACGCTGCCCGGTCCAGCCCGAGCAGCGGTGCGTCCGGAATGAAGGACGCCTCGAGATTGCCCGGCAGCTGGAACGCGAACAGCACCAGCACCAGCGCGAAAATGCCCGCGACCTGCGCAATGCCGAAGCCAACACCAGACAACAATGCCATGCGCCGCTCGGTCGCGATGTTTGGCAGCATGGCATTGGAAAAGGTGATGACGAATTCTGCCGAGATGGACGCCAGAATGACCATCGCCATGACCGGCACCAGCGCACCGCCCGGCTCGGCAATCCACAGGCCGGCACATGCTGCCGTCACGCCGATCAGAAAGAAGCCGATGAACGGTTTGCGAGGACCCGACGCATCCGCCATGGCACCAAGAATGGGCGAGATCAACGCGATGGCAATGCCCGCAATGGCCTGGGTGTAGCCCCAGTAGGCCTGCCCGTCAGCGGCGTCCCCCTGATAGAAGACGTTGGCGAAATAGTTGGCGAACAGGAAGATGGTGATGAGGGAGAAGTAGGGCTGGTTCGCCCACTCATACATCAGCCAGCCGACCTGCCCCGCCGTATGATTGTGCGGCTCCCCATCAGCCGGTGACCCGATGCCCGTTTCTTCCTCGCCGCGCGGCCAGCCTTCACTCATGCGTATGTGTCCCCTCTAGCCATGATCATCAGGCGCCCGCTCGGACCTTGTTTCCTGTACAAAGATCATGACCGCCATACCTGCGATCAGCAGGAGAAGGATCGACCCGAAGCCGGCGCGCTGGCTGTCAAACATCTCCGTTGAGATACCCACCAGAATGGGCGCAACGAAGGCCGTGGCCGTACCGGACAATGCATAGAGACCAAAGAATTCCGTCATCATCTGCGCGGGTGCGATACGTGCCAGCATAGTGCGGGAATTGGCATAGGCCGCGGTGATGAAAATAGCGATGATGATGACGACACACAGATAAAGGAGCTCCGGCAGGGTCTTGAAGAACGGCAGCGACCAGATCGGGCCGGTCACTTCATAGGGCTGAAAGAAAAGCTCTGTCGGCGTGATGGAAATAGCCAGCAGCAAACCAACGGTCGTGCCGCCAATGGACGTCATGATGGCAGCCTTGGACCCAAACGTATCGTCCAGCCAGCCGCCGATGAGGCCCCCAAGCACTGCGAACACCGACAGGATGATGCCGTAGACCAGCATGTCGAGCGGTCCCCAGCCAAAGACACCAGCTGCGTAAACGCCGCCAAAGATGAGAACGGCCGTCTTGCCGTCATTGTAGAGCATCCGAGCGCCCAGATAGGTCGCCACGTTGCGGTAATGCTTGAGCCGCATGACTGTCTGCACCACCCGCGCCACGCCTTTGCGCATGGCTGCTATTGCACCGATGGTATTTTTGGCAGCGTCTGGTGTGAACAGGAACAGCGGTAGCGAGAAGGCCGCGAGCCATAGTCCCGCAACCGGTCCTGAGATGCGGCTGTCCTGATGCAATGACTGATCGAGACCAAAAAGCGGGGTATCCGGAACAAATCCCCACGGGACGTTGCCCGGCAGCGTAAAGAACACCAGCATGAAGATGAGGATCAGCAGGCCGCCGAGATTGCCCAGCGCCAGACCGAGCCCAGACAAAAATCCAATGCGCGAATGCGGCGCTATGGAGGGCAGCATGGAGTTGTGGAACACCGCTGAAAATTCATAGGCAATGGTGATCGTGACAATGCAGATCGCCACGCCCCAGATCCCAATGCCGCCGTCACCGGGCAGTGCAAACCAAAGCGCAATCATGGCGGGCACCATGATCAGCGTGAACGCGATGATCCAGGGCTTGCGGGTACCGCCAAGATCAGCGATGGCCCCCAGGAACGGCGCGAGGATGGCAATGGCCGCGCCGGCAAAGCCGTTGATGTAGCCCCAGATGGCCTGACCCTGCACCGGGTCGCCCACAACGAAGTTGGAGAAATAGGGCGCAAACACATAGATCGTGATCAGCAGCACATAGGGATTGCGGGCCCATTCAAACACCGCCCAGGAAATCTGTCCGCGTCTGTCGGCGGGAACGCCCCCATCCGCTGACTGCGAATCGGGACCCGGCTCATCAACGCCAGCAGGCGTTGACGGCGTAATGGGAACTTCCGTGATGTCCTGTGACACGCGTGTGCCCTCCCCGGCGCAAATGGCCCGGATACGCCGGACACTGGTCGTGTTGTTGTGAAGTCAGTCCGAGATGGCTTCTTCGCGGCGCTCGGTCACTCCAAGCAACAGCATAAAGCCAATGACGAGAAAGACCACAATGACCGCGAGGCCGGCCCGTTGGCTGTTAAAGGCGCCCGTGGCCCAGGCAATTGCGAATGGGGCGAGGAAGGCGGTTGCTTTGCCTGACAGCGCATAGAGCCCAAAGAACTCCGTCATCATGCTGGGTGGGGCCATGCGGGCCATCAGGGTGCGGCTGGCAGCCTGGGCGGGCCCGCCGGAAATGCCGATGAGAATGCCAAAGACCAGATAGATCTGTTCACCGATGCTTGAGAAGGGCGCAGCGCCGGGTTGCGGAGGCTCGACAGGGATGGTGAAGAAGATGGTGTCAGCCCCGATGGAGGCCGACCCAACAGTGGCAACGATCAGCCCAAGGACAGAAATCTGGATCGTACGCTTGGACCCGATCTTGTCGTCCAGCCAGCCCCCAAGGAACGCACCGGCTGCCGCGAAGATCGACAGAATGATGCCGAACAGGCCCAGCGTCATGATTTCCCAACCGAAAATCCCTGCTGCATAGATGCCGCCGAAGGCAAAGATTGCCGACAGGCCGTCGAAATAGAGCATTCGCGACAGCAGGTAGAGCGCAATGTTGCGGTAGCGGCCCAGATGGCTGAGCGTCCGGCGGAGCTGTTTCAGACCCTTTGAAATTGCCATTACCGGACGCACACCTGTCGCCGGCGCATCCGGCGTGAACAAAAAGAGCGGGATCACAAACAGGGCAAACCAGATGGCCGTCATCGGGCCGGCAAACCGGTCCGCTTCCGACATCGCCGGATCAAGACCGAACAAGGGCGGCGCGCCAAGCATCGTCAGACCTGTCTCCCGATCCGCAGCCAGAAAGAACAGCATCAGGATCAGCGCCAGCAAACCGCCCACATAGCCGATGCCCCAGCCCGCGCCGGACAACGTACCCATACGCGCGGAAGACACCAGCGACGGCAGCATGGCGTTGTTGAAAACCACGGCGAATTCCATGGCAACCGCGGCAGCAGCCGCCGCCACCATGATGGGCAGTGGATTGATGGCCCCTTCGCCTGGCAGCGCAAACCACAGACAGGCAACCGCCGCACAAAAAGCGAGGGTACAGACAAACAGCCACGGCTTGCGCCGCCCGGTCTGGTCCGCGATGGACCCTAGGACGGGCGACATGAGTGCAATGATGAGGCCCGCATAGCCCAGCGTTTCGCCCCACAGGATCTGCCCCTGCGTGGGGTCGCCCACATAGGTGGCCGCGAAGTAGGGCGCGAAGATGAAGGTGGTGATGAGGGTGTAATAGGGTTGGTTGGCCCAGTCGAACATGGCCCAGGAAAACTGGCCGCCGCGTGACGCCACCGGCCCGCCAATCGCATTTGTGGCCTGGCCTGTATCGACTTGTGCGTGAGCACTCATGATTTTCCCCTCAACCCGCAGGGAACTCTATCAGCCGTGTGTGACGGATACACCCTGTTACGGATTTGCCGTTTGATGCATGGCCTCCACCAGCACGCCGAGGGAGCGTAACGCCTGCGCCTTCCAGTCGCTCATGTCCACCAGACGCGACACATCATGCTGACGCAGGCTCACATAGCCATGCAGAACAGCCCATGTCTGGACGGCGGCATCCTGCTTTTCCCTGCGCGATGCCGTGTCCGGCAACAGCGCTGCAACATGCCGGGCCATGGTGGTGAAAGCAGTAGCACCCACCATCTCCGCTTCAAGAGACGGCACGAAGCTCGCATCACGCTCCCCAAAGATCAGCCGATAGTGAGCCGCGTGAGCCTCCGCCATGTCCAGATACTGCTTCGATGCCTGCATGATGGTGTCCAGCGCCGACAACGACCGGTCAGCCACCGTCATGCTCTCGATGACAAGTTCGAAGCCTTCGATGTACAGCGCATCCAGAATACCCTGCTTGCCCTGAAAGTGGCTGTAAATGCCAATGGTCGATATCCCTGCCTTGGCAGCGATGGCGCGAACACTGAGCGACTTGACGCCACCTTCAAGGAACAGATCGGAGGCAGCCGCCAGAATTCTGGCTTTCGCCTCTTTAGAATTCTGAGGCGCTGATTCTTGGCTTGAGGCCTCAGTTTTTGGAGCTTTCTTGGGGGTCATTGAATGACAGTTCTCAAATATTTCGCACCTGCGCTTGACAAGCCATAACGCTGTTATTAGTTATCTCGCCAGAACATAACACCGTTATATCAAAGGTCAAACGAAAACCCATTCCGCCCATAGGGCCGTCCCGGCCGTGGGAACGCGGGTCAACCAAGAGGACGTGACATCATGACTGAGGTACTGGAGACGGATTATCTGATCGTTGGTGCAGGCGCCATGGGTATGGCCTTTGTGGATACGCTGGTCAGCGAAACCGACGCGCGCATTCTGATCGTCGACGGTCATGCAAGCCCCGGTGGGCATTGGAACGATGCCTACCCCTTCGTGACCCTGCATCAGCCCGCCGCCTTCTACGGCGTCGCGTCCCGCGAACTGTCGACGGGCCGCAAGGACGAGGCTGGTCTCAACAAGGGGATGGGCGACCTGTCATCCGGGGCTGACATTAAGTCCTACTATGAGCAGGTCATGCGTCACACTTTCCTGCCGACAGGTCGGGTGCAGTACTTCCCCATGTGTCACTTCACCGGAATGGAAAACGGGACCGGTCATTTCCGGTCAATCGTCGGCGGACAACACTATGAAGTGAAGGTCGCAAAGAAACTGGTCGACGCCGCCTTCCTCACAAACTCTGTGCCCTCCACCCACACGCCGAACTTTACCATCGGCGACGACGTCACCTTCATCGCCTTGAACGATCTGCCGAAGATCAGTGAGACGCCGGACGGCTATGTGGTCATTGGCGGCGGCAAGACCGGCATAGATGCCTGCCTGTGGTTGCTGGAAACCGGTGTCGATCCGGACAACATCTGCTGGATCAAGTCCCGCGATGCCTGGCTGCTTGATCGCGCCAATACCCAGCCGACTCCGGAATTCTTTGAAGCCACCGTCGGTACCCAGGCCGCGTACATGGAAGGCATCGCAGCCTCTGACTCAGTCGATGACATGTTCGACCACCTGGAGGCCTGCGGATACTTTGTCCGTTTTGACCCTCAGGTGCGCCCGACCATGTTCCACGGCGCCACGATCAGCCCGCTGGAACTTCAGGAGTTACGCCGCATCAAGAATGTGGTCCGCATGGGTCATGTACAGAGCGTTACGAACAACGAGATCGTTCTTGATCAGGGCACAGTCCCCACAACACCTGGCACAGTGCATGTGGATTGTTCCGCAACGGCCGTCACCAACAAGGACTCACGCCCTGTCTTCGATGGCGATGTGATCACACCGCAATTCATCCGCTCATACCAGCCGACTTTCAGCGCATCACTGATTGCCCATGTGGAAGCCACCTATGGTGATGGTGACGAAGCGAAGAAGAACCAGCTATGCGGCGTCGTCCCCCTGCCCGAGGGAGGGATCGATTTCGCGCGCTTCACCTTCGCCTCGATGATGAACCAGTATGCCTGGTCCCAGGAACCCGGTCTGGACCAGTGGCTACAGGCGAACCGCCTTGACGGGTTTTCCAGCATGATCAAAAGCGTTTCGCCCGACGACGAAAAGCGCATGGCAATTCTCAAACGCGTGAGTGCCGCCGCAGTTCCCGCCGTCACCAAGCTTGGTGAGTTTCTCAGCGAAACCGAGAAAGAAACCGCCGCCTAGCTCGCTGCCGGTAGCCTAGAAGGCGGCCTTGGACGCGCGTGCCGCAGCGTCAATGGCGGGATTCCGGTCGATTTAGGCGCTTGCGCTCGCATTTGGCGGCGCAGGCGGGTAGATTTGCCAGTAATCCCGTGCATGTGCTGCGCGACACAAGAACAGCGTATCTACAAAGAGGCCGTCCCATGAGCTCCCAACAGCCATCTGATCTGCATCCTGATCTGCGCAATGACTGGACCCGTGACGAGGTCACCGGCCTCTTCGCCATGCCGTTCAATGATCTGCTGTTTGCAGCCCAGACGGCCCATCGCCGCTATTTCGATCCCAACGAAGTGCAGCAGTCCGAGCTCCTCTCCATCAAGACAGGCGGCTGCCCGGAAGACTGCGGCTACTGCTCCCAGTCCGCCAAGTTTGAAACCGGCCTCAAGGCGTCCAAGCTGATGGAAGTCGAAAAGGTGCTGGTGGAAGCCCGCAAGGCCAAGGAGCGCGGCGCGACCCGGTATTGCATGGGTGCGGCCTGGCGCTCGCCCAAGGACCGCGACCTGGATGCCGTGTGCGCGATGGTCGAAGGCGTCAAGGACATGGGCATGGAAGCCTGTGTGACCCTTGGCATGCTCGACGCCATGCAGGCCAAGCGCCTGCGTGATGCGGGCCTCGACTACTACAACCATAACATCGACACCGGCCGCGAGTACTACACGGACATCATCACCACGCGGACCTTTGATGATCGCATCGATACCCTGGCCCATGTGCGCGACGCCGGCATCCATGTATGCTCCGGCGGCATCATCGGCATGGGTGAAGAACAAAAAGACCGTGCCGACATGCTGATGGAACTGGCAAACCTGCCGCAGCACCCAGAAAGCGTGCCGATCAACTCTCTTATGAAAGTCGGCGGCACACCGCTAGGCGAAGTCGACGACCTCGACCCATTGGAATTCGTCCGCACCATCGCTGTCGCCAAGATCATGATGCCTGCCTCCATGGTACGGCTATCAGCCGGCCGCGAGCATATGTCTGATGAACTGCAGGCGCTGTGCTTCCTCGCGGGCGCCAACTCGATCTTCGTTGGCGAAAAACTGCTCACCACGGACAATCCCGGCGAAGACCACGACAAGGCCCTGCTGGCACGCCTCGGCATGAAGCCCATGGCAGCCCACACCGCAGCACCGGAAGTAAAGCCGGAACACATCGCGCCGTCCCACGCCGCGGAGTAGGTTCAAAAGGCACAGATGGTCGCCTATTTTCAGACGGACTATTACGCCTTCCGCGATCAGTTCCGTGAACTAGCCACCCAGCGCGGCTTTGCCCTCGAGGCCCACACGCTGAAAGCCACAGGCCCGGGTGATCGCGACCTCACGATCGACACGGCTTATCTGGGCCCCGCCATCACCGAGACGTTAGGCCCTGCCCGTGTCTTCGCCGTCAGCTGTGGCACTCATGGCACCGAGGGTCCGTCCGGGTCCGCCGTGCAGGCACAGTTTCTCAACGACATGCTGGACGACCTCACCCTCCCGGGCGACGGAGCGATCCTGCTCGTGCACGCGCACAACCCATACGGCTTCGCCTGGGTGCGACGGCAGAACGAAGACAATGTAGACATCAACCGCAATTTTCTCGAACCCGACGACCCTCGCCCGACATCACAGAACTATCGCGACGTCTACGATATCCTGAACCCGGCTGATCTGAGCGACGAAGCAACGGCGGAGTTTGTCGAAAAAGCCTGGGCGCTGGCGGACAAACACGGCATGGCATGGGTGCAGCAGGCATTCACCGAAGGTCAGTACGACTATCCGCGTGGACTCTATTACGGCGGCAACGAGCGCGTTGAATCGAACCGCCAGCTCTCAAAGATCTATGGCGATGTCCTGCACCATGCCAAGGAGGCTGTGCTGATTGACATGCACACCGGCGCTGGGGACTACGCAACCTACGAGGCCCTGTCCCGCCATGAAGTCGGCGCGCCAGGCTATCAGTGGTTGTGTGAGGCGCTGGGCGCGGAGAATGTGAAGTATCCCGCCGGCGAAGACAGCGTGATGACACCCACCCAGGGCAATGTGACGGCAGGCATCTGTAAGGAAAATCCGCATGCGGACATTCGGGCGTTCTCCTGCGAGATCGGCACCTTCGAAGGCGCCCGCATGATCCTCGCCGAACGCGCGGAAGGCTGGCTGTGGGCACATGGCGACCGCGACAGTGAGCAGGGCAATGCCATTGTCGCGGAAGTCGGCGAATGCTCAAACCCTGCGGATTCGGAATGGCGCGAGAAGGTGCTGGACATAGGCGACGAGGTCATCACCGCCTGCTGGACGAAACTGTTTTCCTGAGATGGTTTGATACAAAGACATAGCCGGCGCACAGCACGACCGCGATTTCCAGAGCAAACGTCCAATGCCAGATGAAGTTCAGATACCAGGGGTCATACAGTGCCGGCACGTGTATCAATGTTAGGGTCATGTCACTGAAGGGGTACATCCAGAATATCGACCCGACGATGGTATCGAGACACAAGTGGAGAAAAACTCCGAGAAGCAGCGGCACCACGTAGAGGTGATACCGCGAGCCGACCAGACGCAAAATGCTCCAGATGATGACGCCCAACACGACCCAGAAGGCCGGAACATGGGTCCAGTAATGGTGATGAACCACAGCCCGATCACCTAAGGTGTAGAAGTACAGGAGGTCCACGTCAGGAAGGATACTGCCCACCATGGCCGCAGCCTGAGCCAGGCGATCCGCGAAGACACGTGAAAAAACATAGCCCGCGGGCAAGTGTCCGATAAACACCCGTTCTTCCTCCTGCATATGAAACCTGGCGCAGACCATGCTTCGGCTTCATGGCGGAAGTTTGCCTGTTATGGCTTATCTCGTTGCCGGACTGCTGATTC
This sequence comes from Candidatus Phaeomarinibacter sp., assembly GCA_050042885.1. Lineage (GTDB taxonomy): Bacteria > Pseudomonadota > Alphaproteobacteria > CGMCC-115125 > CGMCC-115125 > Pyruvatibacter. Next base: position 90,677 of record JBHJJF010000009.1, read on the forward strand.
AGCAGTCGGCGCATCTACCGCATCATCCACCGCCTTCTGCCAGCCGGAGCGCTTGAGTGCTCGGCGGACCCACCAGGCGAAGACGATCCACAGAACGATGATGGCGGCCATCAAGGCGAGATCCATCGGGTCGCGGCTGGCGAGAAAGTCGCCCAAGCTTGCGCCCACATAGGCGACGACCGCCACTTTAGGGATGGTGCCAAGACCGGTACCGATGAGGAACTTGCCGAAGTTCACATGGCTGGCCCCAAACGCCATGTTGAGAATGACAAAGGGCATGGTGGGCACGACGCGGCTGATGCCGGTGGCCAGGATACCATGACGTCCCAGCGCCTCACTGATGGAATTGACCCGCACACCGGCAAAGCGACGCAGGGCCTGCGCGCCGGAAAAATGCCCGGCCCAGTAAAAGACAGACGAACTCACCATGGTCGCGCCCCAGGCATAAAGAAAGCCGAGCCACGGCCCGAACACCACGATGGCGGCCGCCTGCAGCAGGAATTGCGGCGCGCCCAATGCGCCCAGACCGACATAGATGAGCACCACCGCAAGCGGCGCGAGGATAGGATCGTCTACGGCGGCGATCATCGATGCGACATCGCCTTCCCCCTCAAGCGCAAGCCACGCGCTGCCGAACAGGATGAGGGTGAGTGCCGTGCCGAAGGCAAAGAACGCCAGGCCAATGACCATGACCGCCCGGCTGTCGAGCGCTCTCAACCGCGCCTTGATGCGTTCAGCTAGTGGCATGGTCTGCCCGAACTCCGGTTAGTCCGCCTGAAGACTGTCGTGGACGGTCTCAGGCCGCGAGATACGCCGCTGCAACCACATGACGCCTGCAATATCAAAGATGCTGACAAACAGCCGGTCGAGCGTGCCGTATTTTGACGTCCCATGCTCGCGGAACCGGTGCTGCACATCATGATTGATGACACGATACCCATGCCGCTGCATGAGAGCGGGCAGGAACCGATGCATGTGATTGAAGTAGGGCAGCTCCAAAAATGCGTCGCGCGGGAATAGTTTGAGCCCGCAGCCCGTGTCCGGCGTGTCATCCTTGAGAAGCCGCGCACGGATGCGATTGGCCCAGCGCGATGACACCCGCTTGATCCACACGTCACGGCGCTTCATACGGCGGCCAGCGACCATGAGATCGTCTGCACCCTCAAGCTTGGCCCACATGCCGGGAATATCCGCGGGCACGTTCTGGCCATCGCCATCCAGCGTCACGATCATCCGCCCCCGCGCATACCGCACGCCGGTGGCCACAGCGCGGCTTTGGCCACAGCTGTTGGAATGGGTGATGATCCGCAGGGCCGGGAAGGTTGCCTGTGTCTCGACCAGTTTTTGCGGCGTCGTGTCGTCGGAGCCATCATTCACATAAATGATCTCATATGAGGCACCGGTTTCACGCAGCGCAGCATCGATTTCAGTCACAAGCGGCAGGATGTTATCCGCCTCGTTCTTGACCGGCACAACGGCCGAAATTGCGAGGCTTGCAGGCGTGTCAGCCACAGGCATGGGCTCCCAGGAAGGCATTGGATATCGCGACAGCGCCTCTTAGCACATTAGCGGCTCAAAGCACGCTTTTTGCGTCCGAAGAGGTAAATGGCCGTTGGAAAGCCGCACATTTGGCTCAGGTCGGAATGAAGATGAAATTGAACACATAGTCCGCCTTGCCCGCGGCAGACCGATGATGGGCCTGCGGATCAAAGTGCTTGAGAGATGTCAGTTGGCCGCGGCGCATGAAAAAACCCTGAAAGCCCATCTCCGCAATCTCACCCAGCATGCCTTCAATCGGTTCGCCGGTGTGGGCCTCTTCCAACTCTATGAGCAGGTTCGGCCGCTCGCGCTTTAGCGTCTCTCGGGCCCCTGCAATCACCGGTGCCTCGAAACCCTCAACGTCGATCTTGATGAAGCCAATGTCCCGCAACTCATAGCTATCGAGCGTCCGGGTCTGCACGGTGACCTCACCATGGGGGATCTCGGCCTTGCGCGTGGAAAGCGAGCCACCCTGATTGGAGTAGCCCTTGCGACGCTGCGGGATGAACAGGCCCGCATCACCCTGACTGTCGGACAGACCGACCGCATAGCTTGTGGCATTGGCCGGCAGCACGCGGTTCAGGATACCCAGCATCTTGGGATTGGGCTCAAAGGCATGGACATGCTTTGAGCTGCGCGCCATCCACCACGTGTAAACACCGCGATTGGCCCCGATATCAATCGCGTCCTTATCGGCAGCACACAGAAACGGAACCAAGCCGAACTCAGGTTCGCCCTTGCGCAGTTCGCGATTGACCCGGCGGCGGATGTCCAGTGACGGTGGCACCAATGCCAGTTTGATGCGCTCTGTCAGATCTGTGGGCGGTGTCCACTCTGCCTGCTCTTTTGTTGTCATGCCTGCTGCACCTCTTCAAGACCCGCAGAAACGATGGCCGCGCCCGCGCACATGCATGCGAATACAGCAATCACCACCCATGTGCCAGCCAGCGACGCAACAGCCCCAAAGCCCGCCGCCAGCAAAAGCAGGGCCCCAACGACCGTGTTGGAGAGCGCCGTATAGGCCGCGCGCGTACTCTCCGACCCCATATCAGCAATATGCGTCGCCCGGCCCAGCCGCACACCTTTGTAAGCTATCATCAGTACAAAGAGCACACTGGCCATCGCATAGGCCATTGCCCATGTGGGCACCAGAAACGTGACGCTTAGCGCAAGCAGCAAGGCGACAGACCCAAGCAGACCCGAATAGATCAGCACCCGTCGCGAGGAGCGGTCCGAGAACCGGCCCCAGAAATAGGAACTCAGGACCGCTGCGAGACCTGAAGCCACAATAAAAGCGCCAAGCTGCGACAAGTCCGTGCCGCTGCGCTGAGCAACAAGCGTCACAAGATAGGGCGGCGCCAGGCCCGTGGCGATGAGCAGGCCGCGTGTGGCAATGAAGCGCTGCAACTGCCGGTCTTCACGCAATAGGGATAGCTGCGCCAATGCCGTCGCGATGGCATTGCCCCCACCCTCGGTTGCCCCCGGCTCTTCTTGCAGGCTTGTGAACACGGCCGCTGCCACAATCCAGCAACCGCCGGCGATAAAGAGAGCCGCCGACACGACCTCGACGGACCGCGCAAGCACGCCGACTGACAGCGCCAGTCCAAAGGCCAGCACAACAAAGGCCGCGATGCTGTCCGCCGTTCCGGGCGTAGTCCAGCGCTTGGACTTGGAGACCGTCTTGCCAAGCACATCCTTGTAGGCCACGGACGCTACCGAGCGCGAAAGAGCGAAAACCGCAAGCAGACCAACAATTATCCAGCCGACCGCAGGACCATCGAAGATGAGGACAACCGCACCCATGGCGGCGACGCAGATGCCCTGAACAAGGCTTGATAGGGCCCACGCCCACTTGCGCACAGGCAGGGCACGAATGGCCCCGGCCGCAAACAACTGGGGCACCAGCGCCCCGGCCTCCCGCAGCGGAACCAACATGCCGATCAGAAAGGCCGGGGCACCAAGGGCATTGAGCACCCAGGCCAGTATGAGCTTGGGATCAGACAGACCATCTCCAGCCTTGGTCGCAGCCAGGCTGATCAGATGAGCGGACACGTTTTCCGGCTGCGCGTTACACGCACTTTCCGGAATGTCTCGGCACACGCGGCCTTCATCGTCAGCGAACAACGCATCGTAGGCGGCATCCTGCAATGCCACGCCTAGTCTCCATCCATCGGAGCAACATCCACAGAAACATCAACCGTGTGGGTGCCCCCGCCCGTAATGACCCCGGAAATGGGACTAACATCTCCATAGTCACGGCCCCAGGCGCTGGTGATGTGCTCTGTGGAGACCACAAGATTGTTGGTCGGGTCGAGATCAACCCATCCATGGCCGGGACAATAGACAGAAACCCAGGCATGACTGGCATCGGCCCCAACCAAACGCGCCTGGCCTTCCGGCGGACGGGTCAGCAGATATCCGCTCACATACCGCACCGGCAGTCCGAGCGCCCGCATGCAGGCAATCTGCACATGGGCAAGGTCCTGACACACACCCGCCTTGAGATCGAAAGCTTCGTCAACGGGCGTCGTGACATCGGTGACCGTCGGGTCATACCGGAACTCATCATGAATGCGCCAAGTGAGATCCATGGCTGCAGCCAGCACCGGTCGTCCGGGAACAAAAGACATCAGCGCATAGCCCGCCAGGTCGCGGCTCCACATTGTCAGAGGGCTATCAAAGCAGTATTGCACCGCATCACGCGACGGATCCGCCGGGTCCGCACTGATGAAGTCGTGCACCTGCTCCCACGGCATGGTGACTTCCGGATCAAGCAGGGGTGGTGGCATCACCTCCACCTCACTGACCGCCAGCACCGTAAGCAGCGTGTGATCATCCTGAAGGGTGAGATAGCTCACAGGGTTACCGAAAAAGTCGGCGTCCGCACGACGGCTCGACGGTTCAGGCGCTGCACTCAAGGCATAGGAGAGGCATTTTTGGGTTGGTGTTTCCCGCGGCTCCAGATGCACCACGTGCTGCGACAGCGTCACCGTCTGGCTATAGCGATAGGTGGTGCTGTGCGATATTCGAAAGCGTTGGACCGGCATGAGCTGTCTTTGCTCCTAATGCCGCGGCGCAAAGGAAATCCGCTGCGACTCCGCATGGGCAAAGTAGATACGGCTGATCGTATTTGAAAGGTCTGAAAGCCCGTCATTGAGCCGCGCCAGCATAGCGTCGAGTTCGTCAAGACGACCGCCCTTGGAGCGGTCGCACAGGGCATCCAGCTCCACCATGCGAATGTCAGCCTCCAGCGCTGCAATGCTGAGCTCATCTTCTGTGGGGTCAACATTGCGTCCCGGGCGAGGGATACGACCAACCGCCTGCGACAGCGCAACAACCTGAAACGCCACCGACCGGGGGTTCGTCTCATCCAGCACCACGAGGTCAAGCATGGGCGCCAGCTGCGGCGCTGCCACATAGCGCGTCCGATAGGTCATGAAGCTGTCTGCGAGTTCCAGAATGAGCGCAAGCGAACCATTGGCCTCCGCATCGCCGTCGATGACCAGTGTACGCAAAACCGAGATGAGGTTCTGCGCACGTTCAATGCGCTTGCCCATCTCAACAAACAGCCAGCCAGCACCGCGTGTGGTGTTCTCAGCCTGCTGGCCAGCCAGAGCTGCCGTGATGGTCAGGTTCTCCTGTACCATCGCGAGTGTTGGCGACGTCTCAAACGTACTGGCGCCGGAAAGCGGCGCGAGTGCCGGTGCGAATTCGGTAATGTTGCGGAGTGAATCCATCGAAAGACGGTCACGCACCAAATAGGCCGTACGCTGAACATTATCAATCGCACTCGGAATACTGTTAAGATGCGACGGGTCCGTCAGCAGCAGATTGAGTCTGGCAAGCAGCACGTCAACGGGGCCATGAAGACCGTCTGGCGCAGTTGCATCGTCAGCGCGTGCATGTAGGAGAAGCGCCAAGCGGGACAGGGCGGCCCCGCCACCTGGATACGCTTCAGGTTCGGCCAGGCGCATGACGCAGGCACGGCCAAGCCGCAAAGTGGCATCGGTCCGCTCAATGTATCTGCCAAGCCAAAACAGGTTGTCCGCCGCCCGGCTGGGCAGGTCGCCGGTTGTGCTGCGCGTTTGAGACGCCCTCTCGGCCGGCTTCATCATCGAAAAGTCATCCGGCGGCCCGTCGCCGATAACCCATACATCCTTGGAACCATCGCCAGACTGCATGGACAACGCGCGCGGTTCAGTGTCAGCGGAAAACCGCGCCATCCCGCCGGGCATGACAATGTAGTCATCCCCTACGGACGCTACATAGCAGCGCAAAGACACCGGACGTGCGGCCAGCGCGCTGCCATCAAGAATGGGTGTGGACGACAGGGTCACCATTTCCTGCGCGACAAAATCCCCGCCGCGAAGACGCATGCTCCGGATCAACTGCTCACGCGCCGTTGGTCCGATGTCGCTACCTGCGGTGCCATGGACCGCCGGGGCCATGACCCGGTGACGGCTTGCGGCCTCAGTGATGGCCAGGCTATCAAGATTTGCGATGACATGATCGCGCGCCTTTGGATCACCACACCACCAGGTTGCGATATCGGGCAGCAGAAGATCACCGTCGTCATAGTGTTTTGCAATGGCGGGCATGTAGGCGTGCAGTGCCTGCGTTTCGAGAATGCCGGTCCCCAGGGCGTTGGCCACAACCACATTGCCGGCCCGCACCGCCCGGACAAGCCCGGCGACGCCAAGCTCTGATTCAGTGCGCAGCTCCAAGGGATCACAGAACTCGGAGTCGACACGGCGCAGCACAAGGTCGACCCGTTTCAGGCCATCCAACGTCTTGAGATACAGCACGTCGTCGCGGCCCGACAGGACGACCCCATCCGCCAGCGTCAGCCACAAATAGCGCGCCAGATAGGCATGCTACAAATAGGTAAAGATGTAAGGCACCGGCGTCAGAAGCACCGCGCG
>JBHJJF010000010.1:0-10366 GCA_050042885.1 Candidatus Phaeomarinibacter sp.
GACCATGTTTAGTCAGGTGCAACCTGACGGGTCGATTGCATTTGGTGTTCAGGACACAGGTTGCGGGATGGATAAAGACGAGCTGTCTACAGTTCTCCATGCCTTCCGCCAGGGCAATTCAAAAGCGCGAACGGGCGAACGTGGGACGGGACTCGGCCTCGCCATCGTGTCCGGACTTGTTGACGCCCATGGTGGTACGATCAATCTGGAAAGCGAAGTTGGCAAGGGTACCAGAGCTACCGTGGTGCTGCCCCGCGCGCGCCTTATCATGAATGAGCTTCAGCCGGTCGTCGACACCGCTTAAAATCACGCGGGTCAGTGTGGCCGGCTACCAGTTTTCCCCAAACGGCCTGATTATCACATCCGAGGACCACGTGGACTTTGCCTGGTGCGCAATGCGAAAGCACTCGTCGGCAATGTCTGCGGGCTTGGCGAAGAAATCATCTGGTTTGTCCGGCATCGCCTCACGCGCCCAGGGCACATCAATCACCGCGTCAATTGCAACGTAGGCCGCATGCACCCCCCTGGGTCCAGCGTCGCGCGCAACGCTTTCCAGCAAAACACGCTGCGCGGCTTTTGTTGGTGCAAATCCTGCGAAGTTGGCTTTGCCGCGATAGGCTGACGTATTGCCGGTTGCCAGAACCACGCCCTCCCCGGCTTCAACCATGGCCGGGACCGTCTGCTGGCAAATATGCAGTAAAGCCATGACATTCACCTGGAAGTTCCGTTCCAAGACTTCAGGTTTGATATCCAGGAAGGTGCCGAATGCGCCACCCACGGCATTGTGCACAACGACCGATGGTCCACCCAGATCTTTCCTAACTGCCTCAATGGTATGTGCAAGATCCGCATCGACAGAGACATCGCATTTGTAAGCGTGAGTGTCCGGTACTCGCCCCTCAAGAGCGCGCAATCTTTCTTCCGATCTTGCGAGCATCGCAACGACGTACCCGCCTGCTGCAAACCTCTCAACCAGTGCCGCCCCGGTTCCCGGACCGACGCCGGTAACAAGGCAAACTTTCTTTTTCTCGTTCATTGCTTTTCGTTCTCCCCTAATTCCGGCACGGCAGGAACACACCATCCGTCGGCAACCCTATTAGGTTTCACCGTCAGTCTTGCATGTAGTAAGGCTTCGCGGATTGGAGAACAAAAAAAACGGCCGCCTCAGGAAGAAGCGGCCGTTCCATGTTCATGCCGATGTAAACCGCAATTAGGCGGCGTCGGCGTAGCGTTTGAGGTGATAATCGACATTGCCAAGCTGTGTGTCGATCATGGTCAGACGCTTGAAGTAGTGACCGACGCGTAGTTCGTCGGTCATGCCCATGCCGCCATGCAGCTGCACAGCCTGCTGGCCGACAAAACGTCCAGCCTTGCCGATCTGCACTTTCGCGGCAGACGCTGCCTTGGTGCGCTCAACTGCATCCTCAGCCAACTTCAGGTTCACCATGTAGCTGATAGATACCGACTGCTCATGGTTCATGAACATGTCGACCATGCGGTGCTGCAGAACCTGGAACTTGCCGATTGGCATACCGAACTGCTTGCGGGTTTTGCAGTACTCAACAGTGTCATCGACCAGCATTTTCATGCAGCCACAAGCTTCAGCAGCAAGAGCCGCAATGCTTTCGTCAGACACCTGCTCAACGAGCGGCAGACCATTGTCGACGTCGCCGATCACAGCGTCCGCGCCGACCTTGACGTTCTCGAAGGTGATTTCCGAAGCGCGTGAGCCATCAACTGTCGGGTAGTCGCGTGTTGTGACACCAGTTGCGGACTTGTCGACGATGAAAATCGTAACGCCCTTCTCATCGCGCTGGCCACCGGATGTGCGAGCCGTGACGACAAGCTTGTCCGCCCATGGCCCACCAAGAACAACAGCCTTGTTGCCGTTGATGACAAAGTCGTCGCCGTCCTTTGTAGCGGTGGTTGTCAGGTCCGCCAAATTGTAACGGCCCTGTGGCTCTGCATAGGCAAATGCCCACAGCGTTTCACCGGCGATAATTCCGGGAATATGTTCTTCGATCTGTGCCGGTGTGCCGCGACGCAAAAAACCGCCAGCCTGCACGACCGTTGGAATGAACGGCTCGACGACGAGGCCTTTGCCGAACTCTTCCATGAGCACCATCACATCTATGGGGCCGCCGCCGAGGCCACCTTGTTCTTCGGAGAACGGTGCTGCAAGAAGGCCAAGCTCGGCCATCTGCTGCCAGTTCTCGCGGCTGAAGCCGTCTTCGCTGGCAGTGATCTTACGGCGGGTATCAAAGTCATAATTGTCCTGAACAAACCGCTCCACTGTGTTGCGCAGCAGTGTCTGTTCTTCGGAGAAGGAAAAATCCATCGCTCGGGCGTCCTTCCTGTTGTCAGGTTGTTTTACGCGAACCGCTTGGATGCGGCCCGTCGAGTCAAAATGTGAATTCGTAGGGTGTCTGTTGCCGGGGGGCGGTCGGACCATAAGCCCATCGCCTCCCGGAAACAAAACTGTTCGGGGTAGTGATTAGAGCCCCAGCACTGCTTTCGCAATGATGTTGCGCTGAATCTCATTGGAACCGCCATAAATCGACGTTTTCCGCATGTTGAAATAGCCCTGCGAAGCACCCAGTGCGTAGTCGGGACCTGGCAGCTCATTGGAGCCTTCGCCGTTCGGTGAGGCAAACGGGTAGGCATAATTGCCGACAGCTTCCACCGTCAGCTCCGTGATCCGCTGCTGGATTTCAGTGCCCTTGATCTTGAGGATGGAACTTTCCGGTCCGGGGCCCTTGCCCTTGCTTTCCTGCGCCAGCGTCCGCAGCTCAGTGAACTCAAGTGAGGTCAGGTCGATTTCAAGGTCTGCGATCTTACGCTTGAAGCTGTCCGTCTTGATCAAAGGCTCACCGTCCACGGTTTCAGCGGTGGCAATGGACTTAAGGCGCTCAATGGCCTTCTTCGACCGGGCGACGCCGGCAATGCCAGAACGTTCGTTACCAAGCAGGAACTTGGCATAGGTCCAGCCCTTATTCTCTTCGCCAATCATGTTTTCAGCGGGGACGCGCACGTCTTCGAGGAACACTTCGTTCACCTCGTGGCCGCCATCAATGGTAATGATCGGGCGCACGGTGATGCCTGGCGTCTTCATATCAATGAGAATGAAAGAGATGCCTTCCTGCGGCTTCACTTCCGTGTCTGTCCGGACAAGGCAGAACATCCAGTCCGCATGCTGAGCCAGCGTTGTCCAGGTCTTGCTGCCATTGATGACGTAGTCGTCACCATCGCGCACTGCACGGGTGCGCAGGCTCGCAAGGTCAGAGCCGGACCCGGGCTCTGAATAGCCTTGGCACCACCAGTCTTCGCCGGACAGGATGCGCGGCAGGTACTTCGCCTTCTGCTCTTCGTTGCCGTAGTTGAAGATCACCGGGCCGACCATGGAGAGACCGAAAGGCAGCAAAGGAGATGTTTCTGCGCGGGCACTTTCTTCACCCCAGATGTAGCGCTGTGTGACGTTCCATTCAGTACCGCCATATTCCTTTGGCCAATGGGGGGCGACCCAGCCCTTTTTGTGAAGAATCTTGTGCCAGGCGAGAATGTCTTCCTTGCTCATGTCCTGGCGCGACTTCTTTTCGCGCAGATATTCCGGGTAGTTCTCCTTGATGAAATCGCGCACTTCGTCGCGAAACGCCAAGTCTTCCGGGCTGAATTCGATATCCATGATACTCCCTCCAGGGTGCAGTGAGGCCGACCGTCCGCATTGAGGTTGCAGCCGCACCCATCTATCAAAAAGTGAACACGCGTCACCGTTGCCGGGATATTAGCTCCGATCGTGCGGGTTTCAAGAAAACTGACTCGCCTGCGGTTGTGTGGCGCATCTGTCACCACATCGCTAGGGTCGCCTTGACGCGACGTTTTCTGTGATGCCAATTCATCACATAACTTACAATTCTGTCGGTAAAAACCTCAGATGACCTTCGACGACACCCAATGACGACCCCGTTCAATACCGGCGATGACGGCTGGACCTTCCGGGCCTGGTTCCAGGATGTGCATTGCGCCGCCGCGACCCTCACCCGCCTGCCCCTGCCGCATCCGCCCGCCGCAGTTGCCCTCAATCCGCGTGTCCGCAGGGCCTACCCTCTGGTCGGAGCGTTTGTAGGTCTGGCGGCAGGAGGCGTCTTTTTTGCGGCGCATGATGTGGGACTGCCGCTGGTGGTGGGCACCGTGCTGTGCGTCGCCGCACTCATTCTGCTCGGTGGCCACATGGACGACCACGGCCAACGCGCGGCGGGACCGCTGCTGGTCGCAACGATGATCAAGCTCGCGACAATCTATGTGATCGGGAACATCGATACGCCAGATGGCGGCCCGCACATGGTTGTGGTGGCACTCACCGCCGCAGGTGCCCTCTCCCATGCCGCGGCACTCCTCTTTGAACCATCACCTGTCGAGGACGAAGAGTCCGGCACATCCATAGCACCGACACCGGAAGTGGCAGATCCGAAAGTCGTGATCATGCCGCCTGACGGAACGCAGATTTCAGAAGAAGACATGGATGAAGGCAATGGCCGGGACCTTGGGCCAGCCGCTACCGGCATTATCATTGCGCTGATTGTTGCTGCTGTTGCGCTTGGCCTGCTGCCGGGGGCAGTTGCTGCTGGTGGTGCGGCCATCGGCACTTGGATTGCCCCCAAGATGCTCGCGCGCGAGATAGATTCTGAGGTTCTGCCGTTGCCATTGGCGCTCCAGCAATCAGGCGAGGTTTGGGCGCTGCTTGCCCTCGCCGTCCTGATGACGGTCTGACGCCTTGCCAAGCGGATCGGGATCAAGAACACGGCCGTCTGTCAGGGCGCCAAGCCAGTCCAGCCCCTGCCGAAGACGGACAACCTCCCCAATGCAGATGATTGCCGGTGCGGCCATGCCCGCCTCCGCAGCTGCTCGTGCGGCGTTTCCAAGTGTCGTTTCCAGAACTCGCTGATCAGGAGTTGACGCGTTACTGACAATAGCGACCGGGTCGGTTGCCTTGCGCCCAGCTTCCATGAAGCGTTCCGCAATGATGCCGAAGTGCTTCATGGCCATATAGAGCACGATGACCGGCGAGCCTTTGCCGATGGCGTTCCAGTCCATGCCTTCAGGCACTTCCCCGGCAGCGCTGTGCCCGGTCACGAAGGTCACCGCCTGGTTGGTCTCTCGGTGTGTGACAGGTATACCAGCATAGGCCAGTCCGCCGGTTCCTGCCGTAACACCCGGGATCACTCTGAAGGGAATCTTGGCGGCAACAAGCGCCAATGCTTCTTCACCACCGCGCCCAAATACAAACGGGTCGCCGCCTTTCAAGCGCAATACACGCTTGCCGTCGCCAGCCAGCTCAATCAGTCGGTCGGAGATATCGCTCTGCTTGGGACTTGGCTTTCCACCGCGCTTGCCAGCAAACACCAGTTCAGCGGTCGGCTTGGCAAGGGCGAGAATGCGTTCATCGACCAACGCGTCGTAAACAACAGCATCGGCCTCAGCGAGACCATGAACCGTGTGCAGTGTCAGCAAACCCGGATCACCCGGCCCGGCGCCGGCCAGCCAGACCCAGCCAGCATCAAATGCCGGAAGGCCAAAGCGCTGCCGCATTTCACCGGGCAGAACGCCGGCGGCGGGTCTCAACTGGGTGGGCTTCTCTGCCACGCGAACCTCTAAACACGATTTTTTCTGTGATATTTTTTATACCACACTAACTTGAAGATAATTAGGCCCTCTGCAAACACCAAGCAAATTCGTAGTCATTTGCTCATACTATAGCCCCCAATTACAGGCTACGGATTGGCACAGTTGGCTGAAATACTTGGAGCGACGGGATGTATCGCAATCAGTGGACGTGGATCGGGCTTGGCGGACTGGCGATCAGCGCCGTGGTCCTGCTTCTGGTCGTGATGAACCCTGGCAGCCTCTCCCAGGAAGATGATCAGATGCGTCTGGTCTATCTGGTACTGCTCCTTACGCTGGTCGGTTCGTCGGTCATCGTAGGCTGGCGCGAACGTGCGGGCCTCGCCCTCAAACAGGCCATGGTCTGGATTGCCATCGGCATCGTTCTGGTAACGGCCTATTCATTTCAGACCGAGTTCAAGATGCTTGGCGCAAGGCTCGTGGGCGAAATTGTACCATCGAGCCCCATCGACCAGGCAAACGGTGAAGTAACGCTACGGGCAAGCATGGATGGCCACTTCCATGTCCAGGCACTTCTCAACGGAACCAATGTGAGGCTGCTGGTCGATACCGGTGCCAGTGATGTCGCCCTGTCGACCTCCGATGCCGCGCGGCTGGGCATCGATATGTCACAGCTGCGCTTCGACCGATTGTACAATACCGCCAACGGAACCGTGCCGGGTGCACGGGTGGTGCTTGACGAAGTCCGTGTAGGGTCGCTGACCGTCAGAAACGTTGACGCATCTGTCACGAAGGGAGATGGGTTATCGCAGTCCCTGCTCGGCATGTCATTCCTGCGCGAACTAAGTGCAGTGCAATTTGACGGAGACCGCCTCATTTTGCGTCAGTAGCAAGTTCAGACAATGCTTACTCCGCAATAAAATAGTGGCATAAGGCATGCTACCTCGCTTTCAGCCCTATCGCTTTCACTCCCACCAAGAGGCCGTCCTATGCTGCCGACCCCGCGTGCAGATATCGCTCAGAACACGCTCGACTATGAAAATGTGCCCCTCGTAGCGCCACAGGGCTTTCGCGAGTACGACGCGCGATGGCTGTTCGAGAAGGAGATCAATCTTCTCGGGGTTCAGGCATTGGGTATGGGACTTGGGACGCTCATTCATGAGCTTGGCGTCAAACCCGAGATTGCCGTTGGCCATGACTACCGCTCTTACTCGACCAGTATCAAACAGGCCCTCATCACCGGCCTCATGGCCGCGGGCGTCAAAGTCCACGACATCGGACTGGCTTTGTCGCCGGTCGCATACTTCTCACAGTTCGCACTCGATGTTCCCTGCGTTGCCATGGTCACCGCCAGCCATAACGAGAACGGTTGGACCGGCGTTAAAATGGGTGCAAACCGGCCGCTGACATTCGGTCCTGACGAGATGAGCCGCCTTAAGGAGATCGTTCTTGGCGGCCTTGGCAAAACTCGCGAGGGTGGCGGTTATACCTATGTCGACGACATGCGGGACCGCTACATTGCTGACCTGACGGACCGACCAAAACTCACCCGTAAACTCAAGGTCGTTGCTGCCTGTGGTAACGGCACGGCAGGCGCCTTCATGCCGGATGTCCTCAAGGCGACCGGCGCTGAAATCATTCCCCTTGATTGTGAGCTGGATCACACCTTTCCGCGCTACAATCCGAACCCTGAAGACATGGAAATGCTCCACGCGCTGCGCGATGAGGTACTGGAGCACAACGCCGACGTCGGATTGGCCTTTGATGGTGACGGGGACCGCTGCGGCGTCGTCGACAACACCGGCGACGAAATCTTTGCGGATAAGGTCGGGGTCATGCTTGCCCGCGATCTGGCAAAGCAGCACCCCAACGCCAAATTCGTGGTGGATGTGAAATCAACCGGCCTGTTTCTGACTGACCCGGTGCTGCAGGAACTGGGTGCCACGACCGACTACTGGAAGACAGGTCACTCCTACATCAAACGGCGCAGCCATGAGCTTGGCGCCCTCGTGGGCTTTGAGAAGTCTGGACATTACTTCTTCAACACGCCGATTGGCCGTGGCTACGACGACGGCTGTGTTGCGGCCCTTGCCATTCTCGACATGCTGGACCGTGCGCCGGACAAGAGCATGGCGGACCTCAAGGAAGATCTTCCAAAGACATGGGGATCACCGACCATGTCTCCCCACTGCCCGGACGACCAGAAATATGGCGTTGTCGACAAAGTCATTGCGCACTATACGGCCAAGTTCGAAGCCGGTGACAAACTGATGGGCCAAACAATCCGCGATGTCGTGACCGTCAACGGCATTCGACTGACACTGGAAGACGGCACATGGGGCCTTGTCCGTGCGTCCTCCAACAAGCCGGGTCTGGTGGTCGTTGTTGAGAGCCCGGCATCTGAAAACAACATGCGCGCCATGTTTGAAGAGATCGACGCGGTGCTATCGCAGCACCCAGAAGTCGGCGAATATGATCAGAAGCTCTGAAATGGAAAAAATTCCTGATGGATGGACACCCATCCACACCTTTGACTACGACACCTTCGAGAAGCTTGCCGGGCCGATCTACAAACCACCACAGCAGGTGGATGGCGAGCAGCGATATGGCTTTCTTGTCGAGAAGCGGCACTGCAACCCCTACGACATGCTGCACGGCGGCATGCTTTCGACCCTCGCCGACACGCTGTTGGGCTCCGTGGTCTACCACGCGACCGGCGGCGTCCCGATTGCGACAATCTACTTGAACACGGAATTCATTTCCGGAGCACGCGAAGGAGACTGGGTGGAAGGCTGTGCAACGTTGCGCAAGAAGGGTCGGCGCATCGTTTTCACGCAGGGCGAGTTCTTTGCCGGCGAGAAGCTCATTGCCACATCCGCCGGCGCGTGGACGATCATCGGCGCCTAGCCTGCGAGCACTCCGTAGAGCATTCGAATGGCAACCAGCGCCAGGAAAGCCGCAAAGCCACGCTTGAGCGTCTTCTGTGGCAGGCTGTGCGCCAACCGCGCACCTACCGGGGCCATTAGGATGGTCGCGGGCACGATGCAGGCAAAGGCAATCAGGTTTACGTATCCGATTGATCCCGGCGGTATGCCTGCCTCACCCCAGCCGCTGAAAATGAAGCCGAGTGTTGCAGGCACGGCAATGATCAGTCCGAGGCCGGCACTTGTTGCGACGGCCTGATGGATAGTACGCCCATAGAGCGTCATGACCGTGTTGCCGAATGTGCCGCCACCGATGCCCATGAGCGTGGACAAGAACCCCATAACCGCACCAATAGCATCCCGTCCAGGCCGTCCAGGCATATCGTCCGCGAGCCGCCAGGTCGATTTTCCAAAAGCCATGTTGGCTGCGACCACGAGGGCGATGCTGCCGAAAATCAATGTGAGTGCTGTGCCGTCTATCATGTCGGCCACTGCCGTGCCGGCAACAACGCCCGCGACAACCGGGAGTATCCAGCTCTTTAGGAGCGGCACGTCGACAACGCCCGATTTGAGATGGCTGCGCAGAGACCTTATGGACGTGACAATGATGGTGGCCAGAGACGTGCCCACCGCCACATGCATTTTGACGTCCTCAGGAATTTCAAACGCTGTGAACACATAGAACAGCACAGGCACGATGACGATGCCTCCGCCGACGCCGAAGAGCCCCGCCACAAGCCCGGCGAGCAGGCCCGCGCAGGCAAGAGCAGCGAAAAAGACAAGAAGAACGGAAAAATCGACACCAGCAAAATCCATGATGCCGCTATCTACACCGCACCGACTGCTTGCGCACGTTCTTTTCCAGTTGCATCGCAGCTCTTGTCAGCATCGGGAACAAGGCGTGCTGCCGCTTCTACTATCTCAATACCTGCACCACTCTTGTGCATATGCTCGGAGAGGTAGCGACGGAAGGCGCGTGCGCCGGGAGCGCCGTGAAACAGGCCAATGATATGCCGGGCCATTGAGTTGAGGCGCCAGCCGTCGATCAGTTGCTGTTCCATGTAGGGCAAAAAACGTTCCAGAACTTCGTGGCAGCTGGGGATGGGCGCTGTTTCATCAAACAGGCGCCTATCTACCTCTGCCAGCACATAGGGCTCATTGTAAGCCGTACGACCCATCATGACGCCGTCCATGTGCTGGAGATGCTCTTGTGTTTCATCAAGGCTCTGAATGCCACCATTGATGCTGATCGGCCAGTTTGGATGGGCAGCCTTCAATGCGTAGACAAGCGGGTAATCCAGCGGTGGGACATCCCGGTTCTGTTTCGGCGACAAACCGTCCAGCCACGCCATGCGCGCATGGACGATCAACGCGTCCGCTCCTGCTTCGCGCATTGTCTGCGCAAAGGCCGGTAGTACGTCTGCCGGGATTTGGTCATCAACACCAATGCGGCATTTGACAGTGACCGGCGTAGCGACCGCCGCCTTCATGGCGCCCACACAGTCGGCAACGAGGTCAGATTCGCGCATCAGGCAGGCACCAAAACGGCCGGACTGCACGCGATCAGACGGGCAACCCACATTGAGGTTGATTTCGTCATACCCGAAGTCACGCCCGATACGAGCTGCTTCCGCCAGTTCTTCCCGGTTGGACCCGCCAAGCTGCAGGGCCACCGCGTGTTCCACATCCGAAAAACCAATCAGCCGGTCGCGGTCTCCATGGATGACGGCGGATGCAGTGACCATTTCCGTATAGAGCCGCGCATGACGTGTCATGCAGCGGTGAAACGCGCGGCAATGGCGGTCCGTCCACTCCCTCATGGG